>NZ_JBMERQ010000003.1:0-395630 GCF_048820895.1 Cribrihabitans neustonicus
CGCAGCCGTTCGTTTTCTTTCTGCAATCGTTTGAGTTCCCTGAGTTGGCCGGTTCCCATCCCGCCATACTGTTTGCGCCAGCGGTAATAGGTCTGCTCGGTGATGCGCACTTCGCGGATCGCATCCACCCGCGCCATCCCTTGCCCCGACAAGCACCTCAACCTGCCGCAGCTTCGTGACAATTTCTTCGGTTTGTGCCGCTTCGTTCCCATTCTGATCCTCCGTTTTCCTAAACATAACGGCGGACCACTTCACTGGGGGAGGATCAGCCCGCCGAAAACTCTCTACAACCGCTGGAAGCGATGGAGCGACAAGGGCGTGTTTGCGCGGATGATGGCAGGACTGGCTGCCGAGCACGCGGATTACAAGGCAGTCATGATTGACGCGACCTATCTGAAGGCCCACCGCACGGCGTCCAGCCTGGCAGTGAAAAGGGGGGCGTGGACGTCTGATCGGGCGAACCAAGGGCGGCATGAACACCAAGCTTCACGCCGTTACAGACGCCTCTGGCCGTCCGATCCGGGTCTTCCTGACCGCCGGTCAGGTTAGTGACTACACGGGAGCCAGGGCGCTCCTGAGGAGCTTGCCCGCGGCCGATTGGATGATTGCTGACCGGGGCTACGACGCCGACTGGTTCCGGCATGCCCTGAAAGACGAAGGGATACGTCCTTGCATCCCAGGCAGGAAGTCGCGTGACAAACTCGTTCGATACGACAAGCGCAGATACAAGCGACGCAACCGCATCGAGATCATGTTCGGCCGATTGAAGGATTGGCGGCGTGTCGCCACCCGTTACGGCAGATGCCCGAAGGTCTTCCTCTCAGCCATCGCGCTCGCCGCCGCCGTCATCTTCTGGCTCTGAAATTCAATGAGTCTGGAGCCTAGTCATCGGGATCGCACCAAGTTCCTTCCCTCTGCTCGCAGTGCGCAGCGGCTTGGGAGCCTGCAATGGAACCGCTGCGACTGGTGGGTTCCGCCTGCGCGGATTCTGTCTGGCGGCGGGATTCGGACTCGGAATCGCTGCGGTCGACGCTGTTCTGGGGGCGCTGTTCGGCTATGCCGGGGCGGGACTAGGTTGATGCAGATCGGACCTGGCAAACCTCGCGCCTTGATTATCGCAATCGGCACGTCACGGTCTATCGCACACCAAAACCCGTTCGGCCGAATGCAGACGCAGTTTCCGGGCAGCGCGGCAGACTCTTCCGCAAGAGCCTGTTCTGATGCGGAAATCCGCCGGAGATTTTGCCGCACGCCAGTGTGTATCGACATTGCCGTCAAACTGTCATATCGAGAGTGGATGCAGAAGTTTGCGCATATCCTTGCCATCATGTTTCTCGCCCTGTTTGCGGCGGGCAGCGTCGTGCATGCGGTCAGCGCGAATTCAATGGCGTTGGATATGGCTGCGGCAGCGGGGGAGGCAGACGTCATGCCCGATTGCCAAGGATGCGAAGCTGGCGACGCAGACACCGTCGACGCCGGCTCTTGTGACCTCGACTGCACAACGCCAGGCATTGCAGCGCTTGATACCGCTCCCGGGCCGCTGTTTGTGATGGTTCCTGCACGCCAAAATCGCCTGCTAGGCATGAGCCTGCCGTCGGGGCGGCGCGGGGCGCCGGACCCGAGTCCTCCAAGAACTCTCATCTGAGGTGACGTAGCGGTCGCGCTTTAGCGGGATCGCCGACGCGTACCGTTCTTTCCGGTCCCACTTTCAGGGCGCCGGAGCCGCATCATGGTCAAGCCAAGCAGACTTGGCCGTTTCAGACGGTAATCAGACGAGATTGAAACATGAAACCACTCCCCTGCTTCGCGCGTTCGCGCCGGTCTTTTCCTGCTGCGAGTGATGCTGCGGGTACCGCTCTCCCTTTCCGGGGCGTAACAGTCTTCGACCGTTTCTATGCCGAGAACAATTTGCAACAGGTCGAGACCTATGCCGATGAGCCGCTCCGCGACGCCTCACCGGATTGGCCGGCGCAGCTTCCTCCCAATGCGCCCCCCGAACCCAACCTTGTTGATGTCTGCCGCCACGAAGTGACCTTCACCGGCGGAATGATGGGCGGGATGACTGAGCGCCGGATGGGTTTTCCAGAGAGGGCCACATGATGGGCAACGGCATGATGGGGATGATGCATGGCGAGGGCATCTGGTTCGTCAGCGGCATCGCCGCGAAGGGCCACATCCTCGGCCCGGTGCAGGAGCCGGACCGGAGCCAAGTCGTCGCGATGACCAATGCCACGGCGTTCCTTCATCCGATCCACCCGCATTGCCATTCCTTCCGAGTGGTGAGCTGCAATGGACAGCCCATCCCCCACCGCGAATGGCAGGACACAGTGCTGTTGGATCCGCGCGATCGGGTCGAGATCGCCTTTGTCGCCGACAATCCCGGTGACTGGATCTTTCAGCGTCACATCGTCGAACACCAGTCGGGCAGGATGATGGAGGTGATCCGTGTTGCATAAGGAGATGAGCAGGGAACGATCTGGGACCTTCAAAACTCCCTCGGGCGCGGCTGGCGACGGACACCCGAGGAACCCCCGCCGGCGGGGGTTCCTCGCCATGGCAGGCGGTACTTGCATAGCAGTGCTTCTTCCGGGGCGCAGTGCGCAGGCCACCGGAAATGCGGCTCTGGCGATCGCCTTCAGCGGCCAATCGGTGATAGTGGCAGGGAACAGCGTTAGAACCGTTGATGTTTCAACGGGCACAGCTGCCGATCTCACGGCTCCCGAGCGGCGAATTCAAACGCTTGCCAATCACCCCTATCGCCCGGACCGGCTCTTTGCGGCACTGGAAAGTGGAGGCATCGCACGGTCAAATGACGGCGGGCGCTCGTGGCACTCCGCAGGAAAAGGGCTGCCAGAGGGGCAAGCCACTGCACTCGCCGTCGCTGCGGCAGCGCCCGACACGGTCTACGCTGCTGTTTCTGGCGATGGACTGTGGCGCAGCGAAGACGCGGGCAGGACCTGGAGCTTCGTCATGGACCGCCCCTGGATCGCGGAGGCCGAACAGGACGTTCTGGCGCTGGCCTCCGTCAATCTTGCCTCCGGCATGGGCGGGATTTGGCTCTATGCGGGGACCGAAACGGGCCTAACCCACGTGCCCGACTGCTTCTGCCGCTGGCAGGATGTGGTGGCGGGCGATGCGATGGATGCACTTGCCGCCGGGGCCGCACCGCCACCGGAAGCCCCGCTGCCTGAAGGTGAACCGGTTCTTGCTCTCGTTTCGGCTCATTCCGCGCCAGAGCAACTTTACGCAGCCCTGCCTTCCGGACTCTGGGCCTCCACAGACGGCGGCGTGATGTGGGAACGCAGATCCAGCCTGCACGCACGGGCGCTTGCCGCCGACCCTGCGGACCCGGGCAAAATCGCCGCCGCGACCGGCACGGAACTGACCCTAAGCCGCGACGGGGGCGCCACTTGGGCGACCCTTGCGGACCTTTGAGCAAAGGAAAGCTGGCATTGAAAAAGATACTTGCATTGACCCTGGGTGTAGCTGGCGCCGCCTCCCTCTTCACAGATCGAGACGCACCTTCACTATTTATGGCATCCGCTGCCACCCAAGAGGCTGAACCCGTCACTATCTGGCGCGCGCCCGGCTGCGGCTGCTGCGATGCCTATGCCGAATACCTCCGGAACAACGGCTTCGAAGTCGAGGTGATTGATGACCGGGATTTCGAAGAACGCTCCGTCCGGGCTGGGGTGCCTGATCGCGGGATCGGCTGCCACCTCGCGATGATCGGCGGTTATGCCGTCAGCGGGCTGGTGCCATCCGAGGTCATCGAACGCCTGGTGAAAGAGCGCCCGGAGATCACCGGCATCACCCTGCCAGGCATGCCCGCAAATGCTCCCGGCATGGCGCCGGAGAAGACCGGCACGCTGCGTGTCTACTCCTTCGGACCTGATGGCGTGGCGGTCTATTCCGATGAGTGATGCCGGGGAAATTTTGACAGAAACGATTGGCAGCGCGGCCGCTATCCTCGTGACGACGCTCCTGCCGCTGGCGGGGATCGCCGCTTTCGTCAGGGGCATCGTGGTCCTTTGCAGATATTTCAAGAGGTCGAAATGAACGGACAGGTTGGCGGACCCGGCACGGGTTCCATAGGCGACTGCATGGGCCAAATGATGGGTGGACAGATGATGGGCATGATGCTGGCAAGCGGCTTGGTCGTACTTCTCCTGATCACGGTTCTGGTGCTCGCCGCACTTGCACTCATTAAGTACCTGCGAGCGCCGTCGTGAGGATGCGTTTGCTGGCAATAGCGGGGCTGGCGATATCAGGCCTGGCCGCCGCGGCTGGAGCGGAGACCCGGCCGGCCGCACCGGAACCGGTCACTTTTCTCGGACAGATCATCGCCCCCGAACAGGTCGCGCTCGGCGAAGCACTTTATGCCGAAACCTGCGCGTCCTGCCATGGCTCCGATCTTGAGGGGGCGCCGGACTGGCGCCGCCGCAAAACAGACGGCCGCATGCCTGCGCCGCCGCATGATGAGTCCGGCCACACCTGGCACCATTCGGACCGGGACCTGTTCACTATTACCCGGCTTGGCGTCGGTGGAGTTGTTCCGGGCTACGAAAGCGACATGCCTGCCTATCAAGGTGTTCTGAGCGAAAGAGAGATTATCCAGATCCTCGCCTTCATTAAGAGTACATGGCCCGAGCATCAGCGTGCCGCTCAAGCCCGGGTCAGCGAGAGCGCAGGGGAGGGGTCATGAATTCGGACACGCAACGCCGGACCCGGCGCTATTCCCTAATAATGCTGCTGCCGCTGGTTCTGTTTGCCGGGCTTGGCTCGTTTTTCTCTTGGGGGCTCTTCAACAACGACGACCGGTTGCCGTCGGCCCTTATCGGGCGGCCGGCCCCGGAATTCACGCTACCGCCAATCGAAGGCCGGGAGGACGGATTTGCCTCGACCGACCTGGTTGGCCAAGTGTCGCTCGTCAATGTCTGGGCCTCCTGGTGCGTGCCCTGCCGGGCGGAGAACCCGCTGCTGGTCGAACTCTCTGAGACGGGCGAAGTGCCGGTCTACGGCATCAACTACAAGGATGCCGCTGACGAGGCACAGGCGTTTCTGGATGAGCTGGGCAATCCGTTCACCCGCATCGGCGCAGACCGCGACGGGCGCGTGGCCATCAACTGGGGGGTCTACGGCGTGCCTGAAACCTATGTGGTCGATGCCAGAGGCCGGATCGCGCGCAAGCATGTCGGACCGTTCAACCGGCAAATCCTGGAGACGGAAATCCTGCCGCTGGTGCGCAGGCTGCAAGAGGAGGCTGCACAATGAGACGGCGGCATTTTCTGACGGGCGCGATGGCACTGGCAGCCGGACCTGCCTTCGCACGACCCTTAATGCAGCTCCATGACAATCCGCGCCCGATGCTCTCGCCGCCTTTCGCGGATGGCCAGGGGCGTGCCCTCACGCTCGATCATTTCCGCGGCAGGGTTGTGCTGCTGAATGTCTGGGCAACCTGGTGCGCGCCCTGCCGCGAGGAAATGCCAACGCTTGACGCCCTCCAGGCCCGCCTTGGCGGTGATGACTTCCTTGTTCTGCCATTGTCCATAGACCGCGCCGGGATACCAGTGATCCGCCAATTTTATGAGGAAATCGGAATCCGGCATTTGGGCATGTATTTGGCCGAAGACATCCGCGCGATGATGGCAGTTGCGGCCTATGGTCTGCCGACAACTATCCTGATCGGCCGCAATGGGCGCGAGCTTGGCCGACTGGTTGGCCCTGCCGAATGGGACAGCCGGGACGCGGTCGCTCAATTTCAAACCATTATCGCGACAGGGGGAAACTGACCGATGAACGAAACACGTGATCTGACAGACCCGGTCCGGCCCAAAGGCTTCGGCCTGCCGCTTTCCCGCCGGAGGCTGGTGATCGCCGCCATCGCCGCCACCGGCGCTGGCATGGCTCTGAACTGGGGCTGGCTGACTGCGATCGGGGCAGCACCCCTGATCCTCAGCTTCGCCCCCTGCGCCGTGATGTGCGCCGCCGGGTATTGCGTCATGTGCAAGAGCAAGGGCCATGATGCGTGGAAAATGCCGAACGATGCGGCCAACGGCTGGAGCGACTGAATGCAGAAATCATCCGCCTCAATTCGCCACCGTCGCATTCGCCAGGCGCTTTGGGCCGCTATAGCCGCAGCCGTCGTTCTGTATAGCGGAGTCTTCCTCTGGCGCATGAGCTTTCCCCCCGGCCTGCCCGCCCCTGTTGTCACTGGCGAGGCCGCGATCCGCAACGCCTATTCCCTGACCGACCACACCGGGCGGGCCGTGACGGCGGAAAGTTATACCGGGCGCTGGCAGCTCGTCTTTTTCGGCTTTACCTACTGTCCTGACATCTGCCCGACGACGCTGGCCTATCTGGCCAGTGTCATGGACAGTCTCGGTCCGCAGGCCGAGCGCACTGTGCCGATCTTCGTCACTGTTGATCCGGCGCGGGACACGGCCGAGGTGATGGCCGACTATGTATCCGCCTTCCATCCGCGAATGGTCGGCTTGACCGGCACCGAAGCACAGGTAGCCGAGGCGGCCGGCAATTTCCGAGTCTGGTATGAACGATCCGAAGACGAGGCCGCGCCCGACGGCTATCTCATGGCCCATTCCGGCCACATTTATCTGATGCGCCCCGATGGACGTTTCGCGGACGTGTTCCGTGAAGGCGACCAGCCTGCCGAGGAACTGGCAAAACAGGTTCTTGCACGCATCAAAAACGAGGATCGATCCGAATGAAACAATTCCTGGGTGCGGCGTTCGTTGCCACTCTGCCAGCGTTGTCCTTGGCTGAGGTAGCTGTCACCGCCCCCTGGGCGCGCGCGACCATCATCGCCGGGCGGCCGGGCGCCGGATATTTGAGCCTGACAAGTGACATGGGCGACCGGCTGGTCTCTGTATCGAGCCCGATCGCAGGCGGCGTCATGCTCCACTCCGTCGCGTCGGGCGAGAATGGGGTCTCTCGCATGGTGCATCTCGACACACTTGACCTGCCCGAGGGTGAAACCGTGGTGCTTGCGCCCGGTGCCATGCACCTGATGCTGATGCAGCTCACGCACAAGCTCGAAGAGGGCACGAGCTTTCCGCTGACCCTGACTTTCGAAACTGCGGGCGAGATCACGGTTGAGGTGCCGGTTCTAGGCATCGCCGCCACCGGGCCGGAGGGCGCTGAATGAACCGCATGTTTTTTACCCTTGCGCTGCTATTTGTGCCGGCCATGGAGGCCGCCGCCCATCACCCCGGCGAGAAGATCGACAAGGTGATGGCCGAGCGGGAGCCTGCATTCGAGCCGGCTGACCTGCGCCGGACGCCGCAACTGGCATTGACAGATGCCAGCGGCGCGGCCGTCCAGATACACGATATGCAAGACAAGATCGTGGTTATTAGCTTCATCTCCAGGGCCTGCGGCGCCCCCTGCGCGGCGCAGCAGGCGCTTCTGAGAGAAGTTCAGGAGTCGGTGAATGTCACGCCAATGCGCGAGATGGTTGTTTTCCTGACTGTGGGCGCCGCCACTGATCCGGGCTGAGACGGCACGAACTGGAGCCGTGTCACCGCGGAAAACGGTACTGCGTCCGCCGCCGCGGCCTTCGCTGCCCTGTCAGAGGGTGGTAGAGATGCGCCTATGGTCCACGTCATCGCACGGGGCGGGCGTCATGCGGGCATTTTCCACGGAGTGGAGTTCGGCCGGGTCAACCTCGTTCTCTATATCAACGAGCTTACCAACGCGCCCTTGCCAGAGCCGGGTCTCCTGGACCGGATCCTTGGAATATTGAACTGATATCGGAGGCTGCACATGGCTGATCTGTCTCTCTTGGGAATGACCGCGGCCCTTCTGGCCGGAGCGATCTCCTTCGTATCGCCCTGTGTGCTGCCATTGGTGCCGGGCTATGTCTCCTATATTGCAGGGAGAACCACTGTTGAAGTTGCCGAGGAAGCCGGCCGCGCCAAAACGCTTTGGCTCAGCCTCTGCTTCGTGCTCGGGTTCTCGACCATTTTCATGGCGCTCGGGGCTTCGGCAACGGCCCTGGGCCAGGTGCTGCTGCGGTGGCGGTATGAACCCAATCTTGTTGGCGGCGGCATCGTGATCCTGTTTGGGCTGTTCATGATCGGCGCGGCGCGGATCGGTGCCATGGAACGGGATCTTCGGTTTCATCTCGACATCCCCGGCGGCAGGCCGACCGCGTCCTATCTGTTGGGCCTCGCGTTCGGCTTCGGCTGGACCCCCTGCATCGGCCCTATTCTGGGTGCGATCCACCGCCAGCGCGGCGAGCGCCACGGTTGGGCAAGGTGTCTTGCTTCTGGCGGTCTATTCTGCCGGACTCGGGGTGCCATTCATAATTGTTGCGGGTTTCACCGATCGGTTTCTCGGCCGAATGCGCGGCGCCAATCGGGTCGGCCGACGCCTGCATCAGGCCGCCGGTGCGGTTATGGTCGTGATGGGACTGGCGATGATGACCGGGAAGCTCACTGCTCCGTCCTACTGGCTGCTCGGTGTCTTTCCGGTCCTCGGGCGGATCGGGTAACTGCTAATTGATTGTCAAACGCCAATAGCCGACCCGGGGATCAAACCTGTTTGCAGCACAGCCACAAGTATCAGGCCGGGAACTCAGGTGCATTCGATTTGCATGAGGCGGCAGCCGTCCAGCCAGACAATCCATCGGTGATGGAGGGAAAATCCCGTGGCCGCCTCTGACTGAACCCCGGCTTGGGCTGGCAGGCGGATGTCAAATACCGGTGCTGAATAGAAAAAAACAAGAAGGCATCTTCCAGTTGCCGCCGACCCGGTGCACGATGGAGAGGCCTGGGGGACAGCCGCGGACTCCCCGCAGGTGCAGGCCGCGATTCTGCCGGACCCTTTGAAGGTGTCCGGCCGGCTGCCTTCATCCCCGCCCGGCAAGGAGTTTACCCACATGAAAATCGTGATGCTTGCGCGCAATTCTCAGCTCTATTCGCACAAGCGCCTGAAGGAAGCCGCCGAAGCCCGCGGGCATCAGCTCGACATGGTCGACACGCTGCGCTGCTACATGAATATCGCCACCCGGCGGCCGGAGGTCTATTACAACGGTCAGAAACTCACAGGGTATGATGCAGTGATCCCGCGCATCGGCGCTTCGGTCACCTTCTATGGCATGGCGGTGCTGCGGCAGTTCGAAATGATGGGCGTCTACCCCCTGAACGAAAGCGTGGCGATCGGGCGCTCGCGCGACAAGCTGCGCTCGATGCAACTGATGGCGCGCGACGGGATCGGGCTGCCGGTCACCACCTTCGCGCATGATCCCAAGCAGACCGAGGAGGTGCTGAAGCTGGCAGGCGGCGCTCCTATCGTGATCAAGCTTCTGGAGGGGACTCAGGGCATCGGCGTGGTTCTGGCAGATACCGACCGTTCGGCGAAATCGGTGGTCGAGGCCTTCCGCGGCGCGGGCGTCAACATTCTGATGCAGGAATTCATCAAGGAGGCCGGCGGCACCGATATCCGCGCCATTGTGGTGGGCGGCAAGGTGGTGGCGGCAATGAAGCGCACCGGCGCGGAAGGCGATTTCCGCTCCAACCTGCACCGCGGCGGCTCGGCCGAGGTGGTGCGGCTCACGCCAGAAGAGCGCTCGATCGCGGTGCGCGCGGCCAAGAGCATGGGGCTCAACGTCTGCGGTGTCGACATGCTGCGCGCCAACCACGGTCCAGTGATCATGGAAGTGAACTCCTCCCCCGGGCTTGAGGGCGTCGAGGTGGCGACCGGCAAGGATATCGCGGGAATGATTATCGAATACCTCGAGAAACACGCAAAGGAAGGCAAGACCAGGACGAAGGGCAAGGGCTGATGGCGGCACGCGAAGACTTCGCCATCGGCGGTGTGCGGATCGCGCCCGGCGGGCGCCAGACCGTGGACCTGCCGATCAGCGTGCTGTCTGACCACACGCCGGTCACCATGTCGGTGCATGTGCGCCACGGGCGCAAGTCCGGCCCGGTGGTGTTCCTGAGCGCAGGCATCCATGGCGATGAGGTGATCGGGGTGGAGATCATCCGGCGCGTGCTGAGCACGCCAGGGCTGGCTTCGCTCCGGGGCACGTTGCTGGCAGTGCCGATTGTGAATACCTTCGGCTTCCTTAACCATTCCCGTTACCTGCCGGACCGGCGCGACCTGAACCGGGTGTTTCCGGGCAGCACGGGCGGGTCCCTGGCGTCGCGCCTGGCAAATCAGTTCCTGAACCGGATCGTCGCCCGTTCAGATCTCGGAATCGACCTGCACTCTGCTGCAATCCACCGCACCAATTATCCGCAGGTGCGGATATCGCCCGGCGATGCGCGGATGGAGGAACTGGCCACCGTCTTTGGCGCGCCCATTGTGATGCGTTCTGCGCTGCGCGAGGGCTCGCTGCGGCAGGCGGCCAAGGACATTGGCAAGGACGTGCTGCTGTTTGAAGCGGGAGAGGGGCTGCGCTTTGACGAGCTGTCGGTGCGGGCAGGGGTGGCGGGCATCCTGCGGGTGCTGCGGCATCTGGGCATGCTGCCGGCAAAGGGCATTTCCAAACCGAAAGCGGCACCGCAATTCTGCCCCTCCAGCAAGTGGCTGCGCGCGCCAATGGGCGGGCTCTTGCGGATCTACAAGGCCGACGGTGAGCTGGTGCGCCGCGGCGAGGTTCTCGCCACGGTCTCGGACCCATTCGGCGAAAAGGAACAGCATATCGAGGCGCCCTTTGGCGGCATCATCGTCGGTCGCGCGGTGATGCCCGTGGTGAACGAAGGCGATGCGATCTTCCACCTCGGCCGCGTTGGCTCGGTCGCCCATGCGGAGGATGCGGTGGAGGATCTGAACGCGCAGCTCACGGATGATCCGATGTTCTACGAGGACGAGATCATCTAGCCACCTGCGGCTAACCCCATTGGCGACGCCATCCGGATTCCCAGTGGCTGTCCCCTTCTGCGAACGCACCGGTCGTCCGGCTCTCGCCAATGTTCTGCAAGTTCCGCCACCCCGCGTGCTGCCGCACTGTGTGGCCGCTCTGCCTCCACGGCGGGCTGCCGTCGCGCAGGTTCCAACCGCCGCTCCTCTGCGCAACCGGCCGCGGATGCCGTTCGGGAAGCCCGTGGAGGGATTCGCGGCATCCCTGCGGCGGCAGCGCCGACACCTGGCGCCGTCGCGTGTTGTATTTTGGCAACTATTCTAGTGCCGTGTTCGCACCCGCAATCGCTGCTGGGCTTCCCCGGCAGGAAGCGGGGCCGGGAAGTGCCTGAAAACGCTGGCAGCGATTTGAATTGAGCAAAACTTTTTTTATTCCCAAATTAAATTAATTATGCGCATTCATCTCATGCTCCTATCCCTCTATGCGGCAGCGATGCCTCCCTCCGGGAAAGAGGGATCCTCCAGTGGGAAAGGATGCACTCATGCACAAATCCAACATTTTGGCCGTGTCGCTTGCGGCGTTCATGGTAGCGACCCCCGTTTTTGCGCAGGGCACGATTCTCGGGATCGAGGATCTCGATGAACGTATCGAAGATATTCAGGAAGATGTCGCGGAGGAGCTGGCTGAAAGTGAGGACCGGGACCGTTTCGGCACCAATCAGTATGCGCAGGGATGGTCCGGCGGTTTCTCTTTCGGCTTCTCCGGCACTACCGGCAACACCGATACGGCGGATCTGGATCTTGCAGGACGGCTGCGCTACGGCAACGGGCCCTGGAACCATACTTTCGGGTTCGCCGGCGAATTTTCCGAGGACAATAACGTCCGCAACAAGGAAGAGGTCTTCGCCACCTACGACGTGAACCGCTACTTCACGGAGCACTTCTACCTGTTCGGTCTGGGCTCGGTGCGCTATGACGACTTCGACTCCAACCGGCTGGATGCCTTTCTCGGCGTCGGCCCTGGCTACCGCGTGATCAACCGGCAGAATCAGACCTGGCGGGTGCAGGCCGGCCCCGGCGTGCGCTACATCGAGGACCAGCAGCGCGTGGACAACACCGAGGCTGCAGGTATCGTCGGCTCCCGCTATTACTTCGCCTTCAGCGATAGCGTGAACGTGACGATGGACACCGATGTGCTGTTCTCCGACGAAGACACCGTGGTCACCAACGACCTTGGGGTGAACTTCAAGGTAACCGACAGGTGGGCAACCCGCGTTTCCTACCGCACCGATTGGGACAGCGATCCGCTGCCAGGTTTGAAAAGCACCGATAACAAGCTGGGTGTGTCCTTGGTCTACGGGTTCTGACCAGGCAATTTCCCGGGTTCACTTGGGGCGGAGCGATCCGCCCCCTTTTTTGCGGTGGGTACCGGCGCGCTCATGGGAAGGCTTCTATGCCGGAGAGCTTCAGTCTCGCATGCCATGTCCTCCGCCAGATCGCGCAAGGCGCGGGGATCCGTACCCTCATGCAATTCCAGCCGCAGCGCGGTGAGATTGGCCTGGTAGCGGCGGGCGAGGCGGGCGGGATCGGCATCTGCGGGCAGCTCACCCTCGGCCTGCGCAACAGCGAAGGCAGCGGTGATCTCCCTCAACATGCCGTCAAGGCAGCTCTGAGCGCGGGCCGCGATGGCCGGCACGGTGGTGCGGGTATCAAGCGCGGTGCGGACCAGCATGCAGGGCTGGTGGTTGCAGTCTTCCGCAGGCAGCTTGGCAAACTCCCGCAGGTTATCGGCCAGCCCTTGCAGGGGCGAGGGGGAAGCAGCGACGCGGGCGCGGAACTGGCTGCGGGCGGTCTCGAAATACCGCTCAAGCGCCAGCAGGCAGAGATTTTCCTTGCTCTGGAAGGCGGCGTAGATGCTGCCCGGTTTCAGGCGCAGCGCCGCTTCCAGATCCTTCAGCGAAGTTGCGTGAAACCCCTTGCGCCAGAACAGCAGCATGGCGGCCTCCAGCGCCGTATCGCGGTCATAGGGGGCAGCGCGGGGCATCTCGGGCATCTCCTTGACTGCTGGCGTGCGGCCCGTTCCGGGGCCGCCGCCATGGTCTTTGCGCCGACTGTCAGGCCGCTTTGTCTTCCTTCGACCAGGTGAATTTTTCAAACACCTTGTCCACCGGGGTGCCTGCCAGATGGTTGGTGTAGTTCGACATGATCTTCTGGCTGTAACCCAGGATCACTTCAAGGATGTTGCGCTTGCTGAAGCCTGCATCCAGGAAGTCCTGCACGTCCCTGTCTTCCAGGTTGCCCCGGTTGCGGATCACCTTCAGGGTGAAATTGCGCAGCGCGTCCAGCTTGGGGTCGGCCAGCGGCTTGCCTTCGCGCAGCGCGCTGATGATCGCGTCATCCACGCCCATGCTCTTGGCGATGCCGGTGTGGGCGGGCACGCAGTAATGACATTCGTTCTCGACGTTGATTGTCTGCCAGACCACGGTCAGCTCGTCTTTGCTGAGGCTGGAGTTCTGGAACAGCTCGTGCACGCGCTGGTAGGCCTCCAGCAGCTGCGGCGACTCCGCCATCACGGAATGCAGCCCGGGCACAAAGCCGAAGGCGGCCTTGCTCTTGGCCAGCAGCGGCTTGGCGTCTTCGGGGGCGGTTTCTTCGGTGTGCAGGGTGAAGTCCGTCATGTCTCTTTCCTTCGTGCAAGATTGCGCCCGGCCGGGCAGCTGGGCCTGGGCCGGGCGGGGGAATTCTCGGGTGCAGCCCGGGCGGGCTGCCCGCGCTCCCCGGGAGATAAGCAGGCATCGGCCCTGCTCAAGAGGGTGATTTGAGCGATAACTCAAACGTGTGCCGGAAGTGAGCGAGTGGCTCCCCAATCCAACCGGCCCGGGCGCGAAACAGGAATTTTCTCCCTCCCATAGCGTGATGGCCATTATGGCGCAGGCGCGGACCGAGACTATCGGGCGCAGCGGCCTCGGCGCGCCGGTTCAGCACCGGCGTAGTGTCAGCATCTGGTATGCCTTCCACGGCGACGCGCCCAGCGGCACCGTAATTGCCCAATATTCGGATACCTGCGGCAGGCGGGTGGGGGCATGAACCAAAGCGCCTTTACGCGGATTGTGCGGGAGGCCGCCACGCTGGACCCGTCGGGCGCCACGCGCGACGCGGCCTGCGGCACGCCGGCCTTTTTGGGGGGGCATAAGCACTGAACTCCTGCTGCATCCTGACCGGTTTGGCAGGGAGGAGGCCGCGCGCATCAACGTCCGCTTTCCAGCAGCGCTGTTTCCAGCGCATCTCTGGCTCGACCGGGGAGGCGGGCAAACGGGGCGGGCGTCAGCCGAGGTGTTCCGCCTGGGCCTGAAGCCAGGCACGCAGCGCGGTTGGATCGGGCCCACGCAGCGTGGCTGCGGTTGCGCCGGGGCCGATCTTGATGGCGATGCCGCCAAGCGCCTGCGCCGCGTCAAAAGCATCTTCGTCAGTGCGGTCGTCGCCGATCATCACGACGCGCCGCCCGGCAAAGGGCCGTCCGGACGCCATCCGGCGCAGTGCAACACCCTTGTTGGCGCCCTCTGGCTTCACCTCGACGATCATTTTTCCGGGCTGCACCACATAGCCGGGCACTGCCGCGGCAGCCTCCTCCGCGGCGGCAAGGCCTTGCGCCTCCGCTTCGGGTGCGCTGCGGAAGTGAAACGCGGCGGCGGGACCCTTTACCTCCAGCCAGGTGCCTTTGAATGCATGCTCCAGCGATCGGAACGGCGCCAGCAGCGCCTCCGGCGCGCCGGGAAGCGGCGGCGGCAGCGCGGCGTTGGGTGCGGCCTGCTCCAGGCCGTGCGTGCCCGCCCGCCACAGGCTGTCCGGGGTGCGGCTTGCCAAGTCCCGCAGGCTGCGTCCGCTGATGACCGCCACCGCGCCGCCCAGAAGGTCCGCGAGCGCCAAGAGCGCAGCGGCCGCCTCTGCCGGGAGACCCACGCTGTCCGGGTCGGGACGGATATCGGCCAGGGTGCCGTCAAAATCGACAAACAGCGCGTCGTCCCGCTTCAGCGCAAACCCCTCCAGCGCACCGCTCATTCCGGCGCCTCCCCGCTGCTGCCGGATGTGGTCACGGTCCGGTGTTTCACCGCGCTGGCCTCTTCCAGCGCGGTCAGGAAGCTGCGGCGCCACCAGGTGACATCCTTGCCGGTGACCCCACGGGCCAGCGCCGACCAGCGCTGCTTGCGCTCCTCCAGCGGCATGGACAGCGCACGGCTGATGGTCTCGGCCAGGCCTTCGACGTCATGCGGGTTAACCAGCAGCGCTTCCGGCATCGCCTCGGCGGCGCCTGCAAATTCCGACAGGATCAGCACGCCCGGGTCCTCCGGGTCCTGGGCGGCGACAAATTCCTTGGCGACCAGGTTCATGCCGTCGTGCAGCGGCGTCACCAGCGCAACGCGTGCCAGCCGGTAGAGGCCTGCCAGCACCTCGCGCGGGTAGTTGCGCGCGATGTAGCGTATCGGCGTCCAGTCGAGATCGGCATAGTCGCTGTTGATCCGTCCGGCGATGCGGTCGAGCTGCTCGCGCAGGTCCTGATAGGCATCGACATCCTCCCGCGAGGGCGGCGCGATCTGCAGCAGCGCGACATTGCCGCGCAGCTCGGCATATTCATCCAGCAGCCGTCCGAAGGCCTGCAGCCGCTGCGGCAGCCCTTTGGAATAGTCGATCCTGTCTGCGCCGATCACGAGCGCCCGGTTGTCCATGACCCGGCCCAGCCGTTCGGCACCGGAGCGCGCTTCCTCCGTCTCAAGGAAGCTCTCGATTTCCTCCGGGTCGATGCCGATCGGGAAGGCGGCGGCGCGGATTGTGCGTCCGAACACCCGCATCCAGCCATTGCCCAGGAGCTCAGCGTCGTGGAACTCGGCCATGTAGCGGGCGAAATTATCGGTATCGCGCGTGGTCTGGAAGCCGATCAAGTCGTATTCGGCCATCCCGTGCGCCAGCTGCGCGTGGTGCGGCAGCGCTGTGAAGACCTCAGGCGCGGGGAAGGGGATGTGCAGGAAGAAGCCGATCGGCCCGCGCACGTCATTGTAACGCAGCTCCCGGGCGAGCAGCAGGAACTGGTAGTCATGCACCCAGATGGTGTCATCCGGACGGGCGGTCTGTGCCAGAAGCCGGCCGAAGCGGCTGTTCACCTGCTGGTAGGCGTGAAAGGTCTCCTCCTCGAACTCCGCCAGATCGACCCGGTAATGAAACACCGGCCACAGGGTGCGGTTGGCATAGCCGAGATAGTAGTTCTCATATTCCTCTGCCGTCAGGTCGGTCAGGGCGAAATCAACGTTTTCTTCCGCGAACAGCCGGATGCCGCGCGGTTCTCTCACGGTTGTCTCCCCGGACCAGCCGAACCAGACACCGCCGCCGCTTTCGGTGAGTGCGTCCCAGAGTGCCACTGCCAGACCGCCCGCGCGCGGCGCGCCCGGGGTGGCGGTGCGGTTGGAAGCGATGATCAGCCGTCCCATTGCCCATGCCTCATCTTCAAAAGCCCTCCAAACCAATTACCTGTGCTTAGATAGGGGCGGAAAGCGCTTGCGTCACCCCCCGCGGTGCGCACAGCAGCGCGCGAGAATGCCGGCGCCGGTGCGACATGCTCGCCAGCGGGTGCCGGAATGGGCTAACATCCTGCCAGACATGCGGCAGGAAATCTGATGGTGAGACATGAAGAACCTTGGACTGATCGGCAATTGCAGCATCGCGGGACTGGTGGACGACAGGGGGGAGCTGGTCTGGCTTTGCCTGCCGCGGTTCGATGGGGTGCCCGTGTTCCATTCGTTGCTGGGCCACGGCAACGGCGCGCCCGGCGGCGGCGGTTTCGCCATCGAACTTGAGGGCTTCAAGTCCTCCCGCCAGAGCTACGACCGCAACACGGCGGTGCTGCGCACGGTGCTGAGCGGCGAGTCGGGCGAGGTGGAAGTCGTCGATTTCACCCCGCGCTTCGACAATTGCGGCCGCATGTTCCGCCCGCAGACCGTGGTGCGCCGGATCCGGGCGCTCTCGGGCTGGCCGCGCATTAAGGTCCGGCTGCGGCCGCGGTTCGACTGGGGGGCAACCGAGCCGGAGATCACCCGCGGCTCCAATCACGTGCGCTATGTCGGCAACGGCCATACCATGCGGCTGACCACCGACGCACCAATCGACCACGTGCTGGACGAGCATGTCTTCAATCTCGACCGGCCGCTGCATTTCGTGCTTGGCCCGGACGAAAGCCTGAGCGCGCACCCGGCTGAGCTGACCGAAAGCTTTCTGCGCGACACGTTGGACTACTGGCGCGACTGGGTGCGGCGGCTGGCGGTGCCCTTCGAGTGGCAGGACGCGGTGATCCGCGCCGCCATCACGCTGAAGCTGTGCAGCTACGAGCCGACAGGCGCCATCGTTGCCGCGGTGACCACCTCGCTGCCCGAAGCGCCGCACAGCGGCCGCAACTGGGACTATCGTTTCTGCTGGGTGCGCGACGCCTATTTTACCGTGCGGGCGCTCAATAGCCTGGCCGCAACCCGGACGCTGGAAAACTACTTCCAATGGCTGATGAACGCGGTGGCAGATGCCGGCGGGGGCCATATCCAGCCGGTGCTGGGCATCGGGCTGGAACGCCAGCTGAGCGAAAGCATCGCGCCCGGCCTGCAGGGCTACCGCGGGATGGGGCCGGTGCGCATCGGCAACCAGGCGCATGAGCATTTCCAGCACGACACCTACGGCGCGATCATCGTGGGTGCCGCGCCCGCCTTTTTCGACTGCCGTTTGCACATGCACGCGGGTGCCGATGCCTTCCGGATGCTGGAGGATCTGGGCGAGCAGGCCTGGAAGCTGCACGATCAGCCCGATGCGGGCATCTGGGAGCTCCGCACGCGTGCGCGGGTGCACACGTCCTCCTCGGTGATGTGCTGGGCCGCCTGCGACCGGCTGGCCAAGATCGCGGGTCATCTGGGGCTTTCCAGCCGCCAGACCTTCTGGCGCAAACGCGCCGATGCGATCCGGGATAAGATTCTGGAGCAGGCGTGGTCCGATAAACGCCAGGCCTTTGTGGAAAGTTTCGGAGGAGAGACGCTGGATGCCAGTGTGCTCCTGATGGGCGAGGTTGGAATGCTGCCGCCGTCGGACCCCCGCTTTGCCGCCACCGTGGACCGGCTTTCGGGCACGCTGGGGCGCGGCGCCTTCATGCTCCGCTACGAGGAGGCGGATGACTTCGGTGAACCCGAGGTCGGCTTTAACGTCTGCGCCTTCTGGCGGCTGGACGCGCTGGCCCGGATCGGCCGCACCGCCGAGGCGCGGGAGTATTTCTGCGACCTGCTCGACGCACGCGGGCATCTCGGGATGATGTCGGAGGATACCGACTTCCGCACCGGCGAGGCCTGGGGCAACTTCCCGCAGACCTATTCGATGGTGGGGATCATCAATGGCGCGATGCGGCTGTCGCGGCAGTGGGAAAACGAGCTCTGACAGTGATTCCAGGCGTGCCGCGCTCCTCCGGGTGCGGCGCGGCCGCGGGCCCGTGGCAAGGCCGGGCGGGCGCGGGCCTCAGCCCATCTGGCGGAAGTCGCCCGAATCCAGCACCGGCGCCACGTCCATCTCCTCGGCGTCGAGCATCGCCGCAACGCGCTCCAGAGCGGCCACCAGCATCGCCTGCTCCCAATCCTCCAGTGCCTTGAATTTGTTGACGTAGCGCTGCTGCAGAGGGTCCGGCGCTCCCTCGATCGTGCTGCGGCCCAGGTCGGTCACCACGATATTGGTCTGGCGGCGGTCGGTCTGGGATTTCTCGCGCACCACCATGCCGCGGGCGACCAGCTTGTCCACCAAGGCCGTCACAGTTGCCTGCGACACCCGCATCCGGGTGGAAATCTCCTTGGCCGTGGTCTGCCCGCTCTCCGCAACCACCTGCAGCACCCGGAATTGCACCGCGGTAAGGCCAGCGGATTTTGCCAGCTTGCGGCCGAACAATTCGGTTGCGCGCAAGATCCGGCGCAGGGCGATGAGGCTGCTGTCGATGCGGTCCATATGGTCTCCAGGAGGCTGAGAGCTTCGGGGCTGGGCGATTTTGCCAGAGTGCGCCTGCGCATTCAATCGCTACTGCAAAATATTATTATTTCAGATTGACGAAGCAACTTGAGTGCTGGAGGGGCCGTTTGCGCCATAAAAAGCAGCCTTTCTTCGACTTTATGCGACATTTTGCTTAGCCTATTGAAGAATTCAGGAGCGGGTGTTATTTAGCTTTCCGAACGAAATTGGAGGACGATGACAGATGCGGAACGCCCTGGAAGTGTTCGAGAAGCCTTTTCCTGAGCTGCGCAAGCCCACTGCGGCCGATGGTGCGGAGATCTGGGAGCTGGTGCGCAACTGTCCGCCGCTGGACCAGAACTCGATGTACTGCAACCTCGTGCAGTGCGACCACTTCCGCGATACCTGCGTGGTGGGCGAGCTCGAGGGCAAGATCGCGGGCTGGGTCTCCGGTTACGTGATCCCCCATGACCCCGAAACCGTGTTTGTCTGGCAGGTCGCCGTTTCGGAAGCGGCCCGCGGCACCGGTCTCGCGTCGCTGATGCTTCGTGAACTGGTGCAGCGCGATGCCTGCAAGGGCGTGCGCCGCATGCAGACCACCATCACCGGCGGCAATGAAGCTTCCTGGTCGCTGTTCCGCCGCTTTGCCGAATGGCAGCGGACCAAGCTGGATATCCAGCCCTACTACACCCAGAGCCTGCACTTCCGCGGGCGCCACGAGACCGAGAATCTGGTCTCCATCAAGCTGCTCGAAGAGGCCAAGCGCGCCGCGTGATCCCAGCAAGATCCCGGTGATCCAGCGTGTTCCCCCTGTGGCACCCGCCTGTTCTCAGCAGCCTTATCCCCCAAATCAAAGGTGATTTTATGACCTCCCCGATGTCCGACACCGGCAATGTTGCCATTTTCAAACGCCGTGAATCCGAGGCCCGCAGCTACTGCCGGAGCTTCAATACCGTCTTTACCAGCGCCAAGGGCTCCGAGTTGACCGATGCCAAGGGTGATACCTACATCGACTTTCTCGCGGGCTGCGCGTCTCTGAACTACGGCCACAACGACCCCGACATGAAGGCCGCGCTGGTTGACCACATCAGCAGCGATGGCCTGGCGCATGGTCTCGACCTGCACACCGACACCAAGGCGGATTTCCTGAGGGCTTTCGAGACCCACATCCTCAAGCCGCGCGGCATGGATCACAAAATCATGTTCACTGGCCCGACCGGCGCCAACGCGGTCGAAGCAGCACTGAAGCTGGCCCGCAAGGTGACCGGGCGCCAGAACGTGATTTCCTTCACCAATGGATTTCACGGCGTGACGCTCGGCGCGCTTGCCACCAGCGCCAACAGCTACCACCGCGGCGCGGCCGGCGTGACGCTGAGCGGCGTGACCCGGATGCCCTTCGACGGCTACTTCGGCGGCGGCATGGATACTGCCGACTACCTGGAGAAGATGCTCTCCGACAAGTCCGGCGGCGTCGATGCTCCGGCGGCGATCCTGCTGGAAACTGTGCAGGGCGAGGGCGGTCTCAACGCCGCGCGCCCTGAGTGGGTGCGCCGGGTGGCGGAGATCGCCAAGGCGCATGGCGCGCTGCTGATCATCGACGACGTGCAGGCCGGCTGCGGCCGCTGCGGCGGGTTCTTCTCCTTCGAGGAAATGGGTGTGATGCCCGACATCGTCACAATGGCGAAGTCGGTCTCCGGCTACGGCCTTCCGATGGCCCTGATGCTGGTGCGGGAGCAGCACGATGTCTTCGGCCCGGCCGAGCACAACGGCACCTTCCGCGGCAACACTCATGCCTTCGTGACCGGCCGCGTTGCGATCGAGAAATTCTGGGCTGACGGCACCTTCCGCGAGGAGCTGGCGGTGAAAGCCGACGTGCTGTCCGCAGCGCTGGCCGACACCGCCGCGATGATCCCCGGCGCGCGCCTCAAGGGCCGCGGGCTGATGCAGGGCATCGACGTGGGCTCGGGCGAGCTTGCCAGCGATATCTGCAGCCGGGCTTTCGAGATGGGCCTGATCATCGAAACCTCCGGCCCTGAGGACGAAGTGGTCAAGGTGCTTGCCCCCCTTACCACCCCCGAAGAAGTATTCACCAAGGGTCTGTCCATCCTCGCCGACGCTGTGCGCGGCGCCATGACGGCCACCAAACAGGCTGCGGAGTAACACCATGATTGTCAGAGATTTCAACAAGATCATCGAAACCGAGCGCGAACGCGTTGTGTCGGATGCCAAGTGGACCTCGGTCCGTATGCTGCTGGCCGACGACGGCATGGGCTTTTCGTTCCATATCACCTTTCTGGAGGCGGGCTCAGAGCATGAGTTCGAGTACAAGAACCACTTCGAAAGCGTCTACTGCGTGCAGGGCTCCGGCTCGATCACCGATCTCGCCACCGGCGAGACCCATGTGATCACCCCCGGCGTGATGTATGCGCTCGACAAGCACGACCGCCACATCCTGCGCGCCGAGGAGGAACTGGTGATGGCCTGCTGCTTCAACCCGCCGGTGACCGGCAAGGAAGTCCATCAGGCGGACGGTTCCTACGCTCTGGAAGACAGCTGAACAGGAGGCCCCGGCTAGATCCGGGGGGATTCATTCCGTGACAACTGAGACCCATACCGTCGAAAAGATCGGGGGTACCTCCATGAGCCGCGTGCGCGAGTTGCGCGACACGCTGTTCCTGGGCGGCGGCAAGGCCGCCGATCCCTATCATCGCATATTCGTGGTGTCGGCGTTTGCCGGCATCACCAACCTTCTGCTGGAACACAAGAAATCCGGCGCGCCCGGAGTCTATGCGCTGTTTGCGAGCAGCGAGGATGATCACGGCTGGCTCGACGCGCTGAGCCGCGTGGCCGAGGCCATGGGCAAGGCGCACAGCGAGGTGCTGGAGCATGCCGGCGACCTGGCAATGGCGGATGAATTCGTGCGCGAGCGTATCGAAGGTGCCCGCAGCTGCCTGTTCGACTTGCAGCGGCTGTGCTCCTACGGGCACTTCCGCCTGTCGAGCCACATGATGGTGATCCGCGAGCTGCTGTCCGGCCTGGGCGAGGCGCATTCGGCCTTTGTGACCGCGCTTTTGCTGCAGCGGGCCGGGGTGGACGCCCGTTTCGTGGACCTCAGCGGCTGGCGCGATGAGGCGGAGCACAGCCTGGAAGAGCGCATCACCGCAGGGCTGGACGGCATCGATCTCAGCCGCGAGCTGCCCATCGTCACCGGTTATGCGCAATGCACCGAAGGGCTGATGCGCGAGTTCGACCGAGGCTACTCCGAAGTGACCTTTGCCAATATCGCCGCCTGCACCGGCGCGCGGGAGGCGATCATTCACAAGGAATTCCACCTCTCCTCCGCCGACCCCAATCTGGTCGGCAGCGGCGCGGTCTGCAAGCTTGGCCACAGCAACTATGACGTGGCCGACCAACTCTCGAACATGGGGATGGAGGCAATCCACCCGAAAGCCGCCAAGACCCTGCGCCAGGCCGACGTGCCACTGCGGGTGACCAACGCGTTCGACCCCGAAGACCCGGGAACGCTGATCGACGACAGCCCGGCGGAGCGCCCGGGTGTGGAGATTGTCACCGGTCTGCCGGTCATCGCGCTGGAACTGTTCGAGCAGGATATGGTCGGGGTCAAGGGCTACGACGCCGCGATCCTCGATGCGCTGCAGCGCCACAAGGTGCGGATCGTCTCGAAAACTTCGAACGCGAACACCATCACCCACTACGTGGACGCGCCGCTTAAGACTGTGCGCCGGGTGGAGCAGGACCTGCTCACCCGCTATCCCTCCGCACATGTGCCGGTGCGCTCGGCCGCTATCGTCTCTGCCATCGGGCGCGACCTCAGCGGGCTCGGCGTGCTGGGCCGCGGACTTCTTGCGCTGGAGGCGGCGGGTATCGAGGTAATTGCCGCGCACCAGACGCCGCGCAACGTGGACGTGCAGTTCGTGATCCCTCGCGGCAATCTGAATGCTGCCATTAAGGCGCTGCACGAGGCGCTGGTGAACTCGGGTGAGGCTGCCAGTTCGGAGCCAAGGGCCAAAGCCGCCTGAGGCGCCTTCAGAAAACCCGCCCAACGCGGGCGCATCCCACCCCGGCTGAGGACATCGGCCGGGGTGTTTTCGCGCGGCCATAGACCCAGCGCGCTTGATCCGCTACCAATTGGCGGGCGCCCGGCCCAGCCGCGCGACCACCGGCCCCGAAGCAGGCAGGAGACGCCTTTGTCCTACAGAATTGCCATTGCCGGGTTCGGCCCGCGCGGCCTCGGCGCCCTGGAAGCGCTTCTGAAGCAGCTGCATGGCCAGGCTGCGGATCTCTCCATAGACATTTTCGAACCTGGGCCAGCGCCTGGTGCGGGGCCGAATTACGATCCGGACCAAAGCCCGCTCTGCCCTTTGAATCTGCCGCTGCGCGGCCTTTGGCTGCCCCGGGCGGAGCACTGCGGCAGCGCCTTTCGCGACTTCGCCGAATGTTTGCCCGAGGATGAACGCGACCCGGATGCCTTCCTGCCGCGGGCCCGCATCGGGGCGTACTTTGCCGACCGGTTTGCGCATCTTCGCGCGCATTTGCCCGGGAACTTCCGGCTCTCTCTCCATGACCATCGTGTGACCCGGCTGATGCCGGCTGACGGCGGGGCCGGCGGCTGGATGGCAGCGGCGGCCGGCGCCGAGTTCGGGCCCTATGACGAGGTGCTGCTTACCCTGGGCCAACCGGAGAGTGAAGCCGACGGGCAGCTCGCGCGCTGGCAGGCTCACGCCCGCGAGACCGGCGCGGCACTGCTCTCCGCATATCCGGCATCCCGGCTGCTGGCGGCAGCGGAATCCTGGCAGGGCAAGGTGGTCGCGGTGCGCGGGCTGGGGCTCTCCGCGTTCGACGTGCTGCGGATGCTCACGCAAGGTCTGGGAGGGCGTTTCACGGAGCAAGGCTATCTGCGGTCGGGCCGCGAGCCCGCCCGCATCTGCCCGTTCTCGCTCGATGGCCAGCCACCTGCGCCGAAGCCTGCAACGGCAGCGGTCGACGACCTCTTCAGGCCTTTGGCAGAGGAAACAAGGGTTTTCGAACAGAACCTGGAGAAGGCGCTTTCACTGGCACCGGGTCCTGCGCTGGACCTGATATGCGAGGCATTGCAAGCCCCGCTCGAACGCATTTTGGCCGGTCGGAGCACCCCTGCCGAAATCCGCGGCTGGCTGTGCGACGGGCAGGACACGCCGGCCGGGCGCGGTAGCGCTCCGGTGGCAGAATTTCTCGAAGACACTATCGCGATGGCGCGCGGAGATACGCCGCCGTCGCCCGGCTATGCCGCGGCGCAATTGTGGCAAAACTGGCTGGAAAGTTTCCGCGAGGTCTTTGCCGCCAGCGACCCGGAGAGGGAAACCGCCAAGGCAGTTGCGGGTTTCGATGGCAGGCTGATGCCCTATGCATACGGCCCGCCGGTGAGCGCGGCGGAGGAGCTTCTGGCGCTGATCCGCGCAGGCATCGCTGATCTGCGTGCGGTGGAGGACCCGGATGTGCGCCTTGTGCCGCACGGCTGGCAGCTGGCCGAGGGGGCAGACGAGATCACAGCGGAGGTGATGGTTGATGCGGTGCTCGCTGCCCCGGCAATCGCCCGCACCCGGGAGCCGCTGTTGCAGGAACTACTGGCGGCTGGCCTCTTGCACCCGGTTGACGAGGGGCTGGGCGCCGCGACCGGGGAGGGCGGCCAGGCCCTCAGCCGCGCAGGGGAACCGGTGGCGGGGTTATCTGTGCTGGGCCGGATGGCCAAAGGCAGCGCGGTCGCGGTGGATTCGCTGCACGATTGCTTTGGCGCCACTGCGGTAAACTGGGCCGAAGGCGCCGCCCGGCGCATCACTGCAGGCTGACTGTCTAGCCGCCGCTTTCCTTTTCCCGTTCCGGCGGCGGCTCCGCCTCCTGGTCATCGCCAAGAAACATAGCCACTGTTTGCAGCCCGTCAATCTCGTCGCAGGCAATCTTGATGACGGTCAGGATGGGCAGCGCTACCACCATGCCCATGATCGACCAGATCCAAGCGAAAAAAGCGACGCTGAGAAACACCACGGTGGTGTTCAAGTGCAGCCGCCGTGAAATCAGCATAGGGGTCACCAGCTGGCCTTCGATTGAGGTTAGCGCCATGTATGTGAGCCAGACCCCGGCGGCGGGCCAGATGCCCTCGATCGAAACGAAGGCCAGGATGCCGGCGATTGTGGCACCGAGAAGCGCCCCAATATAGGGCACAAAGTTGAACAGGAAGGCCATGGTGCCAATCATCAGCGGGTTGGGCATCCCCCATGCCATCATCGCAGCGGCCACGAAGACGCCGAGACCTGCGTTGATTGCGCAGATGCCGCCCAGGTAGCGCCCCAGCCGATCCTCAATATGGTGCACGATTTCTACCGCCCGGCGCTTGTCGCGGAAGTGGCCGATGCTTTGCACCGTTTTGCGCAGAAACATGTCGCCAGAGGCCAGCAGGAAGAACAGCAGTAGGATCGCGAACGCGATTTTGCCAAGGAGCGCGGGCGCCAGAGTGGCAACCAGCGCAGCGACGCTGTTGTCAGAGACGACTTCCACCTCAACAGTTTCCTCTGCCCCCTCAGGCTTGGGATCGAGGATCTCCGCGGTTGCCTTGGCAGCTTTGTCCACGGCTTCGAGCGGGCCGCCGCGGGTGGAAAGCTTGGCATCGATTTCCTCCACGACGCCGGGCAAATCGGAAATGAAGCGCGAAACCGGCTCGCTGAAGCGCAGGAGCGCAAAACCCACGGCGGCTACCATCAGGACCGTGAATATTGCCGCGGCGAGCATCGGCGGCACCCCCAGCCGGTCAAGCCAGCGTCGGGGGCGGTTCAGGACGAAAAAGCCAAGGAAGGCAGCCGTCACAGGGATCAGGAAATCGTTGGCCCAAACCAAAGTGTGGATCAGCAGGAGGATAAAAATGCCCAGCACTGCAAAGCGCAGCCCCTTCTGGATTGCCGGAGCGCTGCCCGCATCCGGGGCAGGGCGCGGGGCGGTCATTGGCTGCCGTCCCGTCCGGCGAAACTCGCGGGAGTACCCTGATGGAGGGAAAGAGCGAAGCATATCGCCATGGTAAACATCCTCCTGTCGCCGTGGCTCATTAGGGCGCAGATCAAGCGTCCTTGGGCTCGCCCAGTCTATCAGCTTTAACCGCGCCGCGCTGCCCCATCGGCTCGTCCGGACCTACGGTGGTGTCCGTTGCAGTCTGCGCTTCCATCTCCGAATTCAGTTCGGCGCCAAGCAGGACGATGAACGCGGAGATCCAGAACCACATCAACAGCACTACGGCCCCTGCAAGCGTGCCAAAGCTTTCGTTGTAGGAGCCGAAATTAGCGACGTAGAAGGCAAATCCGGCAGAGCCGATGATCCACAGAACGCAGGCCGCGATGGCCCCGACAGAGACCCATTGGAACTCTGGCTTGTCGCGCGACGGGCCATAGCGGTAGAGAACCGCCAGCCCGGCCATTGTCATCACCACCAGGACCGCCCAGACCGCGAGCGTTCCCAGGGTCTCAACGACCGGGCCGGCATCCAGCAAGGCTAGCGCCGACGGCACGGCAATTGTCGCCACCAAACCGAACAACAGCCCGATGATCAGAAACAGCGTCAGCGCCAGTGTTACGAAGGTCTTCATAAAAAAGCCGCGCTTTTCGTCTTCGTCATAAGCGACATTCATGCCTTCGATCAGGCTGTTCATCCCCTTGGAGGCAGAGTAGATGGCGATCAGGATACCCACGACCGCGGTCAGCCCCAGCCCGCCCTCGCGCGAGCCTGCAACCGCTGTGGCCTGGTCAGTGATGATTGTCATCACCTCCTGAGGCACCAATCCCGAGAGCTTGGAGATCTGATCGACGATCTGCTGCGGCTCAATGAGCAGCCCGCCGATGGCGAGGAGCGCGGTAATAGCGGGGAACAGGGCGAGTAACCCGTAGAAGGCAACGCCGGCGGCAATCAGGCTCACGTGGTCGCTGGTGATCTCGTCTTTCACCCGCAGCGCGATGTCTTTCCAGCCTTTCGGCGGGATCTGCTGCGGAGCTTCTGCGTGGCGGCCGCGGGCCATGGCGCTTCCCCCCTTGGTTAGTTGGCAGGGAGGCTGGCGGCATAACCGCCAGCCTCCATTGTTCGGGCTCAGGACGACAGTTTGCCGAGATTTTTCTCGTCAGCCTTCTTGCTGGCTGCATCGGCCACACGCTTGCCGGCCTTCTTGGCCTCGTCGGCCACGGCTTCGCCTGCGGATTTGTCGCCCGGCGCGCCGCTGTCCAGCTCCTCGCGCTTTTCCTTAGCGATGTCGCGGGCCTCGTCCTTGGCGGCTTCGGCCACGGCAAGGGCTTTCTCCTTCTCTTCGCGCAGGATGGCTTCGGCACGGGCGATCAGCTCGTCGCTGTGGGCGCCCATCAGCTCATCCTCTTTGCGGCTCCGCGGCAGCGCCCCGCCAATCGCGGCGCCCACGGCCAGCGCCAGTGCACCGGCGACCAGCGGCTGCCGCTCGAAGAAATCGCTGGCCCGCTCGGAGTGAGCCGACATGGCCGAAGCAGCGCGGCGGCGCGCGTCAACTGCGGCCTCGCGGGCGGCAATCACCCGCTCCCGCGCTGCTTCCGAGAGATTCTCGGTCCCCTCGGAGAGGCGGGCGCGCATACGGGCAGCCCTCTCACGCGCCGATTGCGCGGCCGCCGAAACCGACTCCGCGGCGGCGGAGGCGTGGCCCTTCGCGGCCGCTCCGGCCTCGGCTGCCTTGCCTTTGATGGCGGACGAGGCGTCGGATGCCTTGTCGGCTACGGCGGAACCTGCGGCGGCGGTCTTGTCACGGGCGGCCCCTACCGCGCCGGTCACGCTGTCGCGGGCAGCGGCGGCGTTGGCAGCGGCACGGTCCGAGAGGCTCTCGTCGTCCTCATCTTCCAGTGCCCAGGCCGGTACGCCCACGGAGCCGCCCTTGAAGCGCGGGTCGGGACGCGGGATCGGACGGCTGCCGCGGTAGGTTTGGCGGGTTTGCAATTCGTCGTCTTCAAGGTAACTGCCGCCTTGGCGGCCACTCGACATGCGGCCGCGGTAGCTGCGGTAATCGTCAGCCCCGCGCGTCTTGGGGCCGCCGCCAAAGATCATCCAAGCCAGCCCGATCCCGGTCAGCGCCACGGCGGCCGGATTTTCCTTCACCGTGCGGGTGATTGCCTGGCCCAGCTCGCCGCCGTGCTCACGCAGCTGATCGGTCACCTGCCGCACGACGCCATCCACCGAAAACCGGTCCTGGAGATGCTCCAGATTGCTGGAGAGTTGCGCCCGGTCCCGTTCGATCTCGCGTTCAATCTCCTGGGGGGAACGGTTGTCACTTGTCATTGTACGTCTCCTTGAGGGTTTGGGCGTCGCGCTTCACGTTTTCTGCGGTGCGCGTCGGCGCGAGACTGGAGAGTTTCAGATCGTTTGTGCCCTTGGCGGCCATAGCAAAGGCGATCACGCCGAAGAGTACTCCGACAATCAGTGCCGACCAGCCGGCATCAATGCCCGCTTCGGTAAGACCTGCCACGAGCGCGGCCGCGAGCACGTTCAGCGCAACGAGGGCGATCACTACGGCGCCAACGATCATGCCGAGCGCTATTGCAGCCCGGTTAATGTTGTCGCTGACTTCGGCACGGGCCAAGGCCAGCTCGTTGCGGATCAGCGAGCTGATATTGTTCAGTGCATCGGTCAGGATATTTGCGGCGCTGGGGCCGCCGGAGCCGTCTGTCTCACGCATCAGTTCTCTCCTCTGTTAATGGCCGGCGCCGGCGTGCCGGATTGCCGGGAAGCGGTCTGGGCGCTGCCTGGCGCGGCTGCGCTCATTGACTGGCTGCCGCCCTGGGTGCCGTAGCTGCTGGACTGGGCACTGCCCGCGGTACTTCCCTGGGCTCCGTATCCGCCGTGGCTTCCGTAGCTGCTGCCTTGGGAGCCACTGCCGCCGGGCTGGCCACTGTCGGATGCCTTGGCAAACCGGGCCGCAGCAAAGCCCAGAAGCGCGGCACTGCTGAGGAACATCACGGGATTCTTCCGCGCGAAGGACGACATCGAGTTAACCATGTCGCCGAGATCCTGATCCCGGATCGCGTCTGATACATCGGCAAGAGTGCCGGCGATCTGGCCAACTGCCCGCTCTTGCGGGGTGCCGGAGCGCATTTCCTCAGAGGCATCGCGGAGGGCGGAAGCGACGGATTTCACATCCTTTGCCACCCCTTCCTTAGCGGCATCGGCACGCGCCTGCGCTTCGTTCCGGGCGGTTTCCACAGCGTCCTGCGCCATCGCCTTGGCCGTCTCGGCGGCTTCATTGGCGGCGGATTTGATCTTGTCCTGTTCAGGCATTGTTCAGTCTCCTGTAATCACGCAATAAAGTTGAGCAGGGCGAGGACCACCACGACCACGCCAATGATGTAGAAGATGCTGTGCATATTGCTTTCCTCGCTGCAGAACCTGAAATCATGCCTTAGAAACCCGCTGACAGGCCTGCGAGTTCCCGCGCACGGCGGTTTTTCTGCGCGCTGGAGGCTGGTTCCGGCTGTTCCAGGGCATTCACAGCCGCGCCGGCGCCGCGCGCTTTACCGCATTGCCTATCAGCGGGCTCAGCACCAGCATCGCTGCCCGGGCGAATTGGGCGTCGAGCGCCAGAGTGCAGATGCCGCGCCCTCGCCGGCTGCTTCGCCGCTGGCCGCCATGAACCGGATTTCAGCACTGAAAGACGCGTTGCTTACGGACGGCTCGGCCGCAGGCTGTGCGATGGTAGGCCGGCCATCCTCTCGGGAGGCCAATCGGTCCGGTGATCCACCGTAACGTGCTGCCAGTTCCGCGAAAGCCGGTCTTCCCTTCCCAAATCCTGCGCCCGGTGCGGCAGACCGTGGTGGCGCCCACTGCTATTTTCCCCTCCGGTCCGAAGCCCCCCGGAACATGGAACCTACGGGGGTACGATGCTTCCTGCCCGCTGCAGCCGCGGTCCTCGCCAATGTGGCTTGATGCTGCCGCAACAGCACCTGCGCGCCTGCGGAATGCGCAAGCGGCCCGTGAAAAATCGCTGCCGGCCGCTTCGCCAGCGTTAAAAAAACCCTAAACACCGCCCGTGCTCAGGTTTCGTTAACGCTGATCCCCCGAAACTTCAGTATCTTTGCGGCGGCTGCGTCATGCGGTCCTGCATCTCGCGCCTTTGTGCGGGCGCGGGCGAAGATGTGGTGAAGTTTACGGGGTGAAGTTATGTCGAATATGCAAATGCCTGAATATCCGGCTGGCGGGCAGCAGCGTCCGCTGCTGCTGAACGTCCTTTCGGTGGACGACGATGAAATCGACCGGATGCGCCTGCGCAAGATCTGCCGCAGCGCTGGTCTGCAAATCGATTTCCACGAGGCCGCCAACCTTCAGGAGATGCGCCAGAAACTGGAGGACGAGTTCTTCGATCTGGTGTTTCTCGACCATAACCTCGGAATGGACACCGGCCTTGATGCGCTGAAGATCCTGGTCACGCATGAGGATCAGGTACAGGCGGTGCCGATCATGCTCACCAGCGCCACCAGCTACCAGATCGCGGTGGAGGCGATGCGCAAGGGCTGCGCCGACTACATCGTGAAGGAGCAGCTGACAGTGGACGCGCTGATCAAGTCGGTGACCTCCGCGATCGAACGGCGCGCGCTCTACGGCCAGCTCTCCAGCAGCCGCGCTTCGGAAAAGGAACTGAAACGCATCTTCGAACGCTTCATGCTGGGCTGCGGGCCAGAGATCCGGGTGCTGCTCAGCCGGACGCTGGCGGGCTTGCGGGTGATCAAGTCGCAGGCGCGCGCCGGGGAGGGCGCGGACCCGGTGCACCTGTCGGATTTCTCTGCGCTGGAGCGCAGCTGCAAAGACATGGTGATGTTTATGGATGACGTGGAAACCGTGGTGCACGACTGCCGTCTCGCGCTGGGCACCGCCGGGGCCCGCCAATTGCAGTGACGCCGCCGGGGAGGCTTGCCGGAACGCCGGCTGTTCCGTGCGGCCAGCCCGGACCCGATTTGCGGTGCCAGAAGGACGCAAAGAATGCCAGAAGGATACAGCGATGACCGCGCAGAACATTCTGATCGTCGATGACGATGCCGGTGACCGCAAACTGCTGCGCCGGCATCTTGGAAAGCTCTACCCCGATGCCCGTCTGTATGAGGCCGAAAACGGCCGCCAGGCTTTGGGTTTCACAGACACCGACGTGGACGTGGCTTTCGTAGACTACCTGTTGCCCGGCAGCACGGGGCTGGAGCTGATTGCGCACCTCAAGGCAGCCTGGCCGCGGCTCGTCCTTTTCGTGATCACCGGCCAGGGCGACGAGGAGGTCGCCAAGAGTGCCATTCTTAGAGGGGCCGACGACTATATTCCGAAATCGGCGATCACCGCACGCGCGCTGGAGCGGATGGTCAAGAACGCGTTGCAGGTGGCCGACATGCGCTGGCGCATCGAGGAGCACCGGAATGAGCTCCAGTTATTCTCTGACGTGCTGGTGCATGATCTGCGGGCGCCGGTCCGGGCCTTGCAGTTCCTCAGCAGTCAGATCCAGGAGGACTACACCGCCGGGGAGATGAAGGATGTCGCCCGCGGTTTCGAGCTGATCAAGAAATCCGTAGCGAGGATGTCTGACCTCATCGAGCGCCTGGCGTGCCATATCAATCCGCACAGCGAAGGCGCCGCTGAGGTGGTGACGGTGGACAGCCTGGTCGAAAGCCTGCGGGTGACGATGGTACAGGATATCGCGGAATCCGGCGCCCGCATTGAATGTAGGTCAAACGGTCTCTCGGTGCGCTGCTTCCCTCCCGAGATCACCCAGCTCCTGCAGAACCTGGTGGGCAATTCCATTAAGTACAGCGGCGGCCGCACGCCCCGCATCCAGATCAGCGCTGTGCCGGAGAAGGGCGGGGTGCGTATAACCGTGGCTGACAACGGCATCGGTGTGCCGGTCGAGTACCGCCAGCGGATCTTCGAGCCGTTCACGCGGCTGCAGCGTACCAGCGGCCTGCCCGGGACCGGCCTTGGCCTCGCGACCTGCGCCAAGATCGCCAAGCGCCACAATGGCAGCATCTGGTGTGACCCCCAGCCCGGCGAGGGCACGGCCATTCACTTCACCCTGCATCTGAAAGAGGAAGAGACGGAAACCGCGTGACCCGGCCTCCGGGCAGTGCAGCGCATAGTTGACCGGCGCAAGTGGATCAATCATCCTTGACGGGCGGACCGTGCCGCGCGGGCGCCTTTGCTGGCCCGTGGCAGATTCCCTCCGGAACTAGCCAGCATGGTTTGAAGGAGCGAAGACCGGACTCCCAGACATCCGGACTAAACGCAGAACGAACGTGAGGCCCGCCGCATGTGCGCCGCATCGCGGAAGAATTACCTGCACGGCACCCACCGGCTGCGCGGCCCCGCGCGGACGCTGGAGAAGGTCAGGCCGCATTTCGCCCGCATGGGCATCACCCGGATCGCCAACCTGACTGGGCTGGACCGGATCGGCCTGCCGGTTGTGATGGCCGCGCGGCCCAATTCCCGCTCAGTTGCGGTTTCGCTGGGCAAGGGGCTGACGCTTGCGGCTGCGCAGGCGTCCGCCGTGATGGAAGCGGCAGAGAGCTGGCATGCCGAGCGGATCAGCCTGCCGCAACGCTGCGCCCGCGCTGCGGACCTGGCAAAGGAGGGCCCGGTGGCTGATACCGCCCGCCTGCCGCGGGTGCAGGGCGGCAGTTTCGATCCGCAGCGTGCCATACTCTGGACCCGGGTGCAGGAGCTGAACAGCCGCACGCCCTGCTGGGTGCCCTCGGAACTGCTTGACACTGATTACACCGGTCCGCCCGCGGGAGGGCAGGGAGCGTTTCCGCGCAGCACCAATGGGCTGGCCTCCGGCAACGGCTATCTCGAGGCCGCCTGCCATGCCATCTGCGAACTGGTAGAGCGCGACGCTGCAACTCTCTGGCACCAGGCGCCGCCTGGGCCCCGGCTCGATCCTGCGACGGTGAGCGATCAGGCCTGCGCCGGGGTGCTGTCCCGGCTCGCCGCAGCGGGGGTAGAGGCCGGGATCTGGGACATGACCACCGATACCGGCGTTGCCTGCTTTCACTGCATGATCTGCGAGGGCGGCGGGCGGTCCGGCCACATCGGCATCGGCGATGGCTGCCATCCGGACCGGGGCATCGCGCTGCTGCGCGCTTTGAGCGAAGCGGCGCAGACCCGGCTGACCTATGTCTCGGGAGCGCGCGACGATCTGGATCCGGCGGATTTCACCGATGCGGCGATGGCCCGCCGGGCAGGCTATGTGCGTGGGCTGATCCGCGGCAGCGAGGCCGCGGCGCGGTTCGAGGAGGCGCCCAATTGGCAAAGCCAGACCTTCGAGGAAGACCTCGGCTGGCTGCTTGCACAGCTAAGGGCGGCGGGGTTCGGCCAGGTGCTTATGGCGGATCTGTCGCGGGGGGAGATCGGCATTGCCGTCGTGCGGGCGGTGATCCCGGGGCTGGAGGCGCCGCATGACGATCCGGACTTCCTCCCCGGTGCGCGCGCGCTCCGGGCCGGGGCGGCGGCGTGAGCGCGGTTGTTTTCTGCGGCCCCACGCTCGCGGCGGGGCGGGTGCGCAATCTGGTGGCGGCAGAGGTGCGCCCGCCAGCGCGCCAGGGCGACATCTATCGCGCCGCCTGTGAGGGGGCGACGGCCATCGGCCTGATCGATGGCTATTTCGACGGTGTGCCCTCGGTCTGGCACAAGGAAATCCTCTGGGCGCTGGAACAGGGCATCGCCGTCTTCGGCAGTGCCAGCATGGGCGCGCTCCGGGCCGCCGAGCTGGACCATTTCGGGATGATAGGCGTGGGGGCCATCTACGAAGCTTATGCAAGCGGGGCGCTTAGTGATGATGACGAGGTCGCGCTCCTGCACGGCCCCGAAGCGCTGGGCTTCCCGCCGTTGAGCGAGCCGATGGTAACGGTGCGCGCCACTCTCGACGCGGCCTGCAGGGCGGGGGTGCTGTCCGCGGAGGCAGCGGCGGAGCTGTGCGGTGCGGCCAAAGCGCTGTTCTACAAGGAGCGCCGATGGGAGCGGATCCTGGCAGCCGCGGGCGATGGGGCGGAGGTCTCCCGGCTTTCCGATTGGCTGCCTGCCGGGCGCATTGATGCCAAGGCCCGCGACGCTTGTGAAATGCTCGCGCAGATGGCGGCACACCTGGAGCAAGCCCCGGCTTTCTCACCGCCAGCCGAGCGGATGGAACGCACCCTGGCGTGGCAGGGCTTGACACGGCGGATGGCGGACCAGGTTCCGGGCGCGGGCGAACAGGCGGTGCTGGATGAATTGCGCCTTGATCCGCCGCGCTACGCTGCGCTTTTACCGCGCGCCTGCCTGCGTTTCTTTGCCGGGACAGGCCGCGCTGCGCGGCGCGCGGAGCCCGGCCGCACGGCGCTGCTTGAGGAAATGGCGCGCCACCGGGCAGCCGCGGGGCTGCTGCGGCGCCAGGACCTGCAGCGCTGGCTGTCGGAGAACGGGCTGGACGCGGCCAGTTACGAGGACCTGCTGCGCGGCTCGGCGCAGGCGGCACAGATGGGAGCAGAGGCCGGCGCGGAGCTCGGCCCGCATCTGCTGGCGGAGCTGCGGCTGTCGGGCGGCTATCCGGCCTTGGCGGCGCGGGCGGAGGCCAAGCGGCAGGCGGTCCGCGGCACTGGTGAAGAACCCTCTTTTGATCCGGCCGGTCAGCAAAGCCTGTTGCTCTGGTTCTTCGAGGAGCTCTGGGACATGGATTTGCCGCCGGACATCGGCGCCTATGCTGCCGGATTGGGAATGGCGAGCCGGGACGCGCTTTGCCGGCTGATTGCGGAAGAGTACCGCTTCCGCCAGTTTCAAGCCGGGCAGGCGGCCCGGAGCAGCGGCTGAGCCGGGCAGCAGGGAGGGGGAGAGACATGAGCGACGAGAGCGGCGGCGAGGCCCCGGGCACCCGCTTCCTTCTGTTCCCCCAATCCCCCTTTCTGACGGAAGAGCCAGTGCTGGAGCTGATCGAAATCTCTGCGCCCCCGGGCACGGTCGGGCCGGGGCCGTCGGACCCGCGCATGTATGCGGTCGATCCCCTGGGCAAGACAGTGCCATACGGTGCGCTAATCGCAGGCCCCGCCGGGCCGCAGATGTACCTGCCGCCCTGGGGCGGCCCGCGGGGCCCGGCCGCCGCTCCCGATGCAGAAGGGCACTTCCTGCATGTCACCCCGGACGATCCCGGCTTTGAGGCCGCGCATCTATTCGCGTCGGCGCATTTCACCCTGGACGTCTGGGAATTCTATTTCGGGCATGAGCTTCCCTGGCATTTTGCCCGCGATTTCGACCGGCTGGAGCTGTCGCTGCTGCCGGGACTGGACAATGCCCACATCGGCTGGGGCTTCCTGGAGACCGGCGGCAGCCATGAACATGGCGGCGAATACCGGCCCTACAGCCTCAACTTCGACGTGGTCGCGCATGAGATCGGCCATGCGATAATCTACAGCGTCGTCGGCATGCCCAGCGAGGAGACGGCTCCAGGCGAATATTACGGTTTCCACGAATCCGCCGCCGACATGGTGTCGCTATTGGCGGCGCTGCATTTCGGCTCGGTGATCGAGGTGCTCTTGGAGCAGACCCGGGGCAATCTCTATACCTTCAACCAGCTGAACCGCTTTGCCGAACTGTCCGAAAACGCGCAGATCCGCATGGCGGCCAATACCAGGGTGCTGTCGGAGTTCGCTGGCGGCTGGAGCAGCGAGCATGCGCTGTCGGAACCGCTGACCGGGGCGCTGTTCGATATCCTGGTCGATATCTTCCACGAACGCCTGCTGGTGCACGGGCTGATCACGCCGGAGATGGAGGACCTCTCTGACCACTTGGAAGGCAGCCCGGAGTATGGCGCGGTAATGCAGGCGCAGTTCGATGCGCGTTATGCCCTTGACCCCGAGGGCTTCCGTATTGCCCTGATCGAGGCCCGCGACTTCATGGGCTCCTACCTGGCCGGGGCCTGGCAGCTGCTGGAGGCGGACTGTCTCAGCTATGCCGCGGTGGAGGAGGCCTTGCTTCACGTGGATCGCGAGATCACCGGGGGCGCCTTTGCAAGCATCATCGAAGGCAATTTCCGGATGCGCGAGATCGGCCTGGTACGGCCCGGCCCGCGGCTGGCGGACGGGGGGGAGGACAGCCACGCGCATTCGGTGCGCGTCCGCGTGCCGGAGTAGGTGTTTGCAATAACCTTTGTTTTATGCCCGTTTTTGTGGCATTTTTTAGGAATAGGTTTTTCCCGCCGCGGCAATTGCAGCCCGGGGTGCGGCAGGGGACAGCCCGTTAGTATGTTTGTGTTCCTTTAGCCACGGAGTGAGTACGGTGGCCGAATCCTTACTCAGTTTTTCTGAAGTGCTTCTGTTTGGGCGTGTTGTGGAAGATCTCGAAATTGCCGGCGGGGAAGCGGACCTGCCAGTGGCTCAGGCGGGCAGTGCCGAACATATCGGCAGCCTGCAGGGGTTGAAGGTTAGTGAACAGGCGGTGGCGCCCGGCGACAAGATCCTGCTCACAGGGCAGAAAGACGAGAAGAACAACGGGCTTTACACGGTCGGCGGCGGGCCGGGGAACCCCTGGGAGGATCAGCAGAGATACCCCAAGAAAACCGTCGTCAAGGTTGAGCGCGGGCCGCAGAAGGGCTTCTGGCTGCAGACCCGCAAGCTTGGCGGGGACAAGCAGAAATTCAAGCAGGTGCGCAAACGCCGGGCGCTGGGCAAGAACCGGCTTCTGGAGGATCAGATCGCCGGAAATGCGGTGCTGGCGCGGATCTACGGCTTTGCTTATGAGGGCAGCTACTACGAGCTGCCGGAACCCACGGTATTCATGGTCCATGGCAAAGGTAAAAAGGCCTACACCCGCAGCGGCGCGTTTTCGCGGGCGCCGCTCGATCCGTCGGACTCGGGCGTGGCCTCGGCGGAGTATCAGGTCGCTGACGGCATCCGGGTCTGGGATTACGACAAGGCGGATTACACCATCCGCATGGACGTAATGACCGGCATGCTGGAGCAGGTGCTGCTGGATGTCTATTTCGGAAGCCCCGGGCCGGGCATCAGCGGCGCCAAGGTGAGCGGCGCCAAGGTCAGTGGTGCGAAGGTCAGCGGCGCGAAGGTGAGCGGCGCGAAAGTAAGCGGCGCCAAGGCCCGCGGCAGCGACTGATCCGGCCGCCACCGCGGATCGGGGCGAGGAAACCGGGGTGCCGTTTCTAAAAGCCCGCTTTCTTCAGTCCTTCGACAAAGCGTTCGGTATCCTCCGGCAGCTTGTCAGGCTGCACCTGCGCCCAGCGTTCGAGCGAGAAATTCGGATGTGCCGCGCGGTGCCTGCGCGCCATTTCCCGTGCCTTGTCGATCTGGCCAAGCTGGGCATAGCTCGCCGCAAGCATGCGCTGGCCCTCGGTCGGGTTATTCATCCGGTTCAGCGTGGCAATTACCGCGTCATATTGGCCAAGGTTGTAGTAGGCCCCGCCCAGGTGCCACAGGTACTGGTCGGGGAAATAGGGGTTGAGCCGCATTGCTTGCTGCAGATGGCTGATCGCGGCCTCATTGTCGCCGGAATGGGCCAGCGCGTCGGCATAGTCCGAGCGCAGATCGGCGTCGTTCGGATTGAGCGCCAGCGCCCGCTGGTAGGCGCTGAGCGCGGCTTCATGGTCCTTCCTGTAGAGGTGCACAAACCCCAGTTCGCCAAAGCCGCGCGCATCGGTCGGGTCGAGATCCACGGCGCGTTGGGCGTACTCCAGCGCCGTGTCCAGCGCGTGGTCGGCATCGGGTGCCCAGGAATAGCGCCAGTCTATATTGAGCGTGCGCGACAGCGCGGCGGAAGCGCGGGCATATTGCCCGTCCCGCTTCAGCGCTTTCTGGTACAGAGATTGCGCCGCGCGATTGTCCTGCCGTGTGTAGCGGAAGATGTACTGCTGCCCGCGCAGCACGAAACCGTATGCGGCAAGGTCCGCGGGCACCGCCTGCGCCATGCGCTGGCGCTCCTGCGCCTCAATCAGCACCGCGGCGGAGGAGACGATGGCCTCAGTCACCTCGTCCTGGATCGCGAAAATGTCGCTGATGCTGCGGTCGTAACGCTCGCCCCAGATTGAGCGTCCGGCCTCGGCGTCGATCAGTTCGGCAGTGATACGCAACCGGTTGCCCTGGCGCCGCACGCTGCCGCGGGCCACGTAGCGCACCCCCAGCTTGCGCGCGGCTTCCTGGGGCGGCATAGACTGCGCCTTGAAAAAAAAGGCGGAGTTGCGTGCGATCACGAAGAGGTTCCGGAATTTCGACAGATTAAGGATGATATCGTCCGTCAGCCCGTCCCCGAACCAGTTGTCCGCAGTGTCCTCGCCCAGGCTTTCGAAGGGCAGCACCGCGACCGAGGGCACCTCGCGGGGGGGCGGCGCAGCGAGCAGCGCACCGGGCCGCACCGTGGCCGCCATCGCCGCGCCCTCGACCTCGCTGCGGACGCAATATGTGGGCACTGGGCGGGCGATGTTCTTGAGCGCCTGCGCCCCGAGGAACTCGTACCCGAAGCGCAGCTTTTCGCGGATCTGCTCGTAGACTGCCTCGCTCACGAAAACGCGGCCGGGTTCGGCGATTTCCTGCAGCCGCGCTGCGATATTGACGTTGTCGCCGTGAATGCCGCGGTCGTCCTTCAGAATCTCGCCCAGGTGCACTCCGGCGCGGAAGCGGATGTGCTGGGCCGGCGGGCGGCTTTCATTGCTGCGGGCGGCGATGCGGTGCAGCTCGACGCCGAAGCGCACCGCATCCGCGGCCTTGCCGAACAGCGCCATCACCCCGTCGCCGCGGATCGAGACAACGTGGCCAGAATGCTCCTCGCAGGCGCTTTCCAGTTCGACCAGCAGCGATTTCAGGGTGGAGTAGGTGTCGATCTCGTTATAGCTCATCAGCCGGGCGTAGCCGACCACGTCGGCAAACAGCACCGCGCCCAATTCGCGCCGAATTGAAGTGTCTGCGCTGCACACTTTTTCGCTCTCCGTTCCTGCCCGTCCCGCACAGGCCGACCCGGCAGGCCGCCTCTGGGCAGGCAGGTTTTGCTGGGTGAACGTTTCACCGTCCGGCCGGTTGGGGCCGGGCGGGCCTTCGCTGTCAGTCCAGAGATAGAGCCGTGCTGCCGGGAGGCCAGCGCCGATTGCGGCCGGTAGCGACATCGATATCCGTTGATTGCCCGCGCCGGGGCGCCAGCGGCGGTACTGAAAATTCATAATATCTACGCAGGGTTGCTGCGTTTTGCCCGCAGCTCTCGCGCTGCGGGCATTGCGGTCAGCTATGGCCTTTCCACGGCACCAGCCAGTGCTCGGCCTTCCGCATCAGGATGTCGATGCCGTAGCCGATGATGCCGATCAGCACGATGCCCATGATCACGATGTCGGTGAGCTGGAACTTCGATGCGGCAATGATCATCATGCCCGCGCCCTTCTGCGCCGCCACCAGTTCGGCCGCAACAACCGTGCCCCAGCAGACCCCCATCGCCACCCGCGCACCGGTGAAGATCTCGGGCAGGGAGTTAGGGATGATGACATGGCGCATGATCTGCCATTTCGAGGCGCCCAGCGAATAGGCGGCGTGGATCTTGGTGATGTTGACGCCGGAGACGCCCGCCCGTGCCGCGATAGTCATGATCCAGAGCGCGGCGAGGAACAGGAGCACGATCTTGCCGGTCTCCCAGATGCCAAACCAGATGATTACCAGCGGGATCAGCGCCAAGGGGGGAACGGGGCGCATGAATTCGACGATCGGGTCGAACCAGCCGCGGAACCAGCCTGAGAGCCCCATGGCATAGCCAAGCGGTATGCCGACCAGCGCCCCGGTTACGAAACCGACGAGCACCCGCAGCAGCGACCAGCCCAGATGCTGCCAGAGCGAGAAGTTCTGATAGCCCTCGGAGGCGATCTCGAAGAAGCGTGCAACCACGGTTTCCGGCGCCGGCAGCCAGATCGGGTTCATCTGCATCCCGTCCGACGGCGTGAAGCTGATTGCACCCTTGCCGGTGAGGGTGACGGTGCCGGCCCCGGTTTCTACTGCTCCGCCCGGACTGATCGGCTGCCCGTCGATGGCGACGACCTTCGCGCCTTCCTGGCGCTTGGCCTCGTCGTTGCGGTCGAAGATCAGTGTCGAGGAGCGCGAAGCGGCGGCGGCCAGTGCATCGTCCTTGGCAAAGCCGTTCCCCGGCGGCACCTCGAAGCGTGGATTTTCCTCCCCGAAGCCTGCGACCCGCACATGGACGGTGGCGTCGTCGCGGGCGCCGTCCGCGTTCTCCAGCGTGTAGGTGAACTGCGTTTCGCCGCTGAACGGCCCCGGCACATGCAGCGGAAACAGCGACGACCCGGTGAAGGCGGCCCAGATCACGAAGATCACCAGCACCGAGATCACCGAGGCCGCGCGGTCCGGCCGCACGGCGCTTTCGTCACCGAAGGTCACGGTCTTGAGGCTGGTGAAGTCATGCCGGGCCTCCATGCCGCGGCGGATCAGCCGGACCAGGAAGAAGGCGCCCGCAAACAGCGCCACGTAGAACAGTAGGACGTTCATGCCACTTGCTCCGTCCGGCCCATGATTTCCTCTTCCATCTCCCAGATCATCGACAGGATCTCGTCCCTTGTCTCGGCAAAGCCTTCCGATTTCTTCACTTCGCGCAGGTCGGCGTTCACGCCGCGCTCCGCAAAAGGCAGCTGGTATTCGCGGTGGATGCGCCCGGGCCGCGGCGCCATAACGATCAGCCGCTCGCCCAGCAGCAGCGCCTCCTCTACTGAATGGGTGATAAGGATGATGGTCTTGCCGGTCTCCTTCCAGAGCTTCAGCACCAGGCCCTGCATCTTTTCCCGCGTGAGCGCGTCGAGTGCGCCCAAGGGCTCGTCCATCAGGATCACGTCCGGCTCATTGGCCAGGCAGCGCGCCAGCGCGACCCGCTGCTGCATGCCGCCCGACAGTTCGTAGACGGCCTTGTCCTTGAAGCCGCCTAGGCCCACGATCTCGAGAAGGTGGTCGGAGATCCGGTCCCGCTCGGCCTTAGGAGTGCCCTTCATGCGGGGCCCGAACTCGACATTTTCGCGCACGTTCATCCATTCGAACAGGGCGCCCTTTTGAAACACCATGCCGCGTTCGGCGTCGGGGCCGGTTACAACATGGCCATTGAGTTCTACCGTGCCTGCGGTCGGAGCGAGAAACCCCGCCAAGATATTGAGCAATGTGGTCTTGCCGCATCCCGACGGGCCCAGCACCGACAGCAGCTCGCCCTCTTCAAGGCTCAGCGATACATCCTTCAGCGCCTGCACCGAGCTGCCGTTGGGCAGGTCGAAGCGCATGGACAGGTTCTTGATGTCCAGTCCTGACATAATCATCCCTTCAAATTTGCAGCCGTTCGGAGGCGGCCCCGCCACGGGACCGCACCCTTGCGGTGGCGTCGGGCCTCAGCTGCCGTTTGCGGCGCTCAGCGGCTGGGTGTTGACGGCGTTTTCATAGCTGTCCAGCGCGCTTTCGATGCTGCCCGCCTGGACAAAGACATCAGCCACACCCTTCATGAACTCCTGCGCGCCGCCGCCCAGCCACTTGTCCGACAGCTGCTCCTCGACCGAGGGGAAGGTGAAGGTGGCGATGGTGGCCTCGGCGTCGGCAAGGTCCATGCCGGCGTCCTTGGCGATCACCGGCAGCATCTCGTCCTTGCTGTCGCCCGCGTTCCATTTCGCGTTGGCCTCGGCGGTCACCTTGAGGAACTTGGACAAGAGCTCCGTCTCTCCCGCAACAAAGGCAGACGGCGCGCTGGTGACATCGAAGACCAGAATTCCCAGCTCTTCCTTTTCTGCGCCGGTCAGCAGCACGTTGCCGTATTCCTTCATCCGGCGCAGCGCGCCGCCCCAGCCGCAGACCATGTCGAGGTTGCCTTGTGCAAAGGCGGCGGCACCATCGGCGGGCGCCATGTCGACGATCTCCATCGAGCCCACGTCAACGCCGAAATGCGCCATCTGCGACAGGAAGCCATAATGCGCGGCGGTGCCGATCGGCACGCCGACCTTCTTGCCCGCCAGCTCGCCCGCGCTGGTCTTGTCGATCTCCAGTTCTTCGGCCACCACGCAGTTGTCGTTGTCGGAATAGCTCACCGCCACGTCGACCACCTGCAGATCCTGCCCGGCGGAGGTGGCCACGACGAAGGGCGGCACCCCCTGGCTGACCGCGATCTGCACATCGCCCGAGGCCATCGCCGCGGACATTGCGGTGCCGGTGTCAAACGAGACCCAGTTGATATTGACGCCCATTGCCTCTTCGTAGTGGCCCTGGGCCTTGGCGTATTGGAAGGGCATCGGCCATTCCAGGAAATAAGCGACGGTGATTTCCTCGGCGGCAAAGGCGGCCGGAGCGGCGGCCAGCGCGGCGGTTGCCGATACCGCGGCTTTGAGCGTGGTTTTGAACATCAGAATTCTCCCTTGCTGGTTTATGGTCCGGTATTGGCTCCGGTCTTGTTTCCCGCGCGGGGTTGCCGGCGCAGGCTTGCGGCGCCAGGCGCCGGGGCGGAAGGCGGTCGCTGGCCCGGGCGTGGCATACGGGTCCGGGACTGCGCGTCCTCGTGCCCAGAGTGCCGGCGGCAGCGGTGCGGGCTGTATAGCCACTTGCAATAACTCTTAGTTCCAACTGGCCTGACGCGGCGGCTGAAAGCTGTCGTATTTGATACCATTATAGCGTGACTTCGCCGCCGCCGCAGCAGCGGTGTGCAATCGGGTCCGCGCACGGCGGGCATTGCATTTCACCGCTGGTAAACGACGGCGCACGCGGGTCCCGCACGCCGCCTGCAGCCTGCCGGAATGCGCCATATGCGACAGCGGAGGACAGGCGCGGAAAATCCGGGTAGACCGGTGCCGTTGCCGGAAAATTACGCAGGCAAAAGCCGGACGGTGCCGCTTTGCCGCCTTCAGCCTGCCTCCGGTCCGCCGCCCAGCCGCCGCTCGGCCGAGCGCGCGTGGCCCTCCATGCCCTCCACCCGGCTGATGCTGGCGGTGCGCCTGGCCAGCTCCTGCGCTGCGCCGGGGCTGCTGCGCTGCCAGGTCACGGTCTTGATGAACTTGTGGACCGACAGCCCGCCGGTATAGCGCGCCGCTCCGCTGGTGGGCAGCACGTGGTTGGGGCCGGAGGCCTTGTCGCCGAAGGGCACTGTGGTTTCCGCCCCCAGAAACAGCGAGCCATAGCACGTTAGACGCTCCAGCCACCAGTCCAGGTCCGCAGCCTGCACGTGCAGATGCTCCGGCGCGTAAGTGTCGGCCACCTGCGCCGCCTCCTCGCGGGTATCGCACAGCACGACCTCGCCGCGCTCGGCCCAGGCGGTGGCGGCGGCGGTGGCGTTGGGCTCGGGCAAGGTGGCGGCGAGCCGCGGCACCAGCGCCATCACCTCCCGCGCCAGCGCCAGATCAGTCGCTACCAGCCAAACCGGACTGTCGGCGCCGTGTTCGGCCTGGCCGGCCAGATCCCAGGCGACGGTTTCGGGATCGGCGGTTGCGTCAGCGATCACCAGCGAGTCGGTGGGACCTGCAAACATGTCGATGCCGACCTGGCCGAACAGCATCCTTTTGGCCTCCGCCACATAGGCATTGCCGGGGCCTGCGAGGATATCGGCCGGCCGCGCCCCGAAGAAGCCATGCGCCATTGCGGCGATGCCCTGCACACCCCCGAGGTTCAGGATCACGTCCGCCCCGGCCAGGTCCATCGCATAGAGGATCGCGTCGGGAATGCCGTTGCCGGGGCGGGGCGGCGAGACCGCGGTGATATGCGGCACGCCTGCAACCTTGGCTGTGGTGATGGTCATGAGTGCGCTGGCCACATGGCTGTAGCGCCCTCCCGGCACGTAGCAGCCCACGCTGGATACCGGGATCTGCTTCTGCCCCGCCAAATGGCCGGGAAACAGCTCCACTTTGCAATCGCTTATGGTCGCCCGCTGCGCCTCGGCAAAACGGCGGATGTTGCCATGGGCAAATCGGATGTCTTCTTTGAGTGCGTCCGGCACCCGGGCGCAGGCCGCTTCCCGTTCGGCGGGCGTGACCGTGATGCGCCCGGTCCACTTGTCCAGCCGTTCGGCATATTCGCGGACCTCCGCCTCGCCGCCTTGAGCGATGCGGGCGAGCATGATGGCCACAGTGTCGCGAATATCCGCGTTCTCCGCCGCAGGGCGCGGACCCGCCTTCTTCAGATAGGTAACTGTCATCAAATTTCCTTTCTTACCGAGGGATCGGCTCAGGCGCGCAGGCGGCTGTGATTGGGATCATATGGGCAGGGAGGGATCACCCGGGCGGGCACCAGGCAGCCGCAGAGGTCCAGCTGCATCGTGCTGCCGGGAGCGGCGTATTCCGGCCGCATATAAGCGAGCGCGAGGTTTTTCCCCACCCGGTGGCCCCAAGCGCCCGAGGTCACCGTCCCCGCCACATCGCCACCCGTCATCAGCGAGGCTCCCGAGGGGGCGGGGGCGTGGGTGCAGCCGACCTCCAGCGCCGCCAGTCTCCGCCGGGGGCCGTCCTGCTGGCGTTCCGCCAGCGCCACCCTGCCGACGAAGTCCCCTTTCTCCAATGCGACGAAGCGGTCCAGCCCGGCTTCGAACGGGTCGAATTCGGTCAACAGATCGGCCTTCCAGTGCAGGAAGCTCTTCTCCAGCCGCATCGCCTCCGCCGCGCGGGCGCCGAACAGGCCCAGTCCATGCCCCGCGCCCGCCTGCCGCAGGGCCAGATAGGCCGCATGGAGCGAGGCATTCGGCACGTGGATTTCATAGGCAAGCTCGCCTGAGTAGCTGACGCTCATCACCGTGGCGGGGGCGATGCCCACGAAACATTCCCGCACGCTGAGCCAAGGGAAGGCCTGTGCGGTCCAGTTGCCTCGGGCGCAGGCGGAGAGGATCTCGCGCGCCCTTGGGCCTGCCAGCACCAGCGCAGTCTGCGCTTCGGTCAGGCTGCGGATCTGCACATCCTCGTCCGGGCGGATGTGCTGGCTCAGCCAATCCAGATCGTGATCCTCGCTTGCGGCGGCGGAACCGTACCAGATGCGCGCGGGCCCGCGCTCGGAACCAGGCAGCCGCGCCAACGTTGCCTCGCTCTTCACCATGCCCTGATGGGTCAGCATGTAGCCCAGCCGCAGCCGGCCGTCCTGACGGGGCAGCGGCGTGCAGAACATACGGTCAAGGAAGGCCTCCCGGTCGGCGCCGGTGATCTCCAGCCGGTTGAAGCCGTTCACCTCGCTGAGACCCGCGGCATTCTGCACCTGCTTCACCTCAGCTGCGATGACATCGAACTCGGCGCCGAAGGTGAACCCGGGTGTCGCCTCGAACTCCCAGTCAGGCTTAAAGAAATCCGCCCGCTCCCAGCCGTTCAACACCGCAAATTCCGCGCCTGCGGCCCCCAGCACCGGGGTCAGCGGCGTGGTGCGGGCGGGGCGGCCGGCCGGGCGGTGCTCGTGCGGGACATGGAAGCGGAACTCGTTCTGGTAGTCCTCCACCGCCTTCAATGCCGTCAGCTCGGCATTTGCATGGCGGCCGAAGCGGCGCGGGTCGAGGCACCAGGTATCGACGCAGGCCTCGCCATGCACGATCTGCTGCGCCAGCAGCCAGCCGTGGCCGCCGCCCTCACCCAGCCCGGCGCGCAGGCCGATGATGCAGAAGGCATTGCGCTTGCCCGGCGCCGGCCCGACCAGCGGCGCGCCGTCGATGGTATAGGTGATCGGCCCGTTCACCACGCTACGGATGCCGGTCTCGCGCAGGGCGGGCATGCGGGCAAAGGCGCCGTCCATCACCGCCATCACCCGCTCCAGGTCATCGGGGCAAAGCGCATTGGTGAAATCCGGGTCGATCCCATCCATGCCCCAGGTCTTGCAGCCCTGCTCGTAGAAGCCGATCAGCAGGCCGTCTTTTTCCTGCCTGGAATAGAAGTCGCTGACCGGGCAGCGGATCAGCGGCAGCCGGGATCGTGACCGGGCGATTTCGGGAATGTCCCCGGTCAGGAAATACTGGTGCTCCATCGACGCTACGGGGTGATGCACGCCCATCATCGCGCCGATCTCGTTCACCCGGTAACCGCCGGCATTCACCACCACATCGCAATCGACATCGCCGCGCGGGGTGTGCACGGTCCAGGTGCCGTCCCGCCGCTGGCTGAGGCCGGAAACCGGCGTGTGGCGGTGCACCTCGGCGCCCGCCTTGCGCGCCCGCCGGGCGAGTGCCTGGCACAGCTGGGCCGGGTCAATGTCGCCGTCGAGCGGATCCCACAGGCCGCCCGCCAGCCCCTCCGGCGAAAGCAGCGGGTGGCGGCGGGCGCACTCGGCGGCATCGATCACCTCGAATTCCACCCCCACGCCCCGCGCCATCGAAGCAAAATGCCTGTAGCCCTGCATCTGCGCTTCGGTCCCCGCAAGCCGGATGCCGCCGTCACCGTGGTGGTAGCCGACGGGATATTCAGGGTCCTCTGACAGTTCCTTGTAGAGCGCGATGGAGTGGGACTTCAGCGCCACCAGTGTCTGATTGGTGCCGAAATTCGTCACCTGGGCGGCGGAGTGCCAAGTGGTGCCGCTGGTGAGTTCGTCGCGCTCCAGCAGCATGACGTCATGCCAGCCTTCCTGCGTGAGGTGGTAGAGAGTGGAGCATCCGGCGATGCCGCCGCCGATCACGACAGCGCGCGTGCGGGATTTCAAAGTGCGAAAGGTCATGGCGCGTGCTTTCTTGGCTTGTGCTGCCGCAAGGACAGCACAGACCCAGCGTAAGCCAAGTCAATTTCACCCTCTTCGAAATCATGCGAGCCTTGCTTGCAGAAAGTCGGAGCAAACCGGGCGGCGCCTAGTCTTCGAGATGGAAACTGTCCCGCAGCCAGGGAAAATCCGCGTGCAGCGGCTGGATCGCATGGCTGGAGAGCAAATCGCGCAGCTTCTGATCCACCAGCGCCAGCACCGGCGGCGCACAATCCGGGCTTGCCACCAGCACGATCGAGCGGGCAAAGCTGCGGCCCGGGAAGCGCACCACTTGCAACCGCGGCCGGAACCGGCGGGCGCGGGCGTATTGCAGAGGCGTGGTGATGGTCCAGCCGGCGCCGCTTGCCACCATTGCCATCAGGGTCTGGTTGTTGGCGCATTCGAAGCGGTTGGGCAGGCTGACCCCGGTCCGTTGCAGCTGCGCCTCGATCTGGCGCGCGATCATCAGCCGGGCCGAAAACCGCAGGAAAGGCAGCGGTGTGCGGCCGTGCAGAACGTCCGATGGGTCGTGTGCAGTGCCCGCAGGCAGCACCATCACGAAAGGATCGCGCAGCATCGGCCGTGCCTCCAGCCCGTGAAACCGCTCTTGCGGGTCGCTGGCCAGCCCTGCGTCTAGCTGGCGGTTCTGCAGCAGATCCAGCACGCCGTGGCTGCTGTCGGTGTGATAGCGGAAATCGCATTTCGGCAGGGCTTCGGCCAGATAGACCGCCAGTTCCGGCGCGATATCGCTGTCGAAATCGTCAATCAGCCCCAGCCGCAGCAGCCGGGTCTCCGCAAGGTTGCCGGCCGAAACCTCGGCCTTGGCCTTGCGGATAGCCAGGAGCGCCTCGTCGATGTTGCGAAGGAAGCGCGCGCCCGCGGGAGTCAGCACCATCGGCCGCCGGGAATGGTCGAAGAGCGCCGCTCCCAGGTGGTCTTCGAGGTTGCGCAGGTGATGCGACACGGTGCTGACCGACAGGCCGGTCTCACCCGCCACCGCCTGCAGGGAGCCCTTTCGGGCACAGATTTGGAACATTTCAAGCCATTGCAGGCTCAGCTCTTTGCGTTTCATCGGCCGCCGCATCCCCTTCCTGCCTCGCGGTGATGCTGCCAGACTTCTGCCGCGCCCGCCACGGGTTTACAGGGAATGGAAAAGCCGGGCTGGAGATCCGGCAGGAGGGCTGGCGATCGGAAAGTGGCGGCAGAGCCCAGGCTGCTTTCTCGCCGGAAATACCATTGGGTGAATGCGCTGCCGGGCGCAGAGGGGCGCAGCCCCCTTTGGGCCGGGCCGCTGCGGGCGCGCAGGGTTTTCTGGAAAAATCCGCTAAACCAGCTATACTTCCTCTCCATGCCAGATGATCCCGCCTGCCGGGCCGCTCCGGTCCGTGGGCTGCGGGGAAAGGGGGGCGGGATGCTGATTGCGGTCGTGCTGGTCCTGATTGTTGCAGGATCCGTCGTGTTCCATCTTCTTAGTCCGTGGTGGTGGACACCGATCGCGTCGAACTGGGATTATATCGACAATACGCTGGTCATCACCTTCTGGATCACCGGCGCGGTTTTTGCAGCGGTGGTGCTGTTCATGGCCTATTGCGTCTGGAAATACCGCCACCGCCCTGGCCACAGGGCTGCGTTCGATCCCGAGAACAAGCGCCTGGAATGGATACTCTCCGGGATCACCGCCGTGGGCGTGGCGGCGATGCTTGTGCCGGGGCTGTTTGTCTGGAAGCAGTTTGTCACGGTGCCCGAGGACGCCGCCGAGGCCGAGGTTTTCGGCCAGCAGTGGAGCTGGGCCTACCGGCTGCCGGGCGCCGACGGGCGGCTCGGGATGGCGGATGCGGAATGGGTGAGCCCCGAAAATCCTCTCGGCATCAGCCCGCATGACCGCTTCGGCCGCGATGACGTGATTGTCGAGGGCGGCGGCATCCACCTGCCCGTGGACCGGCCGGTGAAGCTGCTGCTGCGGTCGGTCGACGTGCTGCACAATTTCTACGTGCCGGAGTTCCGCGCCAAGATGGACATGGTGCCGGGCATGGTGACCTACATCTGGTTCACGCCGACCCGCACCGGCGAGTTTGAGGTGCTCTGCGCCGAGTACTGCGGGACCGCCCACGCCTTCATGCGCGGTTGGGTGACCGTGGTGGAGGCCGAAGAATACGAGGAGTGGCTGCAAGGGCAGCTGACGTTTGAGGACTACGCCAGCCAAACTCAGAGCGGGGAAACAACCCGCGTCGCCCGGCGATAGGGGCGTGCTGGCCGGGCGCATTATTGCCCGGCTGAGGCAGGGGCTGGAGAAGAGCCGCGAGCATGGCGAAGCGCCCGTCCGTTGGGGGACGGCCGGGCGCGGCGCAGCCAGGATCGCATGGAGCTGGCCTGAACGCCCCCCGGGAGGACCGCAATGACCGACTATCTGCCTGAACCGGACAGCAGCCTGCCGCCGCGCGAGGTGCCCGATGTGATGCCGCCGCATGCGCATGGCTGGATCGGCAGGTATGTCTTCTCGCAGGACGCCAAGTATATCGCCATCCAGTATTCCGGCACCGCGGTGGCGATCGGGCTGGTGGCGCTGGTGATGTCCTGGCTGATGCGGCTGCAGCTCGGCTTTCCCGGCGTCTTCGACTTCATCACGCCCGAGGCCTATTACCAGTTTGTCACCATGCACGGGATGATCATGGTGATCTACCTGCTCACAGCGATCTTCCTCGGCGGTTTCGGCAACTACCTGATCCCCCTGATGGTCGGGGCGCGGGACATGGTGTTTCCTTTTGTCAACATGCTCAGCTACTGGGTTTACCTCCTTGCAGTCCTGGTGCTCGTGGCGAGCTTCTTCGTGCCCGGCGGGCCGACCGGCGCGGGCTGGACGCTCTATCCGCCGCAAGCCGTGCTTTCGGGCACTCCGGGCGGCCAGCAGGCCGGGATCGTCCTGATGCTGGTTTCGCTTATCCTTTTCATCATCGGCTTCACCATGGGCGGGCTGAACTATGCCGTGACCGTCTTGCAGGCCCGCACCCGCGGCATGACGATGATGCGGCTGCCGCTCACCGTCTGGGGCATCTTCACCGCAACCGTGATGGCGCTGCTCGCGTTCCCGGCGCTGTTCGTCGCCTGCGTGATGATGCTGTTCGACCGGCTGCTGGGCACGTCGTTCTTCATGCCGACGCTGGTGGAGCTGGGCGAGAAGCTCAGCTATGGCGGCGGCAGCCCGATTGCCTTCCAGCACCTGTTCTGGTTCTTCGGACATCCGGAGGTCTATATCGTTGCGCTGCCTGCTTTCGGCATCGTCTCCGACCTGATCGCGGTGCATGCGCGCAAGAACGTCTTTGGCTACCGGATGATGGTTTGGGCCATCGTCATCATCGGCGCGCTCAGCTTCATCGTCTGGGCGCACCATATGTACGTCTCCGGCATGCACCCGTGGTTTGGCTTCTTTTTTGCCACCACCACGCTGATCATCGCCATTCCGACGGCGCTCAAGGTCTACAACTGGGTGCTGACCCTGTGGAAGGGCGACATCCACCTGACCCTGCCGATGCTGTTTGCTCTGGGTTTCATCGTGACCTTCGTCAACGGCGGGCTCACCGGGCTGTTCCTTGGCAACGTCGTGGTCGATGTGCCCTTGTCGGACACGATGTTCGTGGTTGCGCATTTCCACATGGTGATGGGGGTGGCGCCGATTATGGTGATCTTCGGCGCGGTCTACCACTGGTATCCCAAGATGACCGGCCGGATGCTGAACGAGGCCATGGGGCGCATCCATTTCTGGGTCACTTTCCTCGGCGCCTATGCGGTGTTCTTCCCGATGCATTACGTCGGGCTCGTCGGCGTGCCGCGGCGCTATTTTGAGATTGGCGAACCCGCTTTCCTCACCGCGCCGGTCGATGGGCTGAATGCGTTTATCTCGGCCGCGGCGCTGCTCGTAGGGGCAGTGCAGGTCCTGTTCCTGTTTAACCTGTTCTGGAGCCTGCGGCACGGGCAGGCGGCGGGCCCCAACCCCTGGCGCGCGGCGTCGCTGGAGTGGCACACGCCCGCGACGCCGCCCGAACACGGGAATTGGGGGGACGATCTGCCCAATGTCTACCGCTGGGCCTATGACTACAGCGTGCCAGGCGCGCCTGAAGACTACCTGGCGCAGAACGATCCCTGGGTGCCCGAGGGCGCGGGGAGGCAGCTGTGAGCGTCATCATCGCCTTCCTTGCGCTGGTGGCGCTGGCGGCGGGGTTGTGGCTGTCGCGCCAGCGGCTGGCGGCGCGGCCCTGGCTGGAGACGGGGATCGCGCCAATTGCGGGCCATGGTCCGGGCCGGGCGCCGGGCGTCGTCTTTGTCGGCGTGCTGGTGGCGGTGATCGGCGCGCTGTTTGCAATGCTCGGCAGTGCCTTCGTGATGCAGATCGAGGAGACGCCCTGGGAGCTGGTGCCGCTGCCGGGGCAGGTCTGGGCCAATACCATGCTGCTGCTGCTGGCAAGCGGCTTCCTGCAATTTGCCGTCGCCTGCGCGCGCGCAGGCCGGGCGCGCTGGCTGCGCGCGGCTCTGGCGGCCGCGGTGCTCGCGACGCTGGCGTTCCTGGCCGGGCAGCTGCAGGTCTGGGCCGCGCTCACCGCCGGGGGCTACCGGCTGGACGGGGCACCGGCAGCGAGCTTCTTTTACCTGATCACCGGGCTGCACGGGCTGCACATGGCTGGCGGCCTCCTTGCGCTCGCGGCGCTCTGGACCCGGCCCGCGGCCGCCACTGCCAGACTGCTGCCCGGGGTGAGGCTGTGCGCGATCTACTGGCATGCGCTTCTGGCATTCTGGCTTATGCTCTTTGCCTTGCTGCAGGGCTGGGGCAATGCCTTTCTGGCGTTGTGCCGCGCGGCTGTGACCTGAACGGGGGAGAGTTGAGGAGGAGACGTGATGGACCATCCAGTGCAAGGCCAGAAGCACACCCTGGCGCGCCAGGGCCACAGCGGCTTTGCCGCAGATTGGAGCTCGGACCAGCGGGTCTTCAAGCGGGTCTCCTGGGGAAAGGCGATGATGTGGATTCTCTTGGTGAGCGACACCTTCATCTTTGCCTGCTTCCTGGTCGCCTATCTAACCGCCCGCAGCTCCACCACCGTGGAATGGCCCAACGCCAGCGAGGTCTTTGCCCTGCACATCGGCGGCCAGGACTTGCCGCTGATCCTGATCGCCATCATGACCTTTGTGCTGATCTCCTCCTCCGGCACCATGGCGATGGCGGTGAACTGCGCCTACCGCAAGGCGCGCAAAGCGACGGCGGCGCTGATGCTGGCCACCGCTGCGCTTGGCGCGACTTTTGTCGGCATGCAGGCGTTTGAATGGACCAAGCTGATCTCCGAAGGCGTGCGCCCCTGGGGCAACCCCTGGGGGGCGGAGCAGTTCGGCGCCAGCTTTTTCATGATCACCGGTTTTCACGGCACCCATGTCACCATCGGAGTGATTTTCCTGCTGATCGTCGCGCACCGGGTCTGGCGCGGCGATTTCGACCGTAACCAGCGCAGTTGGATGTCGCAAGGCAACGGCGATTACGAGGCCGTCGAGATCATGGGGCTCTACTGGCACTTCGTCGACCTGGTCTGGGTCTTCATTTTTGCATTCTTCTATCTGTGGTAGGAACCCGCTATGACGCATGCACCGCAAACCGCCGATACCGCGCAGAGCGCGCATGACGACGGCCAGCAGCACCCGATCCGGCTCTATCTCTTGGTCTGGGGGCTTCTGTTCCTGCTCAGCGCGGCCTCCTACTATGTTGACTATGCCGGGTTTCAGGGGCTGCTGCGCTGGAGCCTGATTCTGACTTTCATGGCCCTGAAGGCGGGCCTGATCATTGCTGTCTTCATGCATCTGGCCTGGGAGCGGCTGGCGCTGAGCTATGCGATCCTGCTGCCGCCGCTGGCAATGCTGGGACTCTTGGCGATCATGGTGATCGAATCCGGTTACACCGCCGGCACGCGGGTGGAGCGGCTGGGGCAGGGGGCGCAGCTACTGCAGCCGGAGTAACCTTGCAAGACCGTTACCGTCGGGCTGCGGGCATTGCGGCCCGGATGGTTTCCAGATGCGCCTGCATCGCCCGTTCCGCCGCCGCGGCATCGCCCGCGGCGATCGCTTCGACCACCGCTTCGTGCTGGGCACAATGCACGGTCTGGAACTCGCGCGGGGCCAGGCGGCGATAGGTCTGCTCCCATCCGCGCTGCCAGGCTGCACGCCGGCGTGCGCCTGAAAGGTAAGCCAGGACTCCCGCCAGCACCGGATTGCCCGCGACCGTCGCGATGGCGCGGTGGAACCGGTCGTCGGCCTGCTCGCAGGCGCTGGGCGTGGCAGCTGCACGGCCCTCGCTTAACCGCGCGCGCAGGAAGGCCGCATCTGCCGCATCCGCACGCCGCGCCGCCTCTGCCGCCACCGGGGGTTCCAGCAGCAGCCGTGCCTCAATAATGTGGGACGGGGTGGCGCCTTCGATCAAGGCGTGGCCGCTCACCGGCAGATGCCGGGGCCGGGGGCCGGTGAAGGTGCCCTGGCCGTGGCGGCGCCAGATTTCGCCCGTACGCTCCAACTCATCGAGGCACAGCCGCAGGTTTGCACGGCTGCAGCCGAGCTCCGCCGCCAGCAATCTTTCACCGGGCAGCCGGACGCCTGCCCCTGCCGCATGCTGCGCCAGATAGGCGCGCAGCCGGGCGGTGGCGGATTTGCGCGACAGCCGGGGCATCGCCGGCTCCTTTTTCAGACCAGTTTGCATACCAGTAGCCCGGAATGGCAGAGCCTGGCCAGATCAATCGCGGATGAAGGACTCTGCCATGCAACTGACGGAAATCGCGCTGCTTGTTGCCGCCGGAGCGGGCGCAGGGGTGCTCAACGCGGTCGCGGGTGGCGGCACTTTCCTGACCTTTCCGGCCCTCATCTGGCTGGGCATTCCGCCAGTGGCGGCCAATGCCACCGCGACTCTGTCAGCCCTGCCGGGCTATGCAGGGAGCGCTTGGGGCTTCCGCCATGATCTCAAGGCCGAAGGGGCCCTGAGCCTGCTTGCAACCGCACTGATCGCGGCGCTGGGCGGGCTGGCCGGGGCGGGCCTGCTGATCGTCACCCCGGGCGAGGTCTTCATCGGCGTGGTGCCCTGGCTGCTGCTCGCGGCGACCTTGCTGTTTGCTGCCGGCCCCGGGCTCCTGCGCTGGGCCCGCCGCTTCGGCAGCGCGGCAGCGGGGCCGGTCACCTCTGCCGCGGCGATCTTTGCGGTGTCCGTCTATGGCGGGTATTTCAACGGCGGGCTTGGCATCGTGCTGCTCGCGGCCTTTGGTCTTTTGGGCTATGTCAGCCTGCACGGGATGAACGGGCTGAAGACCCTGCTCTCGGCGGTGTTGTCGCTGATTCCGGCGGCGACCTTCGCCATGGCCGGCATGATTGCCTGGGAGCAGGCGATGGTACTGGCGCTGGCAACCGCGGCGGGCGGCTTCGGGGGCGCGTGGATCAGCCGCCGCATTCAGCGCACGCATCTGCTCCGTGGCTTCGTCACCCTCACCGGCGCGGGACTGACGCTGGCGTTCTTCCTGAACTGAGACGCTGGCGTCCATAGCCGCGGCCTCCGCCTGCTGGCAGGAGGCCGCGGCCCGGTAGCAACGGGCCGCTAACAGCGGGGTCAGTGCGTGTCGAACCGGCCCGCGTTCATCACCTTTACCCAGGCCGCGATGAACTCTTTGACGAAGGTTTCGCGTGAATCATCCTGGGCATAGACTTCGGCCAGCGCCCTGAGCTGCGAGTTGGAGCCGAACACCAGGTCCGCCCGCGTTGCGGTCCAGCGCAGCTCACCGCTGCTGACATCACGGCCTTCATAGACGCCGTCATCGCTGGCCGGTTTCCACTTCGTGCTCATGTCCATCAGATTACGGAAGAAATCCGTGCTCAGCGTGCCGGGCTTGTCAGTGAAGACCCCATGGCGGCTGCCGCCATGGTTGGTGCCCAGTACCCGCAGGCCGCCAACCAGAACGGTCATCTCCGGAGCGCTGAGCCCGAGGAGCTGCGCCTTGTCCACCAGAAGCGCCTCCGCCGGGGCCTCCAGCGGCTGCTTCTGGTAGTTGCGAAAACCGTCGGCGAGCGGCTCCAGAGGCGCGAAGGAGTCCGCATCGGTCCATTCGGCGCTCGCATCGGTGCGGCCCGGGGTGAACGGCACCTCCGCCGGGAATCCCGCGTCTCTCGCGGCGGCTTCGATGGCGGCGCTGCCGCCCAGCACGATAAGGTCCGCCAGCGAAACCTTCTTGCCGCTGGACTGGGCGCTGTTGAAACCGTCCTGCACCCGCTCCAGCGCGCTCAGTACCTTGGAGAGCTGCTCCGGCTCGTTCGCCTCCCAGTCTTTCTGCGGGGCGAGGCGGATGCGGGCGCCATTGGCCCCGCCGCGCATGTCCGAGCCGCGGTAGGTGGAGGCCGAGGCCCAGGCTGCTTTGACGAGGTCCGGGACAGAAAGCCCGGTGGAAAGGATCTGCTTCTTCAGCTCCGCCACATCCGACGCCTCGATCAGCGGATGGTCTACCGGCGGCACCGGGTCTTGCCAGATCAGGTCTTCCTGCGGCACTTCGGGCCCGAGGTAGCGCGATTTCGGCCCCATATCGCGGTGGGTCAGCTTGAACCAGGCGCGGGCGAAGGCATCGGCAAACTTCTCCGGGTTGGCGTGGTAATCCCGCGCGATCCTCTCATAGACCGGGTCCATCCGCATCGACATGTCGGCGGTGGTCATCATCGGCGGATGCCTCTTACTGGGATCGTGGGCGTCCACCACCATGTGCTCCGGCCTCACGTCCTGCGCCTGCCACTGATGCGCGCCCGCGGGGCTTTGCACCAGCTTCCACTCGTAGCCGAAGAGCACGTCGAAATAGCCCATGTCCCAGGTGGTCGGGTTGGGTTTCCAGGCGCCCTCGATGCCGCTGGTGGTGGTGTCGGCGCCGTTGCCCTTGCCGTGGGTGTTGAGCCAGCCCAGTCCCATATGCTCCATCTCGGAGCCCTCGGGCTCCACGCCCACCAGATCCGGGCTGCCCGCGCCATGCGCCTTGCCGAAGGTATGGCCGCCCGCAACCAGCGCCACGGTTTCCTCGTCGTTCATTGCCATGCGGGCGAATGTCTCCCGCACGTCCTTGCCCGAGGCAATCGGGTCCGGGTTGCCATCGGGTCCTTCCGGGTTCACGTAGATCAGGCCCATCTGCACCGCGGCCAGCGGGTTCGCGAGGTCACGTTCGCCCGAGTAGCGGCTGTTGGGCTTGTCGCTGGTGGCGAGCCACTCGGTCTCCGACCCCCAGTAGACGTCCTCCTCCGGCTCCCAGACATCGACGCGCCCGCCGGCAAAGCCGAAGGTCTTGCCGCCCATCGATTCGATGGCGCAGTTGCCGGCGAGGATCATCAGGTCCGCCCAGGACAGTTTGTTGCCGTATTTCCGCTTGACCGGCCACAGCAGGCGCCGCGCCTTGTCGAGGTTGCCGTTATCCGGCCAGGAGTTCAGCGGCGCAAAGCGCTGGCTGCCCGACCCGCCGCCGCCGCGACCGTCGGCCACCCGGTAGGTGCCCGCGCTGTGCCAGGCCATCCGGATGAACAGCGGCCCGTAGTGGCCGTAATCCGCTGGCCACCAGTCCTGGCTGTCGGTCATCAGCGCATAGAGATCCTGCTTCACCGCCTCCAGATCCAGCGACTTGAAGGCCTCGGCATAGTCGAAATCCTGGCCCAGCGGGTTCGACGCGGGCGCATGCTGGTGCAGGACCTTGAGGTTGAGGAGGTTCGGCCACCAGTCCTTGTTGGTGGTGCCTCCAATCGCCGATGCGCCGTGGATCACCGGGCATTTGCCTGCGTTTGCGGCGTCGTTTCCGTCCATGTCTGTCTCCGATCTTGGCTGTCGTGCTGAGGTGCGGTGCGGCCGCTCCTCTCCGGCCGCTGAGTCTGCCCGGCGCTGCCCCCTTGGAGAGGCGCCGGGTCCGTTCTGATGTCGAATCGAGCCTAGCAAAGGAATGTCATTGGCATAAGTTGCATTTACTGATCGGAGTGATAGGGAAGTCCTATGATGAATCTCACCCTCCGCCAGCTTCGCTACTTTGAGTCGCTTGCCCGGCACCGCCACTTCGGCCGCGCCGCCGAGGCCTCCGCTGTGTCGCAGCCCGCACTGTCGGTGCAGATCAAGGAGCTGGAGGAAACCCTGGGCGTGCAGCTCGTCGAACGCGGCGCCCGGCAGGTGCGGCTGACCCGGCTTGGGGAGGAGCTGGCCGAACGCGCCCGCACTATCCTGCGCTCGGTCGAAGAGCTTGGGGAACTGGCGCGGGCCTCGCGCGAAGGGCTGGCCGGGCGGCTGCGGCTGGGAGTGATCCCGACCGTTGCGCCCTACCTGCTGCCCGCCATCGCCGGGCGGCTGACCGGTCTGCACGCAGGGCTGGATTTGCAGGTGCGCGAGAGCGTGACTCCGAGGCTGCTGCAGGAGCTGGCCGAAGGGCGGCTGGACACGGCGGTGGTGGCACTGCCGGTCTCGGAGCCCGCCTTCGAGGAGGTGGCCCTGTTCTCCGAGAGCTTTGTCTTCGTGCGCCCCGAAGCGGACGCGGGCCAGCCGGTGCCGGATGGCGACGGCTTGCGCCGGATGCGTCTGCTGCTGCTGGAAGAGGGCCACTGCTTCCGCGATCAGGCGCTGTCCTTCTGCAACCTGCAATCCGCCGCCCCGCGTGAGCTGATGGACGGCAGTTCGCTGTCGACGCTGGTGCAGATGGTGGGCGCGGGTATCGGGGTGACGCTGATCCCGGAGATGGCGGTGCCGGTGGAAACCCGCTCGGCCCGCGTCTCGGTCGCCCGCTTCGCCGAACCGCAGCCCGCCCGAACCATCGGCATGATCTGGCGCCGCTCCAACCCGCTGGGGCGGCAGCTGATGCAAGTGGCCGAAGTGGTGCGCGACTCGGCCGATGCCCTGCGGCAGGCCCGCGCGGTGCTGCCCTGACCGGCCGGTGCAGCTTTGAGCAGCGGCATTAATTCAGCCCGTCCGCTCGGCCCCTGTTGACTCCGCCCCGAACCCCGATATAAGCGCGGCTTCATTGGTGTTGGTGGCCCCCGCAAGGGGATGCCTGTCATGCCCGGATCCTGGATGCGGAGCAAGAGGACAACGCCCTTCGATTGTTGCAGGTCTCCTGGAACAGGTGAACGCCGACGGCGCAGTGGCAGACGCGATTGCAGCCCGAAAAGCGGGAACCGGTTTTCGGACAAAGCTGCAATGCCACTAAAGAAGGAGATCAGCCGTGACCAAACGCACGTCTGCCAAGTACAAGATCGACCGCCGCATGGGCGAAAACATCTGGGGCCGCCCGAAGTCCCCGGTCAACCGCCGCGACTACGGCCCGGGCCAGCACGGCCAGCGCCGCAAGGGCAAGCTGTCCGACTTCGGCATCCAGCTGCGCGCCAAGCAGAAGCTCAAGGGCTACTACGGCGACCTGACCGAAAAGCAGTTCCGCCGCATCTACGGCGAAGCCGAGCGTGTGAAGGGCGACACCGGTGAAAACCTGATCGGCCTGCTGGAGCGCCGCCTGGACGCCGTCGTTTACCGCGCCAAGTTCGTGCCGACCGTCTTCGCCGCCCGCCAGTTCGTCAACCACGGCCACGTGCTGGTGAATGGCAAGCGCGTGAACATCCCCTCCTACCGCGTGAAGGAAGGCGACGTGATCGAGGTCCGCGACAAGTCCAAGCAGATGGTTGCCATTCTGGAAGCAACCCAGCTGGCCGAGCGCGACGTGCCGGATTACATCGAAGCCGACCACTCCAAGCTGAAGGCCACCTTCGTGCGCACCCCCGGCCTGAGCGATGTGCCGTACCCGGTGATCATGGAGCCGAACCTGGTCGTCGAATTTTACGCCAAGAACTAAGCCGCGCGCCTCAGGGCGTCTGGCGGAAAGGGCTGCCTCCGGGCAGCCCTTTTTCTTGTGCGGGCCTCACGTGCAAAACCTCGCGGCAGCCGCCGCGCACCGCCCCTTGCCAAGCGGGGCAGGGGCCTCCTATCCTGACTGCGGCCCGCGGCAGTTTCGCCCCGGCAGGCAATCACGGAGAGACGGCGATGAGAGGTTGGATCTTTGGAATGGCAGCCGCCCTGGCACTGGGCGCATCGATGCTGACGGCACCGGCGGCAACGGCGCAGGCAACCCTTCAACCCGCCAATCCGCAGCCGGGCAGCGTAAAGCCGGGCCTCGCCGTGCGCTACGCCTACCCGGCGGACGTCAAGAACCTGGCCCAGGCCCGCACCGCGCTCAAGTACCGCAGCGAACGCGGCCGCCCGATCGCCGGTCTCGACAACCGCGACACCAATGAGGGCGATATCACCCTGACCTCGAAACGGGCACAGCGGGTGGTGGCGCATATCACCGGCTACGTAAAGATCGACAAGCCCGGCATCTACAACGTCGACTTCCTCACCAACGACGGCCTTCTTGCCCGCGTCGGCGGCCAAGTGGTTGGCCATTTCGACGGCCGCCAGGCCTGCGACAGCACGCCCCTGACCCAAGTGCGGGTGCCGCAGGCGGGCTGGTACCCGGTCGATATCCTCTATTTTCAGCGCCTCGGCACATCCTGCCTGCACATGCGCATGGGGCCCGAGGGCAAGCGCCCGCCGTTTATGAAAAACGCTGCCTTCGGCCACTAGACCCGTCCGGCCCCGGGCTCACTATCTGACACAGAATACCCCGGGATAGGCCCGCGGGGCCGGGGGCAGCCCCCCCCCCGGCAGCACCCACGCGCCCTACAGTGGCAGCGGCCGCTCCTCGGCAATGGCCTCCATCGCAAAATAGGAGGTCACGCTGTCCAGCTCCACGCCCGAGATCAGCCGCTGGTAAACCCGGTCGTAACTCGCCATGTCCTGCGTTACCACCTTGAGCTGGTAATCGTAGTCGCCGCCGATCCGGTGGAAATCCACCACCTCGGGGATGGTCAGCACGTGGCGGCGGAATTTCTGCAGCCAGTCGGCCGAGTGGTGCCTTGTGCGCAGCAGTACAAAGACCACGAGATCCAGCCCCAGCTGCTTGCGGTCGATCCGCGCTTTCGAGCCGCGCAGCAACCCGCTTGCGTTCAGCGCCTTCAGCCGTCTCCAGCACGCGTTCTGCGACAGGCCCACTGTCTCGGCCAGCTCGCGCTGAGAGAGCGAAGCGTCCTGCTGCAGGGCGCGCAGGATGGCGCGGTCTATATGATCTGCCTTGTGTGCCATCCAGCGATCATATGACACAAGACAGCCCAAATCCATTCAAAGATTGAGTGCGTTTCCGCGCCAGTTTCCGTTCACAATGGCGTCCAGCAACACCAAGGCGCAAACCGGAGGCACAAATGGCTCTGACCGCATTCAAACACAGCATCGCAGAAGCCGCGGCAGATGGCAGTCTGGCCCGCGGCGTGATCGGGGACGGCGTGATGATCCCCGGCCTCTTCGGCGACGTGCCGCTGGTCTATGCCGATTACGTCGCCTCGGGCCGGGCGCTGCGCCAGGTGGAGGACTTCATCGACGCCGAAGTGCTGCCGTTCTACGCCAACTCCCATACCGAGGCGTCCTACTGCGGCGCCCACATGACCCGCCTGCGCCGCGCCGCGCGGGCTGAGATCGCCCGGCTCACCGGGGCAGCGGCGCAGGATGCGGTGATCTTTGCGGGCGCTGGCGCCACCGCCGGGCTGAACCGGCTGGTGAGCCTCTTCGGCGTGAATGAAGCCGGGACTCCTGTCGTCTTTACCGGCCCTTACGAGCATCACTCCAACATCCTGCCCTGGCGCGAGAGCCGTGCGAAGGTGGTAGAGATCCCCGAAGCCGCGGGCGGCGGTATCGACCTCGCGGCGTTGGAGCAAGCCTTGCAGGAGCACGCGGACAGCGATCTGAAGATCGGCAGCTTCTCCGCCGCCTCCAACGTGACCGGCATCCTCACCGATCCCGATCCGGTCAGCCGCCTGCTGCACGCCCATGGCGCGCTGGCGGTCTGGGATTATGCCGGCGGCGGCCCCTACCTGCCGATCGACATGGGCGCGAACGGTGCTGCGCGCAAGGACGCGGTGGTGGTCTCGCCGCACAAGTTCCCCGGCGGACCCGGCGCCTCGGGCGTGCTCATCGTGAACCAGGACGCGGTGCGCAGGCAGTGCCCCTCTTGGCCGGGCGGCGGCACCGTGAGCTTCGTCTCGCCCTGGCGGCATGAGTACAGCGCCGACCTCGCCACGCGCGAGGAAGCAGGCACCCCCAATGTGATCGGCGACATCCGCGCAGCCCTCGCTTTCCTGGTGAAAGAGGCCGTGGGCCAGGAACAGATCGAAGCGCGGGAGGCGCGCTTCGCGCAGATGGCGTGGGAAGGCTGGAGGAACGACCCGCATCTGACCCTGCTGGGGGATCGGAACGCGCCGCGTCTGCCGATCTTCTCCTTCCTGGTGCGTGACAGCGCGGGCAATCCGGTTCATCAGCAGCTCTTCACCCGCATGCTGAGCGACGTCCATGGCATCCAGGCCCGCGGCGGCTGCGCCTGCGCAGGCCCTTACGCACACCGGCTTTTGGGCATCGGCGAGGCGGAGTCCGAGGCGCTTTTTACCGATCTGAAGGCAGGGCAGGAGATGCGCAAACCCGGCTGGGTACGGCTCAACTTCTCCTACCTGATGCGCGAGGAGACGGTGGCCCATGTGATCGAAAGCGTGAGCGATCTGGCCCGCCGCGCAGGCGAGCTCACCGCGTATTACGAGGCCGACCCGGCCACTGCCCGCTTCCGCTCCCGCGCGGCCTGAGGCGCCGGGGAAACACCCTGGGGGAGCGCCATCTTGCCGCTTCCCCACGGGCGCCTTGGCCGTTATGACGGGCAGGACGCGAAGGAGCCCGTAAACATGACCAAACTTACGCCGCAGCCCGGTATCATGGACATCGCCCTCTACCAGGGCGGCCAGAGCAAGCTGGCGGGTCATGCCGAGCCGCTGAAGCTCAGTTCCAACGAAAACCCGTTCGGCCCCAGCCCTAAGGCGGTGGCGGCGGCCGCGGCCGAATTGGCCGCGATGCACCGCTATCCCAGCACCGATCACGCCAGCCTGCGCGCGGCCATTGCCGCAGCCAGCGGGCTGGACGGCGAGCGGGTGATCTGCGGGGTCGGATCGGATGAGATCATCCATTTCCTGTGCCAGGCCTATGCCGGCCCCGGCAGCGAGGTGATATACACCGAGCACGGCTTTGCCATGTACCGCATTTCCGCGCTTGCGGCCGGCGCCCTGCCGGTCGAGGTGGCCGAACGCGACCGCTTGGTAGATGTGGACGCGATCCTCGCCGCGGTCACTCCGGCGACACGGCTGGTGTTTATCGCCAACCCGGCGAACCCCTCGGGCACCCTCTTGCCCCTTGCCGAGGTCGTGCGGCTGGCCGATTGCCTGCCCGCTGATTGCCTGCTGGTGCTGGACGGCGCCTATGTCGAATTTGCCGAAGGCTATGACGGAGGCCAAGCGCTGGCGGAGACACGCGCCAACGTCTTCATCACCCGCACGTTTTCGAAACTCTACGGGCTGGGCGGGCTGCGTGTCGGCTGGGGTTATGGCGCCAGCGAAGTGATCGAAGTGCTGAACCGCATCCGCGGCCCGTTCAACCTGTCCGGTGCGGCCCTGGCCGGCGCCGAGGCAGCACTCGCGGACACGGACTGGGTAGCAGACTGCCTGCGCATCAACGCAGAGGAGCGCAGCCGCCTCACCGGTGCGCTGCGCCAGCTTGGCATTGCCTGCGACGACAGTGCCGCCAATTTCGTCCTCGCCCGTTTTGCCGATGAGGCGGAGGCAGCCGCGGCGGATGCCTTTCTGAAAGAGCAGGGCATCATCGTGCGCCACCCTAAGAGCTACAAGCTGCCGCAGTGCCTGCGCATTACCGTCGGGCGGCCCGAGGACAATAGCCGGGTCCTCGAGGCCCTCACCAGCTTCAAGGAGCAAGCATGAGCAGCCTGGAAAACCGGCAGGTCTACAACCGCGTCGCCCTGATCGGCCTGGGCCTGATCGCGTCTTCGATGTTCTGGGCGATGAAGCGCGCGGGGCTGGCGGGCGAGGTCACGGGCTATGCCCGCAGCGAAGCGACCCGCGATACCGCCCGCCGCATCGGCCTGTGCGACCGGGTCTGCGACAGCGCGGCCGAGGCCGCCGAGGGCGCCGACCTGGTGGTGCTTTGCGTGCCGGTGGGCGCGATGGGCGCGGTGATGGAGGAGATCGCGCCGGTGCTGAAGCCGGGCGCGACGGTTTCGGACGTGGGCTCGGTCAAGCGGCATGTGATCGATGCGGTCGCGCCGCATATCCCCGAAGGCGTGCATTTCGTTCCCGCCCATCCGCTTGCGGGCACCGAGCATTCCGGCCCGGAATCCGGCTTTGCCGAGCTGTTCGACAACCGCTGGAGCCTCCTGGTGCCGGTCGAGGGCAGCGATCCGGAGGCCGTGGCGAAGCTGCGCGCGCTCTGGGAGGGGATGGGCGCGCATGTCGACGAGATGGACGCTGACCACCACGACCTGGTGCTGGCGGTGACCAGCCATGCGCCGCACCTCATCGCCTACACGATGGTGGGCGTGGCCGACGACATGCGGCGGGTGACTGACCAGGAAGTGATCAAGTATTCCGCCGCGGGCTTCCGCGATTTCACCCGGATCGCCGCCTCGGACCCGACCATGTGGCGCGACGTGTTCCTTACTAACAAGGACGCGACGCTGGAAATCCTCGGCCGCTTTACCGAGGAGCTCTTTGCCCTGCAGCGCGCGATCCGCACCGGCGACGGCGAGCATCTGCACGCTTACTTCACCCGCACCCGTGCCATCCGCCGCGGCATCATCGAGGCGGGCCAGGACACGTCTGCACCGGACTTCGGCCGGGGCAGCAAAAAGTGAGGCTGCGGGGCGCCTGGGGGCTGCTGCTGGCGTTGGCCGCCAGCCCGGCTATATCCGGCGCGCCCCAATCGCCGCAGGTGGTCCGCGCCGCGGCATCCATCCCCGAGCCTCCGGCGGCCGCATCCTTGCTGCCGGAGCCGCAGGAGGTTCTGTTCAAGCGGCTGCTGGCGGGCAAGGGATCGGTTTGCGGTGACCGCACGATCCGCGGCCGTCCGGCGGGCGATATCGCGGGCAGCCTGCCGGGCTGCGGCATCCGCGATGCGGTGCGGGTGCATGAGGTTGCAGGCGTACGGCTCAGCCGCGAGGCGCTGATGACCTGCCGCACCGCCAAGGCGCTGAACACCTGGGTGAAACGCCGGGTGGTCAAGGGCTTCGGGCGGCGCAACAAGGTGGTTTCGATGCAGGTGGCGGCGCACTACGCCTGCCGCACCCGCAACAACCGGCCCGGCGCGAAGCTGTCGGAACACGGGCGCGGCCAAGCCATCGACATCTCCGCCTTCACGCTGGAGGACGGGCAGACCATCACCGTGCTTGACGGCTGGCAAAAATGGCGCACCCGCAGGCGGCTGAAGAAGATCTGGAAGGCCGCTTGCGGCCCCTTCGGCACCGTGCTGGGGCCGGAGGCCGACCGCTACCACCGCGACCATTTCCACTTGGATGCCGCGCGCCACCGCCGCGGGCCTTACTGCCGCTGAGCGGGCTTGCTGCCTCAGAAGCGGCCCCAGGGCACCCATTCCAGCGATGCGCCGGGCCGCGTTCTGCGGGAAGCGCCGCTTCGGCCTCAGCGCAGGATGATCCGTGGCGCGGGGCCCAGCGGCAGTGGCCCCAGCCGGGTCATGCCGTCCGCGAAATTGAGGGTGATGTCCAGCGTCTCCGGATTGCCGCCGGTGCCTGCAAAGAGGCTCAGCACCCGCTCCAGCGGCGTGCGCATAGCGGGCGGCAGGCTGCCTGCGCGTTCCGCCATGGCAAGCAGCCCGCGCCACTCCTCCGCTTGCAGTGCCAGGCTGCCTTCGGGCAGGCCGGTCCCGTCCACCGTTAGTGTGCCCGTGGCCTTGATCCGCAGTTCGCCCCAGCGCGCATCCGCCAGCTTCAGCGCGATTTCGCGCGGCTGCGGCCGGCGCTGCTCCAGCGCGGCCCGGTCCCAAGGGGTATCGAAAGTAACGTCCATATCGAGCGCCAGCGTATCAAACGCCGGCGGCAGATCCGAGGCCGCGGCCAGCCGCCGTCGCCACGCGGCCCGGGGCGCAAAATCCGCCGCTTCAACGGTAATCCGGTAGGTATCTTGCGTCTCTGTCTGCGCCATCCCTGCCTGCAGCGCGCTGCCGCCCAGGACCACGGTGCCGTGCTGGCGGATTTCCCATTCCGCAGCCTCCAGCGCCATTTCCTCGAGCGTGAGCGCGGCGCCCGGGGCCAGCCGCAATGAGGCGGTAAGCCCGTCTGCGGCGATCTCCACGGTCTGGTCGAAATAGGATAGGCGCTGCGGAGTGGCCGGAAAGCGCAGGCGCTGGTATCCGGGCCAGATCGCGGGGCTATCCAGTTGCAGCCACTCCGCCTGCCAGGCAGCGCCAGTACCGGGATCGGCGAGCGCGGGGTTCAGCAGCCGGAGTTCGTGGCGCAGCGGGTATCCCGCGGTCTCCATCCCCGCAAATTCGGCCTGCCAGCCTTGGCTCGCCCGATCGGCAAACCAGCCGGTGATCCCCTGACGCACCCCCCAGGCGGCCGCCGTCCAGTAGAGACTCCACAGAAGAAGGGCAGCAAGCACCCACTTTACCAGGCGCATGTCGACACAGCCTCTTTTGTCCGGCACCGAATTGCTGTTTACAGAGCCGCAAACAAAAGGGCCAGACAGCATGACCATGTGGGTATTCGGATACGGATCCTTGTTGTGGAACCCGGGCTTTCCCGTGGCGCGGCGCGAAACAGCGGTGCTGCACGGCTATGCGCGTTCCTTTTGCATGAGCTCGATCCACCACCGCGGCACCGAGGAACAGCCGGGGCTGGTGCTGGCGTTAAACGAAACCAAGGGCGCGCATTGCAAGGGGCTGGCGCTGGCGGTGGAGCGGGGCCACGAAGAGCAGACGCTGGCGGAACTGCGCGAGCGTGAGCTGGTCTCCTCCGCCTATCTGGAGCGCGACCTGGAAGTGGAGCTGGCGGATGGCAGCTTCGTCACCGCGGTCACCTACGTGATCGACCCGCACCACGTGCAGTATTGCGGCGGCATGAGCCTGGAGGAACAGGCCCGGATCATCGCCCATGCGGTGGGCGGGCGCGGGCCCAACACCGAATACCTCTACAACACCGCCGAGCATCTGGCCGAGATCGGCCTGCATGACCGCGATCTCGACTGGCTGGCTGGCCGGGTGCGTGAGATCACCGGATAATGCCTTGGCGCATTTGACACTTTGCCTATAGGCTGCACCCTTAAAAGAGCAGTCATCCGTCAGGAGCCCGAGAATATGGCGCAGCCAGTCCGCAAGGTGCGGCCGCAGTTTTCCCAGCCGGTGCGGCAGATCATCATGATGCTGATTGCATTGGGCCTATCGGGCTTCGGCGCTTTTGTCGCGCTGCCGCGGGTACTGCCGGTGTTCGAGGCCAACCCCTGGCTCAACGGCTTCATCGTCTTTGTCTTCGTGATCGGGGTGCTTGCCTGTTTCTGGCAGGTTGTGCAGCTGATCGGCTCGGTACGCTGGATCGAGCGCTTTGCCGCAGGCGAGGGGATGGAGGACCGCCGCCCGCCCTCGATGCTGGCGCCGCTGGCGTCGCTCCTGGGAACGCGCGGGGCGCGGATGCAGCTGGGATCGGCCTCCACCCGCTCAATTTTGGATTCGGTGGCAAGCCGCATTGACGAAGACCGGGAGATCACCCGCTATATCGTCAACCTGCTGATCTTCCTCGGCCTTCTGGGCACGTTCTATGGCCTGGCCACCACGGTTCCGGCGGTGGTCGACACTATCCGCAGCCTGGCGCCGCAGGAGGGCGAAGAGGGGCTTTCGGTCTTTAACCGGCTGATGACCGGGCTCGAAGCGCAGCTGGGCGGCATGGGCGTAGCCTTCGCTTCCTCGCTCCTTGGCCTCGCGGGCTCGCTGATCGTCGGCCTTCTGGAGCTGTTCGCAGGCCACGGGCAGAACCGTTTCTACCGCGAGCTGGAGGAGTGGCTTTCCTCTATCACGCGGGTGAGCTTCTCCTCGGGCGAGGATGGCGCGGGCGACAGCACCGTGGTATCGCAGGTGCTCGACACGATGGCGGAGCAGATGGACGCGCTGCAGGCGATGTTTGCGGAAACCTCCGAGGGCCGTGCCGCGGTGGACCGCCGCCTGACCGAGCTGGTAGAGACCATCGGCGAGATGAACCGGCGACAGGAGCAGACCGGCACCATCGCCGCCGCGCTGGACCGCGTCGCGGTCGGGCAGGAGGCGCTGACCGAGCTGATGCGGGCGCATGGCGAGCAGGGCGGCATCGACGCCGAGAGCCGCATGCGGCTGCGCTCGATCGACGTGCAGATGCTGCGCATCCTCGAGGAAATCTCGGCCGGGCGCCAGGAAAGCCTGGCCGAGCTGCGCAAGGATATCGACCTCCTCGTCAAGGCTTTTGCCCACCCGCGCGGGCTGGGGCGTGCGGGCGCGCGCGATACGGGCTCCCGCCGCGGCATGGACATAGGGGAATAAGCCATGGCCCTGTCGCGTCGCACCGGACAGCGGTTCCAAGCCTCGATCTGGCCGGGCTTTGTCGATGCGATGACCGGGCTCTTGCTGGTGCTGATGTTCGTGCTGACCATCTTCATGGTGGTGCAATTTGTGCTGCGCGAAACCATAACGGGGCAAGAAAGCGAACTCGACAGCCTCTCAGCCGAGGTCAGCGCCCTGGCTCAGGCGCTGGGACTGGAGGAACGGGCAAACCGCCAATTGCAGGCCCGGCTGGGGGCGCTGACTGCCACGCTGAACACCACGCAGACAGACTTGGAGCAGGCCCGCAACCGGATCGCCGGGCTGACCGCGGAGCGCGATGCGCAGGCGGCCGAACTGGAAGCCGCGGAGAGCCGCATCACCCGCTTCGAGGCCGAGGTTGCGGCGCTCATCTCCAGCCGCGATGCGGCGCGGGCAAAAATCTCGGACCTGAGCGCGGAGCGGGAGGCGCTGGAGACGGCGCAGGCGGAGCTGATGAGCGAGCAGGAGGCATTGAACCTCGCGCTGGCCCAGGCCCGCAGCGAGGTTGACGCCCAGGCCGAGGCCGCCCGCCTGGCCGCCGCCCGGCGCGAGGCGTTGGAAGCGCTGGTAGCGCAGCTGGAATCCGAGGGCGATGCCCGCGCTGGCGAGATCGCAAGCCTCGAGGAGCAGCTAAGCGCGGAAGAGACCGCCCGCCTGGCCGAGGCTGCCGCGGCGGAAGCCCTGCGGGAGAAGCTGGAAAACGCCGACGCGGAGCTGACCGCGATGACCCTGGCGCTGGAGGTGCAGCGGCAGGAGGCGGAGGATACGCTCACCCTGCTCGCGGCTGCGGAGGCCGCAAAGAAACAGCTCGACGCGCAGTTGAGCGAACTGGAAGCTGCCCGTGCCGGATCTGATGCCAAAGCGGATGAGCTGGCCGCAGAACTGGCCCGGACCCAGGCGGCGCTTGCCGCCGCAGAGGCGGCTGCCGAGGCGGACGCGGGCGAGCTCGACGTGCTGCGCCGGCGCCTGACAGCCGCACTTGGGGCTCAGGAAGAAGCCGAGACCGCCGCCGCCCGGCAGCAAAGCCGGGCCGATGAGCGCGCGGCACTTCTTGCCAAGGCGCGCGAGACGCTGGCGCAGGAAAAAACGCTGTCGGAGGAGGCCCGGCGGGAAACCGCGCTGCTCAACCAGCAGGTGGCGGCGCTGCGGGATCAGCTGGGCGGACTGCAAGCCATTCTTAACGACTATGCGGATCGCGATGCGGCGCAGCAGGTGCAGTTGCAGAACCTGGGCCAGGACTTGAACGCGGCGCTGGCCCGCGCTGCCTCGGAAGAGCGCAAGCGCCGCCTTCTCGAGGAGCAGGAGCGCAAGCGCCTGGAAGCCGAAGCTGAACGGCTGGCAGGCCGGGCGCAGGATCTGGAACGCTACCGCTCGGAATTCTTCGGCCGCCTGCGGGATCTCTTGGGCAACCAGGAGGGCGTGCGCATTCAGGGCGACCGTTTTGTCTTTGCTTCGGAAGTGCTGTTTTCCCCAGGCAGCGCCACCTTGTCGGCGGCGGGCCGCCGGGAGATTGCCAAGGTGGCGCGTATCCTGCAGAGCGTGGCCGCGGCAATCCCGCCGGAGATCGACTGGGTGATCCGGGTCGACGGCCATACCGACGACCAGCCGCTGGTGGCACATCCGAAGTTTGCCGACAATTGGGAGCTGAGCCAGGGCCGGGCGCTGTCGGTGGTGCGCTACATGGTAGAACAGCTTGGCGTGCCGCCGGGCCGGCTTTCGGCTAACGGGTTTGGCGAATTCCAGCCGGTGAACCCGGCCGGCACGCCCGAAGCGCGGTCGCAGAACCGGCGGATCGAGCTGAAGTTCACCGAGAAATAGGCGGCAACGGCAGTGCCAGCCAGGCTATGATCTGCTTTGACGCGGCCGGTGCCCTCCCGCCCGGTGCCCGGAGGCCCCTATCCGGCCTTCGCGCCCGTTGGGCCGCGCAGCCGCCGGGGCGATGCCACGCCGGCTGCGGCACCGTGATACGGGTTGGGACCGCTCTGCCGCTTCGGTTTGGGGTTATTTCGACGCGTCCGGCAGCGTCATGACGCGTGAAAACCGGTCGACCTCCCGGCCTGCACGCAGCAGGACCGCGGTGCCGGTATAGGCTCCGGGCGCGAGTTCTTTGCCGTGTAATCGCCGGCCTGCTGCGCGGAAGAACTGCGCCTGCGCCTTGCCCAGGGTCTCGCTGTGCTCGACCAGAGCGCCACCCGGACCGGAGACGGTGATCTCCAGAACATCTCCAGCCTGGCCGCCGAAGGCGTAGGCCCAGAACACCAGTGCGGATGCCTCCGCGGGGAGGGGAGATTCATCCGCCTGGCCTGCCTTAATGGCATCGTAATCGGGAAGGCCGCTGGCAAAGCCCGCGCCAAGAAGCCCGCCGGGCCGGTAGACGGGGGGCTCGGCCCAGAGGGGTTCGCCCGCGGGGCTGCCGCAGCCGTCGAGGCTCTGGGGCGCGAAAGGGTCAACCACCGCGCCATCCTTGCGCACGGAAAGGTGCAGGTGCGGGAACTGCGTCTTGCCGGAGAGCCCCACCTCGCCGAGTACGGTGCCCGCCGTTACCCGCGTGCCTTTTGCCACACGGATCGAGCCGCGTTTAAGGTGGCAGTACTGGGTCTCCCAGCCGCCGTCGTGGCGCAGCACCACGCCGTTGCCACACTCGCGGCCCTTAAAGCTCTCGGCGTTCGCTTCGGTCGCATAGCGGTCCGGCATAGCGTCGCGGGTGCCCGCGACCACGCCATCTGCGGCAGCACGCACGGCGGCGCCCGATTGCATGTCCGAAAGGTAGGGCAGGGCGATGTCGGTGCCCTTGTGCCCATCATAGCTGAGGCTGCCGCAACGGAAGTCCTGCGCGCCCGGGCCCGGGTCGTGATCAACGAACTGCTGGATGTGGCAATCCTCGCCCAAGGTGCAGTCTAGCGGGAACTCGAGACGAAAACCGCCCGCCGCGGCGGGCGCGGCGAGCGTTAGAAGCATCAGGAGCGCAGGAGCGCGCATCAATCGGCGGTGAGCAGCGGCGGCTTGTTGCCCGAGATCTGCGGGCTGCCCGGCCCTTCGAGCCGCAGGTCCAGTTTACCGTCCTTGATGCCGACCTTGACGATGCCGCCCTTGGTGAGCTTGCCGAACAGCAGCTCTTCCGCCAGCGGTTTCTTGATGTGCTCCTGGATGACCCGGCCCAGCGGGCGCGCGCCCATCTTGTCGTCGTAGCCCTTGTCGGCCAGCCACTCGGCCGCCTTGCGGGTGAGCTCGATCGAAACGTTGCGGTCCATCAGCTGCGCTTCGAGCTGCAGGACGAATTTCTCGACCACCTGCAGGATCACCTCTTTCGGCAGCGGCGCGAAGGAGATCACCGCATCGAGGCGGTTTCGGAACTCCGGCGTGAAGGTGCGTTCGATCGCGGCGGTGTCCTCGCCCTCGCGGCGGTCGCGGCCGAAGCCGATGGCGGCCTTCGCCATGTCGGAGGCGCCCGCGTTGGAGGTCATGATCAGGATCACGTTGCGGAAGTTCACCGTGCGGCCGTTGTGATCGGTCAGCTGGCCGTTGTCCATCACCTGCAGCAGGATGTTGTAGACATCGGGGTGCGCCTTCTCGATCTCATCGAGCAGCAGCACGCAGTGCGGGTGCTGGTCGACGCCATCGGTCAGGAGGCCGCCCTGGTCGAAGCCGACGTAGCCCGGAGGCGCGCCGATCAGGCGGGAGACCGCGTGTTTCTCCATGTACTCCGACATGTCGAAGCGCAGCAGTTCCACGCCCAGCTGGTCGGCCAGCTGTTTGGCGACCTCTGTCTTGCCGACGCCGGTGGGGCCTGCAAAGAGGTAATTGCCGATCGGTTTCTCCGGCTCCCGCAGGCCTGCGCGGGCCAGTTTGATTGCGCTCGACAGGGCGGTGATCGCCGCGTCCTGGCCGAAGACCACGCGTTTCAGCGAGTTTTCCAAGTCCTTCAGCACTTCGGCATCGTCCTTGGAGACGCTTTTGGGCGGGATCCGGGCGATCTTGGCGACCACGGCCTCGATCTCCTTGACACCGATGGTCTTGCGGCGCTTGCTCTCGATGATCAGGTGCTGCGCGGCACCGGCCTCGTCGATCACGTCGATGGCCTTGTCCGGCAGCTTGCGGTCGTTGATGTAGCGCGCCGACAGCTCCACCGCGGTTTTGATCGCGTCGCCGGTGAACTTGATGCCGTGGTGCTCCTCGAAATAGGGCTTGAGGCCCTTCAGGATCTCGATGGAATCCTCCACCGACGGCTCGTTCACGTCGATCTTCTGGAACCGGCGGGACAGGGCACGGTCCTTTTCGAAGTGCTGGCGGAACTCCTTGTAGGTTGTGGAGCCCATAGTGCGCAGCTTGCCCCCCTGCAGCGCGGGCTTCAGCAGGTTGGAGGCATCCATCGCGCCGCCCGAGGTGGCGCCTGCGCCGATGACGGTGTGGATCTCGTCGATGAAGAGCACCGCGTCGGGGTGATCCTCCAGCTCGGAGACCACGGCCTTCAGGCGTTCCTCGAAGTCGCCGCGGTAGCGGGTGCCGGCAAGCAGCGCGCCCATATCGAGCGAGAAGATCGTGGTCTGCGACAGCACCGCCGGCACCTCGCCCTGGACAATCTTGCGGGCCAGGCCCTCGGCGATGGCGGTCTTGCCGACGCCGGGGTCGCCCACCAAAAGCGGGTTGTTCTTGCGGCGGCGGCACAGCACCTGGATGCAGCGCTCCACCTCCGGCTCGCGGCCGATCAGCGGGTCGATGTCGCCGTCGCGGGACTTGGCGTTGAGGTCGACGCAGTATTTCGCCAGCGCGCTTTCCTTCTTTTCGCCGTCCGCGGAGGGGGAAGAAACGGTCTCCTCCTCGGTGTCCTGGGCGCCGGAGACGGGACGCGCCTCGCCAAAGGCCGGGTCCTTGGCGACGCCATGGGCGATGAAGTTCACCGCGTCATAGCGGGTCATCTCCTGGTCCTGCAGGAAGTAGGCGGCATCGCTTTCGCGTTCGGCAAAGATCGCAACCAGCACGTTGGCGCCCGTTACCTCAGTACGGCCGGAGCTCTGCACGTGAATCGCGGCGCGCTGGATTACCCGCTGGAAGGCGGCGGTCGGCACGGCTTCCGAGCCGTCGATGTCGGTGACGAGGTTGGAGAGGTCCTCATCCACAAATTCCACCAGGGATGAGCGCAATTCGGACAGATCGACGCTGCAGGCACGCATCACGCGGGCGGCGTCGGGCTCCTCGATCAGGGCCAGGAGCAGGTGCTCCAGGGTTGCAAATTCGTGACGGCGTTCATTCGCCAGCGCCAGCGCTGCGTGAATGGCCTGTTCCAGGGTGCTCGAGAATGAAGGCACGGGCGTGCTCCTCTGATCTTGGGTTGGCCGGGCGCGGAGGGGTTAACCAAACCCCGCTCTTCAACCATCTGTCTATATTGTTAGAGTTTGGTTGATAGCGCGCCGGCTTCAAGGGCTTTTCTTCATTTTCGGGTCACAATTATTTATCGCGTAGCAGGCGCGGCGGTCGCTCCCGCGCCCGCGCCCGGGTCAGAAGTTGTCTTTACGCTTGCGGATTTCGGCGAAGACCGCCACGTCCTCAGCGCCTTCCATCCCCAATTCTGCTTTCAGTGCGGCGTTACCGGCACGCAGGAAGGGATTGGTGTCAAGCTCCAATTGCAGCTTGGAAGGCACGGTCGGGCGGCCTTCTGCGCGGGCTGCGCCGATGTCCTTGGCGCGTGCTTTCAGCGCCGCATTTCCGGGGTCGACCGCGAGGGCAAAGCGGGCGTTCGACTGGGTATACTCATGGCCCGAGTACACAGTGGTTTCCGGCGGCAGCGCTGCGAGCCGTGTCAGGCTCTGCCACATCTGCTCCGGCGTGCCTTCGAACAGCCGGCCGCAGCCAAGTGCCATCAGGCTGTCGGCGGTGAACACTGCTTCGGCGCTGGGGATGTGGAAGGCGATATGGCCCACTGTGTGGCCGGAGACATCCATCACCCGAACTTCCTCGCCGAAAAGATCGAAGCTCTCGCCATCGCTCAGCTGTTTGTCGAGCGGCGGAAGCCGTGCCGCGTCAGCCGCCGCGCCAGCCACCTTGGCGCCATAGGTCGCGACCAGCCCGGCGGTGCCGTCCACGTGGTCCCAGTGGTGGTGGGTCAGCAGGATCCAGTCGAGCCCCCAGCCGCGGCGTTCAAGCTCGGCCCTGATGGCCGCGGTCTCAGGCGCGTCGACCAGCGCGGTGCGGCCGCTAGCGTTCTCGTGAATCAGGTAGGCGTAGTTGTCCGAAAGGCAGGGCAGGGTGACGATCTCAAGGGGCATGGTCATTCGCCTTATCATTGCTAAACTGCCGCCAGATTGGCCGAAGCAGCAGGCGCCCGCAATGCATCTGGACGTGCAGGATTTGAGGAACTTCTATTACCGCAGCACGCTGGGCCGGGCGGCGCAGGCCTCGATCCGCGGCCGCCTGCAGGAGCTCTGGCCCAAGGCCGAGGGTCAGACGGTGGCGGGGTTCGGCTTTGCTGCGCCTCTGCTCAGACCCTATCTGGCCGATGCGCGCCGGGTGATAGCGCTGATGCCGGCGCCGCAGGGAGTGATGCAGTGGCCTGCGGGAATGCCCAATGTCTCCGTGCTCTGCGAGGAAACCGACTGGCCGCTGGATACCGGCCGCGTCGACCGGCTGGTGCTCCTGCACGGGCTGGAGACCTCCGAGCGGCCCTCGCGTCTTCTGGAGGAATGCTGGCGGGTGCTGGGGCCGGGCGGCCGCGCCATTTTCATCGTGCCGAACCGGGCGGGGTTCTGGGCCCGCTCGGATCTCACACCTTTTGGCTACGGGCGGCCCTACACGCTGCGCCAGCTGGAGGGCCAGCTGCGCCAGCACCAGTTCGCGATCGAGCAGCATACCGCGGCGCTCTACCGGCTGCCGAGCCACCGCCGCTTCTGGCTGAAGTCCGGCCCGCTGCTCGAGCGCATGGGCCGCAAGCTGCCCGCGATGCTGGCGGGCGGCGTATTCATGGTGGAAGTGAGCAAGCAGACCTACCCGACAAGCGGCCACATGACGCGCCGCAAGACGCCGAGCCGGATCCGGGTGCTGGAGGGGCTCTCCAACCCCTTGCCGGAACCGGTTTGATCGGGACCGTGCCGGTGCCAGCCGCGTGCGGGCTTCAGCCTATATATAAGGAGTGGCCCGCCGCCCGCCGCAGGCCGCGGATGGCGCAAATGTGACAGTCTGGGGCGCCAAAGCGGCATTCCGGAATCGCCAAAACGACAGGTTGCCGCTGCGATTTTATTTTTCCGACTATGGCCAATCGGCCTCACTTTCCTTAACGCATTGAAATCGTTCGGAACAAGCTTGCGCCCGGAACCGTTATAGACAGTTGATAGGTCGGATTTGCTCTGCTAGACCCACGCTGATTTCAATGCCCCGCCTTTTCGGGGGCTGTCACACGCCCCCGGACGCCGCCTTTCTCGAGGTGCGCGCACCGGGGCCATAATAATATCGGAAGGGTGGACGTGTCCGAACCAGCTTCGATTTCTGCAGGCATTGCTGCGCGCTATGCCACCGCGGTGTTCGACATCGCGGAAGAGAACAAGGCGCTCGACAGCCTTGAAACCAGCATCAATGACCTGGCAGCCGCGCTGGCTGACAGTGAAGACCTCCGCAGCCTGATCGCCTCGCCCCTGGTGTCGCGCGAAGAGCAGCGGGCCGCGATCACCGCCGTGGCGGACAAGATGGGCCTGGATTCCGTTCTGCGCAACACCCTGGCGCTGATGGCGGACAAACGCCGCCTGTTCGTTCTGCCCGCGCTGATCGAGGCGCTGCGCGCCCGCCTGGCTGCGGCCCGCGGCGAAATCACCGCCGAGGTGACCTCCGCCAAGGCGCTGACCAAGACCCAGAGCGAAAAGCTGGCTACGACCCTCGCCGAGCGTGTGGGCAAGAAAGTCACCATCAATGCAACCGTCGATGAAAGCATCATTGGCGGTCTCGTCGTAAAAGTGGGCTCGAAGATGATCGACAGCTCGATCCGCTCCAAGCTCAACTCCCTACAGAACGCAATGAAAGAGGTCGGATAAATGGGTATCCAAGCAGCAGAGATTTCTGCGATCCTGAAAGACCAGATCAAGAATTTTGGTCAAGAAGCCGAGGTGGCAGAAATCGGCCGCGTGCTGTCCGTTGGTGACGGTATTGCCCGCGTCTATGGCCTCGACAACGTTCAGGCCGGTGAAATGGTCGAATTCCCAGGCGGCATCATGGGCATGGCGCTGAACCTGGAAAGCGACAACGTCGGCGTGGTTATCTTCGGCTCCGACCGCGACATCAAAGAAGGCGACACCGTCAAGCGCACCAACTCGATCGTGGACGTCCCCGCAGGCCCCGAGCTGCTCGGCCGCGTGGTTGACGGCCTCGGCAACCCGCTGGACGGCAAAGGCCCGATCAACGCCTCCCAGCGCCTGGTCGCCGACGTCAAGGCGCCCGGCATCATCCCGCGTAAGTCGGTGCACGAGCCGATGGCGACCGGTCTGAAGTCGGTCGACGCGATGATCCCGATCGGCCGCGGCCAGCGCGAGCTGATCATTGGCGACCGCCAGACCGGCAAGACCGCCGTGGCGCTCGACACCATCCTGAACCAGAAGTCCTACAACGACGCCGCGGGCGACGACGAGTCCAAGAAGCTGTACTGCGTCTACGTCGCGGTCGGCCAGAAGCGCTCCACCGTTGCGCAGCTGGTGAAGAAGCTGGAAGAGACCGGCGCGATGGAATACTCCATCGTCGTGGCCGCAACCGCGTCCGACCCGGCGCCGCTGCAGTTCCTGGCGCCCTATGCCGCAACCGCGATGGCCGAATACTTCCGCGACAACGGCAAGCACGCGCTGATCATCTATGATGACCTCTCCAAGCAGGCCGTGGCCTACCGCCAGATGTCCCTGCTGCTGCGCCGCCCGCCGGGGCGTGAAGCCTACCCGGGCGACGTGTTCTACCTGCACTCCCGCCTGCTGGAGCGTTCGGCGAAGCTGAACGAGGAATTCGGCGCCGGCTCGCTGACCGCGCTGCCCGTGATCGAAACCCAGGGCGGCGACGTGTCCGCGTTTATTCCGACCAACGTGATCTCGATCACCGACGGCCAGATCTTCCTGGAAACCGAGCTGTTCTACCAGGGCATCCGCCCCGCCGTGAACACCGGTCTGTCGGTGTCGCGCGTGGGCTCCTCGGCCCAGACCAACGCGATGAAGTCGGTTGCAGGCCCGGTGAAACTGTCGCTGGCGCAGTACCGCGAAATGGCGGCCTTTGCCCAGTTCGGCTCCGACCTCGACGCCGCCACCCAGCAGCTGCTGAACCGCGGTGCGCGCCTGACCGAGCTGATGAAGCAGCCGCAGTACTCGCCGCTGACCAACGCCGAAATCGTCTGCGTCATCTATGCGGGCACCAAAGGCTACCTCGACAAAGTTGACCTGAAGGACGTTGGCCGCTGGGAAGCGGGCCTGCTGTCGCATCTGCGCGGCAAGCGTCAGGACGTTCTCGACTGGATCACTCGCGAGGACCCGAAAATCAAAGGCGACGCCGAAGCTAAACTCAAGGCAGCTATCGACGAATACGCCGCAACCTTCGCATAAGGAGAGAGACGGGACATGCCATCTCTCAAGGACCTTAAGAACAGGATCGAGTCGGTCAAATCGACCCGCAAGATCACCAAAGCCATGCAAATGGTGGCCGCGGCGAAACTTCGCCGCGCCCAGGAAGCTGCCGAGGATTCCCGGCCCTACGCCAAGCGGTTCAATGCCGTGATGGCGGGGCTGGCGGCCTCGGTCGGCGGCAGCGACACTGCACCGAAGCTGCTTCGCGGCACCGGCAGCGACCAGGTTCACCTCCTGGTCGTGATGACTGCCGAGCGCGGCCTCTGCGGCGGCTTCAACTCGAACATCGCCAAGCTGGCCCGCCAGAAGGCGAACGAGCTGAAGGGCGCGGGCAAGACGGTGAAGATCCTCACCGTCGGCAAGAAGGGCCGCGACGCCCTGAAGCGCGACCTGAGCGGTGATTTCGTCGGTCATGTGGACCTGAGCGAAGTGAAGCGCATCGGCTACGTCGACGCGCAGAAAATCGCCAGGGACATCCTGACCCGGTTCGACGCGGGCGAGTTCGACGTGGCGACGATCTTCTACTCGGAGTTTGTCAACGTCGTGACGCAGATCCCGACGGCGCAGCAGATCATTCCGGCCTCCTACGACGAGAGCGAGGTGGAAGCCACCTCCGCGGTCTACGAGTACGAGCCGAGCGAAGAGCGGATCCTTGCGGACCTCTTGCCGCGCGGCGTGTCGACCCAGATCTTCGCTGCCCTGCTGGAAAACGGCGCCTCCGAACAGGGCGCCCGGATGAGCGCGATGGACAACGCCACCCGCAACGCGGGCGAGATGATCGACAAGCTGACCATCCAGTACAACCGCTCCCGCCAGGCCGTGATCACCAACGAGCTGATTGAAATCATTTCGGGCGCCGAGGCGCTCTAAGAGACAACCCGGAGACCAACAAATGGCACAAGCTAAAGGCAAGGTGACCCAGATCATCGGCGCCGTTGTGGACGTCCAGTTCGACGACCACCTGCCCGCAATTCTGAACGCGCTGAACACCGACAACCACGGCAAGACGCTGGTTCTGGAAGTGTCCCAGCACCTCGGCGAAAACACCGTCCGCTGCATCGCAATGGACGCAACCGAAGGTCTGGTGCGCGGCCAGGAAGTGACCGACACCGGCGCGCCGATCTCGATCCCGGTCGGCAATGCCACCCTGGGCCGCATCCTGAACGTCGTGGGTGAGCCCGTCGACGAGCAGGGCCCGGTCAACGCGTCCGAGACCCGTCCGATTCACGCTGAAGCGCCTGAGTTCAACGAGCAGTCCACCGAGTCGGAAATCCTGGTGACCGGCATCAAGGTGATCGACCTTCTGGCGCCTTACTCCAAAGGCGGCAAGATCGGCCTGTTCGGCGGCGCCGGCGTGGGCAAGACCGTTCTCATCATGGAACTGATCAACAACATCGCAAAGGTGCACTCGGGTTACTCCGTGTTCGCCGGTGTGGGGGAGCGGACCCGCGAAGGGAACGACCTCTACCACGAGATGATCGAATCCAACGTGATCAAGCCGGACAACCTCGAAGAGTCGCAGGTGGCTCTGGTTTACGGCCAGATGAACGAGCCTCCGGGGGCCCGTGCCCGCGTGGCGCTGACCGGCCTGACCCTGGCGGAACAGTTCCGCGACCAGTCCGGCACCGACGTTCTGTTCTTCGTCGACAACATCTTCCGCTTCACCCAAGCGGGTTCGGAAGTGTCGGCTCTGCTCGGCCGTATTCCTTCGGCGGTGGGCTACCAGCCGACCCTGGCGACCGACATGGGCGCGATGCAGGAACGCATTACCTCCACCAAGAACGGCTCGATCACCTCGATCCAGGCCGTCTACGTTCCCGCGGACGACCTTACCGACCCGGCACCGGCAACCACCTTTGCCCACCTGGACGCAACCACCGTTCTCAACCGTGCGATCTCCGAACTGGGCATCTACCCGGCCGTGGACCCGCTGGACTCCACTTCGCGTCTGATGGATCCGGCAATCGTGGGCGAAGAGCACTATAAGGTTGCTTCCGACGTTCAGCAGATCCTCCAGCGCTACAAGTCGCTGCAGGACATCATCGCCATCCTCGGCATGGACGAACTGTCGGAAGAGGACAAGCTGACCGTTGCGCGCGCGCGTAAGATCCAGCGTTTCCTGTCCCAGCCGTTCGACGTGGCGAAGGTGTTCACCGGTTCGGACGGTGTGCAGGTGCCGCTGGAAGATACAATCTCCTCCTTCAAGGCGGTTGTGGCCGGCGAATACGACCATCTGCCGGAAGGTGCCTTCTACATGGTGGGCGGCATCGACGAGGTGAAAGCCAAAGCCGAGAAGATGGCAGCGGAAGCCGCCTAAGCACGGATTTTTCCCCGCGCCGCCCGCGGTGCGGGGGAACCCCGAAAGGAGGCCCCAATGGCACAAACGATGCAATTCGATCTCGTGAGCCCTGAGCGGAGCCTTGCTTCGCAGCAGGCGAGCGCGGTTCTGATCCCTGGCTCCGAGGGTGACATGACGGCGATGCCCATGCATGCGCCGACCATCACCACCCTGCGCCCCGGCGTCCTGAAGGTCGAAAGCCCCGAAGGCAACGCGGAATATCTGGTCACCGGCGGCTTTGCAGAGATCGCAGGCGACAGCCTCTCGGTTCTGGCCGAGCGCGCGATCCCGATGAGCGAGCTGACCCGCGAGCAGCTCGACGAGCTGATCGAGGAAGCCCGCGAGATGTACAAGACCGCGAAAGAGGAAGACCAGCCGCACGGCCTGGTGGAGGATGCAGCCAAACTGCTCGCAGATATGGAAGCCCTGGGCACCCATATGGCGATCTGATCCGGTTCCCGGACCAGCGGAATGGAAACCGGCGCCCTTCGGGGCGCCGTTTTTTTGTGGCCCGGCGGCATCGGCCTGCGGTTGCCTGTGCGGCGTGGCGTTCTGGCTGTGGTGTTCGGCCGGACTTTGGCTAGCCTGTGAAAAAGACGGCAGGCCAAGGGACAGATGATGAAGCGGCTGCGTAACCCCCGCACCGGTATTGATCAGGGCGATACGGAAGTATTTTCCGATTTCGAACAGGGCGGCAGCATGTGGACGGGTGAAGGCCTGCGCGAGCGCCGAAAAGAAGTGTGCTTTTCCGAGGCTTTCGCCACCCCGCCGGCAGTGCACCTCTCGCCTTCGATGTGGGACATGCAGTCCTCCGCGCCGGTCCGCGGCGAGCTGGTGGCGGCCAATATCACCTGTGAAAGCTTCGAGATCGTCTTCCGCACCTGGTCCGACAGCCGTGCCGCGCGCCTGCGCGCAAGCTGGCTGGCGATCGGTGATCTGCCGTTCGACGACGACTGGCAGATCGATTGAGGCGGCGGTCAGCCGGCCGGAAAGCGCAGTTGCAGGATGCACCCTTCGGGCGTCAGCCGGGTGCTGATTTCACCGCGCAGCTGCGCCGCGGCCGCGTCCATCAGGCTGCTGCCCAGGCTGGTGGCCGCACCGGACACATCCGAACAGGCTGCGCCGCCGCCGATGCCATTGTCGCGGCATTCCAGCACCACCGAATTGCCGTTCCGCCCGACCGATACGGAAACCTCGCCTGTGCGGCCGTCCGGGAAGGCATGCTTGACGGAATTGGCGGCAAATTCGCTCACGATCATCGCCAGCGCCGTCGCGCTGTGGGACGAAACCAGCATCTCATCCGCGTCGCAAACCAAGTGGACATGCGGCGGAAGGGTGTCGCGCAGCACTTCGGTGATCCGCTCCAGGTAGGAACAGATGCAGATCTTGCCGCCCAGCGGCGCGTCCTGCAATTCCCGGTGCAGTGCACTGATCGAGCCGAGCCGGCGGCTGACCGCGTCCAGCGCTTCACGTGCGGTCTCCTCTTTTAGGGTCCGGCTGTGCAACCGGACCATTGAGGCCAGCGTCTGCAGCGAGTTTTTGACCCGGTGATCGGCTTCGGCGCGCAGCACCTCGACGTTTTTCAGCGCCATCCGCAGCTCCAGCTGATGCATGACTTGGCGTGCCAGAACCTGGATCGTGTTGCGCTGCAATGCGGTCAGCTTGCGCGGCTTGTAGTCGAGCACGCAGAGCGTTCCTAGCGGCAGACCGTCCGCCGCAAGAAGCCGCGCCCCGGCATAGAACCGCAGTCCGGGGTCGCCGAGGCACAGCGGGTTGTCGGACATTCTTGGGTCCTGCAGCGTGTCCTCGATCTCGGTAAAGTCCTCGCCGAGGATCACATGCGCGCATATCGAGGTATCGATCGGCGTGCTGCGGGCGTTCAGCCCGACCTCGGCCTTGAACCACTGCCGGTCCTGGTCGATCAGGTTGATCACGGATATCGGCGCATCGCAGATCTGCGCGGTCAGTTCGACGATTTCGTCGAAGCTTCGTTCACGCGGGGTGTCGAGGATGTCATAGGTGTATAGCGTTTGCAGTCTGTCCGCCTGATCGGGGTGGTGTTCAGCGCGCATGGGTCTTGTCCTCGAACTTTCCCCCCGCGCGCCGTTCCGAAGGACCTGCGAGGTTTTGAGCGACTATGCCCCTGGCAGCCGGCCGGGTCCACCCGAAACCAGCCAGCCGCCGCCGCGGAAGGCGGCTTTTCGCGGGCGGTCACCGTGCCGGGCCGGCGCCTGGGACTGGCCCCGCTGCTTCCAAGTGACGGAGAGGGCATGAAAAAGCCCCGTGCAGGCAACGCCTGGCGCGGGGCTTAACTCCGGGGGAGGACGGCCGCTTAGCCGCCGTTGGAATAGAGGCTTTCGTAGATCGGGATCAGCGTCTTGTCCTCGAACAACGAAGACACCGAGGTGCCGTGCCAGATGTTCAGGATCGCCTGGGTGAACAACGGCGCGGTGGGCAGGATGCGGATGTTGGGCGCGCCCTTGACTGCTTCGGTCGGCTGGATGGAATCGGTCAGCACCAGCGATTTCATCACCGAGTTGGTGACGCGCTCCACTGCCGGGCCGCTCATCACGCCGTGGGTGATATAGGCGTGTACCTCGCGGGCACCATTGTCGAGCAGCACCTGAGCCGCCTTGCACAGCGTGCCCGCGGTGTCGCACATGTCGTCGATGATCAGGCAGATCTTGTCCTTCACGTCGCCGATCACGGTCATCTCGGCCACCTCGCCGGCTTTCTCGCGGCGCTTGTCGACGATCGAGAGCGGCGCGTTGATGCGCTTGGCCAGCTCGCGGGCGCGGGCCACACCGCCGACGTCCGGCGACACCACCATCAGATCGCCCATGCTGTCCTTGAACTGGTTGCGCACATCCAGCGCGAAGATCGGCGAGGCATAGAGGTTGTCGACGGGAATATCAAAGAAACCCTGAATCTGGGCGGCGTGCAGGTCCATCGTCAGAACCCGCTCGATGCCCGCTCCGGTCAGCATGTTGGCAACCAGCTTGGCCGAGATCGGGGTGCGGGCCTTGGTGCGGCGGTCCTGGCGGGCATAGCCGAAATAGGGGATCACCGCGGTGATCCGCTGTGCGGAAGAGCGGCGCAGCGCATCGGAGATGATCAAGAGCTCCATCAGGTTGTCGTTGGCCGGGTTCGAGGTCGGCTGGATCACGAACATGTCCTCGCCGCGGACGTTTTCGTAGACCTCCACGAAGATCTCGCCGTCATTGAAGCGCTCGACGCGGGCGTCCACCAGCCCCTGGTCGACGCCGCGGTGCATGCTCATGCGGCGTGCGATGGATTGGGCAAGCGGAAGGTTTGCGTTCCCAGCAATAAGCTTGGGTTCGTTCAAGGTCGGCATTGGCTGATATCCCCAGGCAGCAATGGCTATGTGACAGATTCGTGATATTGAACCCCGCTTAACACGCACATAACTTCGCGCAAAGTTCAAAGCGGGAGAAACAACTTATGGCAGCCGTTGACTATTATTTCTCAACCCTTTCGCCGTTTGCCTATCTGGCAGGAACCCGGCTGGAGGAGATCGCCGCGGGACGCGGCGCGACGGTCACCTACAAGCCGCTCGACATCATGGCGCTGTTTGCCCGCACCGGCGGCACCCCTCCCGGCGAGCGGCATCCGGCACGCCAGGAGTACAGGCTGATCGAGATGGAGCGCCAGGCGGCCAAGCTGGGCCTGCCTATGAATCTGAGACCCGCGCACTGGCCCACCAACCCGGCACCCGCATCTTATGCGGTGATCGCGGCGCAGAACGCGGGGGGCGGTGACATGGGGGCGCTGGTGCATGGTCTGCTGCGGGCCTGCTGGGCGGAGGAGAAGAACATCGCCGAAGACAGCGTGATCCGGGAGTGCCTGCAGGGCGCCGGTTTCGACCCTGTGCTGGCCGACAGCGGTCTTCTGACCGGCGCGGAGACCTATGCGCAGAACCTCGAGGACGCAGTTGCGGCCGGGGTGTTTGGCGCCCCCTTCTACATCACCTCGGATGGGGCGAAGTTCTGGGGGCAGGACCGGCTCAGCGATCTCGACGCGCATCTGGCGGGGCAGGCGGCGTGAGCGGCGCACAGGTCTGCCACCGCAGCTTTGGCACGGGGCCGCGGCAGGTGCTGGCGGTGCATTGTTCGCTCGCCCATTCCGGCGCCTGGCGCTCACTCGCGGCTGAGATGGAAGGGGAGATCACGCTCACCGGTTTCGACCTATTGAGTCACGGCCGCAGCCCGGACTGGGACGGGGCCGGCAATTACCAGACTCTGAACGTCGAGGCTGGGCTTGGGATGGTCGATGAGCCGGTGGATCTGGTCGGCCATTCCTTCGGCGCCACCGTGGCGCTGCGAATGGCGCAGGCACGGCCGGAACTGGTGAAGTCCCTCACCCTGATCGAGCCGGTTCTATTCGCGGTGGCCCGCGCCGATCAGCCGGAGATGCTGGCGGCAATGGAGGAGGAAAGCCTGCCGATCGATGCGGCCTGGGAGGAGGGCAACATCGAGCTGGCGACGCGGCTGTTCAACCGCATGTGGGGCCCCGGCGAGCCGCGCTGGCCCGATCTGCCGGAGCAGCTGCGTGCCGCGATGATGCGGGCGATGCCGGTGATCCCGGCAAGCTACCGCACGCTCTATCACGACGAGACCGGCACACTCGCGCCGGAGGCGCTGTCACGGGTCACCATGCCTGCGCTGGTGTTGGCGGGAGACGCCTCCCCGAAGGTCATGCCGGAAATTGCCCGCGGGATCGCGCGGCGATTGCCCAATGCGCGCGCCGAAATCGTGGCGGGTGCCGGCCACATGCTGCCGGTAACCCACCCCCAGGAGACCGCCGCGCTGCTGCGCAGCTTCTGGCCGGAAGGCTGAACAGCCGCTCCCGCCGGCCCCCTCTAATCTTTTCTTTGGCAGCAGGGTTCCTGATCCTAGACTGAACTTCAGGTTATGACTGGAAGGAGGATCCCATGCCCGGACTGGATTTCTGGTATTCCATCGGCAGCACCTACAGCTATCTGACCGTGATGCGGATCGCGGATGCGGCGGCGCAGGCGGGCGTCGCGGTCCGCTGGCGCCCCTTCAACGTGCGCCATGTGATGACGGTGCAAAACAACATCCCGTTCAAGGATAAGCCGGAAAAGACCGCCTACATGTGGCGCGACATCGAACGCAGGGCGCAGCGCTACGGCCTGCAGCCGCGGCTGCCCGCGCCGTATCCGCTGCCGGAACTGGTGCTGGCCAACCAGATTGCCGCGCTGGGTGCGGCGGAGGGCTGGGGCGAGGCCTACACTCAGGCCGCTTACCGCTGCTGGTTCGAGGCCGGCCAGCCCGCGGGCGAGGACCCGAACCTGACCGTCAGCCTAGAGGCCGCTGGACAGGATCCAGCCCGGGTGCTGGCAGAGGCGCAGGCGGACCAAACCGTTCAGGCGCTGGCAGAGGCAACGGAGGAGGCGATGGGCCTTGGTATTTTCGGAGCCCCCAGCTTTTCCGTGGCAGGCGAAGTTTTCTGGGGCGATGACCGGCTGGAAGATGCGCTTGATTGGGCGCAGGGACGCCGGCAGCCGCTGCCAGGGCAGATCTTAAATAAGTGACAGGAACGCCCGGATTTCTTCTTCCGGCACCGACCAGTCGCAGACGAAGCGGGCAGTCACCATCTCCTCGTCCGGGCCGTCCATGCCGCCGTCCCAGAGGTGGTAGACGGCGCCGGCCTCGAACAGCCGTTTGTGGGTGCTGCGGGGCAGGGCGGCGAAGATCATGTTGGCCTCGGGCGCATGGCTGAACTCCGCTCCGGCCTTCCGCAGCCCCTCGGCCAGTGCGGCCGTGTTTGCATTGGCGGCGCGGGCGTTTTGCAGCCAGAGATCATCGCTCAGGTAAGCCAGCATCTGCGCCGACAGGTAGCGGTGCTTGGAAAACAGATGCGCGCCGCGCTTGCGGCGGTACTCGAACTCCTGCGCGCGGGCGGGGTCGAAGAAGATCACCGCCTCCACTCCCAAACAGCCGTTCTTGGTGCCGCCGAAGGAGACCGCGCTGACGCCGGCCTTCCAGGTCATCTCCGCGGGTGTGCAGCCAAGCGCCACCAGCGCATTGGCAAAGCGCGCGCCGTCCAGATGCACCGGCAGGCCGTATTCGGCCGCCACCGCGCAGAGGCTTTGCAGCTCGTTCAGCGTATAGACGGTGCCGAACTCGGTCACCTGGGTGAGCGAAACCGGGCCGCGCTGGGGGCCGTGCACGCCGCGGGTTTCCTCGCCCTCAATGGCGCGGCGCAGATCAGCGGGCGTCATCTTGTCGGCACTGGTGGCGAGGGTCAGCTTGGCGCCGCCGGTGTAGAACTCGGGCGCGTTGCATTCGTCCATGTTGATATGTGCAGGCCCGGTGCAGAAGATGGTCTGCCAAGGCTGCGCCAGCGTCGAGAGCGCCAGCACGTTGGCGGCGGTGCCGGTGGCGACAAGATAGACCGCGGCCTCCGGAGCCTCGAAGATCTCGCGGATCCGGGCCGTCACTTCCGCCATCTCCCGATCTGCGCCATAGCCCATGGCATAGCCCTGATTAGCGCGCGCCAGCGCGTCCAGGATCTGCTGCGGCACCGGGCCGGAATTGTCAGAGGCGAAATGCATCAGGTTGGCTCCTCGATAATGTAATCTTCCCATTCCTCTTCGGAAATCTCGAACTCGGACACGGTCCAGCCGCGCACCGAAACACCCGCCTCGTGGACGCTCTCAGGCGTGCCGGTGAGCAGCGGGTGCCACTCCGGTAGCGGCTTGCCCTCCCACAGCAGCCGGTAGGCGCATGTCGCGGGCATCCAGTAGGCGTGGGTGTCGAGATTGTCCGGCTTCAGCACGATGCATTCCGGCACGAACTGGTGGCGGATCGGGTATTGCGAACAGCGGCAGGAGGCATCGTCGAGCAGGCGGCAGGCGACCCGGGTGAGGGCGACCTCGCCGGTATCCTCGTCCTCCAGCTTATTGAGGCAGCACTTGCCGCAGCCGTCGCACAGGGCTTCCCATTCGCGCTGGTTCAGCTTGGCGAGCGGTTTCTTCTCCCAGAACCGCAGCGCGAGGCCGGTACGGTCGATCACGTCTTCGCCTTGCGGCATTCTCTTGCGGCAGGTCATAGCGCGGCCAGAATTTCGCGGGCCCTGGCGCAGTCGGCATCCATCTGGGCGATAAGCGCCTCGATCCCGTCGAAGGTCAGCTCGGGGCGCAGGAACTCGACCAGCCCGACCGAAAGCGTCGCGCCGTAGAGGTCGCCGGAAAAGTCGAACAGGTAGGTTTCGATATTTGGAACCTCGCCACCGAACATCGGCCGCACCCCGATCGAGGCCGCGCCGTGGTAGCTGCCTGCATGCGGACCGGCGAGCACGTCGACCAGCACCGCATAGACGCCGAATCGCGGCTGGTGCAGGCCTTCGATCGACATGTTGGCAGTGGGGAAGCCCAGCTCGCGCCCGCGCTGCTCGCCGCCGATGACGACGCCTTCGATCCGGTGCCAGTGGCCCAGCATCTCCTTGGCGTCGCGGGGGCGGCCCTCGCTCAGCGCGGTGCGGATCGCGGTGGAGGAGACCGCGTGCTCAGAGTATTCCATCAGCGGTGCAATGGTGACGCCGAAGCCGTACTTCAGGCCAAAGCGTTTCAGGTCTTCGGCGTTGCCCGCGCGGTTCTTGCCGAAGCAGAAATCGGCGCCGACCACCACATGCGCGAAGCCCAGGCCTTCGGCGATCACATCGCGGGCGAACTCCTCGGGCGTGAGGTTCGACAGGGCGGTATTGAAGTTCAGTTCGTAGAGCCGCTCCACCCCAAGCTTCTCCAGCCGGTGCGCCCGCGCTTCTGCGCGCATCAGGCGGAAGGGCGGCGTGTCCGGGGCGAAGAACTCGCGCGGGTGCGGCTCGAAGGTCATCACACCCAATGGCGCACCGGGCACTGCCTGGCGGGCGAGCTCGATCACCGACTGGTGGCCGCGGTGCACGCCGTCGAAATTGCCGATGGCAACGGTGGCGCCGCGGTCCTGTGGCTCGACGTACTGGTGGTCTCTGACGATACGCATGGCGCATCCGTAGCGCCAAGGCGGCAGCGGTTCAAGCGGGCAGGCGTTTTCCGTTGCGGGCGCCCGCGGCCTTGTCGGCGACGGCCCGGCAGCGGGCGGCCGCAGGCCGGGCAGGGCCGCGGTACTGGCCTCTGCCTCAGTCGAACTTGCGCGAAGGCGCCATCACCATGGCCTCACCCACCAGAACCTTCTTGCCCTCCACCATGCAGCGGCAGTCCAGCTTGACCCGGCGCTTGCCGACCTCGATACCGGTCACTTCGACTTCCGCCAGCACCATGTCGCCGGGCCGAACGGGGGCGAGGAATTTCAGCGACTGGCTCATGTAGATGGTGCCGTGGCCGGGCAGCTGCTCGCCGATCACCGCGGAGATCAGCCCTGCCGTCAGCATGCCATGGGCGATGCGGCCTTCGAATATGGTGTCGCGCGCGTAGTCGTCGTCCAGATGCACCGGATTGTGGTCGGTGGAAACAGTGGCGAACATCTGAATGTCTTCATCGCTGATGGTTTTTCGCAGGTAGCGCACCATGCCCATTTCGATGTCTTCGATGCAGATGGTTCCGCGCGGCATGTTGTCCAACATTTGCCCCTCCCGACGGGTGTGAAATTTTCCGGCGCTTGGAGTGGCCGACACGCAATTTTATTACTTCGCAGTTGCAGAAAATCAAGTCCTTTCTGCACAAAAAGCCCCGCCGGAAAGGCGGGGCTGGTTCAGGGCCGGCGGGGGCGGACGGCGGCTGCCGCCGGACAGGCAGGTCTTACCGCAGGAAACCGATGGCATAGGTGGGCGCAGACAGTTCCTTTTTCAGATATGCCTCCAGCGCTTCCGGGTCCGGCTGCCTGGCCGTCTTGGTTTCCGCAGCGGCCAGACCGCCGGTGATGAACAGGGAGTCGATGCCCTCCCCCATGGCGCCCGCGATGTCGGTATGCGGCCCGTCGCCGATGGCCAGGATGTCAGCATCGGACGTCTCGGCTCCGATCTCGGCAAGGCGGCGGCGGGCGAGGTCATAAACCGGCGGGTGCGGCTTGCCGAAATAGAGGCTCTCGCCGCCCATCTCGGTATAGAGCCGCGCCAGCGCGCCCGCGCACCACTCCCGCGTTTCGCCGCGGTCCACCACTATGTCGGGGTTCGCGCACAGCAGTTTCAGCCCCATTTGCTTGGCGTAGAGGAAATCCGGCCGGTTCACCTCCGGGGCGGCGTGCGGGTCGAAGGGGCCGCAGCACACGATGCCCTCGGCCTCCTTCAGCGGTACACGGGTGATCTCCACCGGGTTCTCGATAATATGCAGCGGCTCGAAAAAGCCGGCATCGCGCTCCCATTCCCCCATGAAGTAGACCTTGCTGCCGACCGCCCCGGTTAACATCGCGGCGCGCGCGGAGTCGCCCGAGGTGGCGATGGTATCGTAGGCATCCCGCGGCACGCCGAACTGGCCGAGCTGATCTGCCACGCCCGCGCGCGGCTTGGGCGAGTTGGTCAGCAAGACCACGATGCCGCCCTCCGACCGGTAACGCTGCAGGGCTGCAACCGCCTCCGGGTAGGCAGTGATGCCGTTGTGCACGCAGCCCCAGAGATCTACGAACAGCGCCTTGTAGCGGCCGGAGACGTCGGACAGGGAATCGATGATCTGTGCCATGGCGGGGTCTTTCACGATAGCTTCGATTGCCCCACCTATGGCAGAGCGCGCCGGTATTGACCAGACGGGGGCTGCCCGCGCAATGGCAGCAGATTGGCTGAATGCACAACTTTAGTGCGATTAATCGGTCTGGAAACACACGGCGTACACCGGTTTTTCAGACTTTTTGCACTTCAATGGGTTTTGAATATCTGTCCCTTTAACAACTAAGTGGCGTTTTTGCGATGTTTCGTACAGTACCTATGAAGACCCGGCTGGTCGTCTCTGGCGTGGTTTCCATCATGGCGACCGTGATCCTGGCGGCCCTGTCGGTGTACAGCCTCTGGCAGAGCGAGCTGGAGCTTGAACGGCAAATCAACGTGACGGAGGCTGTCCGGCACGAGCTGACTGCGGACATGATGCATGACGCGATTGAGGCGGAGGTGGTTTATGGCATCCTGATCGGTCCTGACGGTTCTGCCGCCAAGCAGAAAAAGATCAAGGCCAAGATGGAAGAAGACAAGGCCAGCTTCCGACGTTCGATGGAAGAACTGCAGAAGATGGACCTGGCACCGGAGATCCGCCGGATGGTGGTGGATATGGTCCCGATCATGGAGGCCTTCATCACCGAGGGGGAGAAGGTTGCCAAGCTGGCCTTCACCGATACAGAGGCAGCACTGGCCGCGCTGCCTGCCTTCCAGAAGCAGTACGACGCGCTGGAAGTCGCGCTGGAGCCGCTCGGCAAGCAGATCAAGACCTCAGCGAAGGAAACCGCGGAATCCGCCCGCAAGCATGATATGCAGCTGCTGTACACGCTGCTTGGCTTCTCGGGCGCTGCGGTGGCGCTGATGATGTACAACGCCCACAAGGTGACCCAGACCATCACCAAGCCGATCGGCCGCCTGCGCGAGGCGCTGCACGATGTGGCTAAGGGTGACTTCAAGATCCGGATCGCCGACCGCATGCGCGCCGATGACTTCGGCGAGATCGCCAAAGACATCGATGCCGTCTCCGGCCGGGTGATCAAGGCGCTGGACGAGCAGAACGCCCTGCGGGCCGAAGGCGAGCAGGTGATCGAGCGGCTTCGCCGCGGCTTGCAGCAGCTGTCCGCAGGCAATTTCAGCGCCCGGATCGAAACTGCGTTCAATGGCGATTACGATGCGCTGCGCGAGAACTACAACGAAACCGTCGACAAGCTGAATGATCTGCTGTCGCAGGTGGTGCAGGCGAGCCAGGGCATCCAGGTGCAGTCCGGCGAAATCCAGTCCGCCTCCGAGGACCTTTCGGCGCGCACCGAGAGCCAGGCCGCCACGCTGGAGGAGACCGCAGCGGCGCTGGAGCAGATGACGGTCAGCGTGAACAATTCGGCCTCCAACGCCAAGCAGGTGGAGGAAGCCGTGGAAACCGCCCGCAGCGACGTGGAACACAGCGGCCGGGTGGTTGAAGGCGCGATCGCAGCGATGAACGAAATCGAGAAATCCTCCGACCAGATCTCCCAGATCATCGGCGTGATCGACGACATCGCCTTCCAGACCAACCTCCTGGCGCTGAATGCCGGGGTCGAGGCCGCCCGGGCAGGCGAGGTCGGCCGCGGCTTTGCGGTGGTTGCCTCCGAGGTGCGGGCGCTGGCGCAGCGCTCCTCCGATGCGGCGGGCGAAATCAAGACCCTGATCAGCGCCAGCTCCAAAAACGTCGAAGAAGGCGTGGACAAGGTGGACGGGGCAGGAAAGGCACTGTCTGCGGTCGTAACCCAGGTCGCAAGCATCGCGGATCTGGTCTCCGGCATCTCTGCGGAGTCGGCGGAACAGGCGCAGGGGCTGAACGAGATCAACATCGGCGTCTCGCAGCTCGACTCGGTGACCCAGCAGAATGCCGCGATGGTCGAGCAGGCGGGCGCGGCAATCCGGCTGATGAACTCCGAGACCACAACGCTCAGCACTCTGGTCGGCCAGTTCACTCTGAAGGGTTCAGCCCCGCAGAGCCAGCATCAGGGCCAGCATCAAAGCCCGCCGCCGGCGCTTGCGCACCCCGAGGACGATGCCTTCGAGAACCTGCCGCTCGCGCGATCCGCCTGATGCCTGGCCGGCGGGAGGGGGCGGCGCAATCGCCTCTCCCTCCTGCCGGCTGCGCGGCGCGGGGAAGGCCCGCCATCCGGAAGCCCGCCGGCTCAGCCAGGAAATTCCCGCACAGGGATGTCCTTGCGGCCACAGCAAGATCTAAGGGACAGAGAGATCGGCCATGCCGGCAGGCAAGAGAAAAGGCGCCCTGACGAAGGGCGCCTGTCTGCTGTTCAAGGCAGGGCAGGGCAGGGCCGCCCGGCCCGCGTCCTCAGACCTTGAGGTTGGGGATGATCTGCTTCTTGCGCGACATGATGCCGGGCAGCACGACAGTGTCGCCCGCGGCTTCTGCGCCAAAGGATTTCTGCGCCACGGTTTTCACCAGATCGTTCGGCACCAGCAAGGTCGCTTCTTCCTTCAGGATGTCGACCACGAAAAGCAGGACCTGGTCGACGCCGTCTTCCTGCGCCACGGTGCCCATTGTCTCCATCAGCGAAGCCTTGCGGTCCAGCACCACGCCCGGTGCGGTGGTTTCCAGCACGGACACGCGGAACTTGGTGCCTTCAACGGCATATTCCTTGGAATCCATGCGGATCAGTTCGGCATCGGAGAAGGAGGAGACATCCGACTTGGCGGCAAACATCTCGGCGGCGTAGTCGGCGATGGTGATGCCCAGATCGGCAGCCAGCTGCTCGGCCACGGCCTTGTCATGCGGCGTGGTGGTCGGCGAGCGGAATTCCAGCGTGTCCGAGAGGATGCAGGTCAGCGCCGCGCCCTTGATGGCCTGGGGCATCCGGGCGGCATCCTCGCCCATCAGGTCGTGCATGATGGTGGCGGTGCAGGCCAGGGGGCGGATGGTGATGTCGATCGGGCCTTTGGTCTCCAGGCCGCCAACCAGCTTGTGATGGTCGATGATCGCCTGAACGTCGGCACCGTTGATGTTCGCGGGCAGCTCGGCCGGGTTGTTGGTGTCGACGATCACCACCGGCGCGCCATCAGCCACGTCTTCGATCATGGCCGGCTTCTCAAAGCCCCAGCGCTCCAGCATGAAGGCGGCTTCGGTGTTGGGTTCGCCCAGCAGCACGGCTTCGGCCTTCTGACCCTGCACCTCGTTCAGGTACCAGGCCCAGATGATCGGGGAGCCGGTGGAGTCGGTGTCGGGGGATTTGTGGCCGAAAACTTGAATGGTCATGGCGGGTCCTGTCCGTGAAATGAGTCGCGATAGGGGAGATTTCCGGGCCTTATAGGCGCGGGCGGCTGGCTTGTCACCCCGCCCGGGCACGCGGAGAGTTCTGGGGCGCGGCGGGGTCAGAAAGGCGCGCGGGCGAGTCTGTATCCCGCCCGTGCCAGCAGGTTCAGCAGGCCGTTATCGCCGGGCAAATGCAGCGCGCCGGCTGCGACCACGATGTGGGTGCCTTCGGTGGCCTCGATCACGGGCAGCCAGGCGCGGTTGCGCACGTCGGTCATGGCGGTCAGCGTGTCCTGCCACATTCTCTCCAGATCCTGGCGGGGCAGGGTGCCGTGGGCAAGGAAATCGCGCCGGCTGAGCTCGAGGAAAAAGGCAGCCTGCTCATCGAAGTAGCTTTCCGTCATCGTGTGGAATGCATCGCCATCGGTGCCCAGCAGTGCGAGCATGGCGTGCAGCTCCCGCACCTGGTCCTCCAGCGGATCCGACGCCATGATCCCCAGCAGCGTGAGCGGATCCTCCAGCGCCGCGACCGGCACCCCGGCGGCGTCTGCCTGCGCCTCCAGCCGCTTGTCGAGGCCGGGCTCCGGCGCCGCCCCAGGCGCGCGCAGGCAGGGCGGTACCGCCATGCTGAGGGACAGGAACCAGGGCTGCATCTTGGCGGCCATCCAGGGCGGGATGCCATGGCGGCGCGCCTTCTCGGCCAGCACCTGCCAGTCCGCCTCCGGCAGCCGGTCAATCAGCGTGGGGCCTTCGGTGATCAGTGTCAGCGAGGGATCGCGCGCCAGGGTGTCGAGGAACCTGGCCTCTGCCTCGGCATCGGCCTCGACCAGCAGTGCATCGGCACCTCCGATCACCGGGGCAAGCCGGGTGGTGATTGCTTCCATGCGCGGGTCGTTCAGATGCAGGGTGCCGATCACATGCACGCGCCGCTCCCCGCGGGCCGCGATCCAATGGTTGCCTTCGCTGTAGGGCAGAGCGGCGACACGGGTGCTGATTTCTGCGCGTTCCGCGGGGCTGAGGACCTCGCGCAAGTCGGTGCCGGAGCAGGCCGCCCAGAGGGGCGCGGGCAGAAGGAACAGCAGCAGTCTCACGACAATTCGCATCGGGGCTTTCCTTGATCGGGCATGTCAGCGGCTGGGCTGCCAGGGTGCGCGGCTGAGCTGGAAACCGCGCTGCTGCAGCAGGTTCAGAAGGCCGCCCCGCCCGGGCAGATGTGCTGCCCCGACGGCCACCACGATGGTCTCGTGCCGGGCGGCCAGTATCGGTGCCAGCCAACGCTTGTTGCGCATCTCCAGCAGGTAGAGGTTGTTCACCTGCCAAAGGCGCGCGACCTCTTCTGCTGGCATGTCGGTGAACTGTGCATTGACCCAGGGGGCCAGGATAAAGGCGCTCCAGACGCTTTCGTCGAAATAGGCCTCCACCGGAGTGGCGTCTTCGGGCTTGTCCGAGTGCAGAACCAGCAACTCGAGGTCCAGCATCTTCGCCTGGTCACGCAGGGGCAGCGCGGAGAGCGCATTCAGACCGTCGCCAACAGTTTCCAGCGCGCCGAGCGGGATGCGCTTTCGGCGGGCGTGATCGGCGATACGGTCGTCCAGCCCGCGCCGCGTGCCAAAGCCGTAAGGGCGGCAGCCGCTTTGGATCAGAAACATCGAGACCGCCCAGGGCTGCATCCGGTTCAGCAAATCCAGGTCGGTGCCGCTGAGGCGGGCAAAGACCACGAAGCGTTCCCAGCTGAGGGGCGAGACCAGCCGCCGCAGTTCCTCCCCGCGGGGCAGCAGGAAACGGGCGGCAAAGCGGGTGGGATCGGCGTTGTAGCGCTCAAGCTCGGCGCGCGAGGTTTCCAGGTAGATCGCACCGGCTGCATTCAGCACCGGGCGCAGGGTGCGCATCACCCGGCCCATGCGGGCGTCGCCGCCGTGCATGGTGCCGATCACGTGGATGGTGCGGGTGCCCTTGCGGGCGACCCAGTGGTTGCCAACGGCAAAGGGGGTGGCGGCCATCTCCTCGGCCAGCCGCTGCTCGGCGGCAGGGGTGAGCTGGTTGCGGAAATCGGCGCCGCGGCAGGCGGCATATCCGGCGCTGGCCTGCAAAAGGAACGCAAGCAGCAGCAGAATCCGTGTCATGTCGGCCCTTTCACGTGGTCCGGGAGTACCAGCTTTAGGCCCTGTGCCGCCGCCGGGCAACGGGAAACGCCGCCGCAGCCTCCCCGCCGATTGCCTTTGCCGCGGCATCCTGCCAGTGATGGCGGCATGGAGCGGGAAGATCAGCTTTATGCGCCGGTGAAGGCGTTGTTTGAGGCGCAGGGCTATGCGGTGAAGGGGGAGGTCGGCGCGGCCGACGTGGTCGCTCGCCGCGGCGACGAGCCGCCGGTGATCGTCGAGCTGAAACTGAAGTTCTCGTTGTCGCTGTTCCACCAGGCGATTGCCCGTCTTGCGGTCACCGATCATGTCTACATCGCGGTGCCGCGGCCCGGCGGGCGGCAGGCGCGGCGGATGCTGAAGGATAACCTGGCGCTCTGCCGGCGGCTGGGCCTGGGGCTGATCACCGTGCTGGCGGACGGCAGGGCGGATGTGCATTGCGATCCCGGGCCGTATTCACCGCGCAAGTCGAAGAAGAAGCAGGCCCGCTTGCAGCGCGAGTTTGCCAGCCTGCGCGGCGATCCAAATGCAGGGGGTGCCACCAGGCGCGGGCTGGTCACCGCCTACCGGCAGGACGCTCTGGTCTGTGCGGCGCATCTGGCGGTTGCCGGGGCGTCGAAGGGCGCCGAAGTCGCCCGCGCCACCGGCGTTTCCCGCGCGACCCAGCTGATGGGCAAGAACCACTACGGCTGGTTCGAGCGGGTGGAAAAGGGCATCTATCAGCTGACGGAAGAAGGCCGGGCCGGGCTGGCTCATTGGGCCGGAAGCTGGGAGGATGCCTAAGGTGGCGCAGGCATCTTCAGGCGGCGGTAAGCGCAGCGCAGGAAACTGTCCGCGGCGGTCTAATTTTTCGCTGATTCCGTGTTGACAAGCCCCGGCCCCATTCCTAGCTTCCCGGTCGTTAGCACTCACCCCTCGTGAGTGATAACGCGGCCCGGCCAACGCGCCGGGCCCGCAGGGACAACAACCTTTGAGCCTTTAAGGAGCTGCAAAGATGGCACTGAAACCGCTTCATGACCGCGTGCTGGTTCGCCGTGTGGAAAGCGAAGAAAAGACCGCAGGCGGTCTGATCATCCCCGACAGCGCAAAAGAAAAGCCGAGCGAAGGCGTTGTCGTCGCCACCGGTGAAGGCGCGCGCAAGGACAGCGGCGAGCTGATCGCGATGGCCGTGAAAGAAGGCGACCGCATCCTGTTCGGCAAGTGGTCCGGCACTGAGGTCACCATCGACGGCGAAGAGCTGCTGATGATGAAGGAAAGCGACATCATGGGTGTGATCGTCTGAGCCAATTGCTCCGGCACATCCTCACTCGCACATACACAGTATTCTCAAGGAGACTGATCAATGGCTGCTAAGGACGTCAAATTCGACACCGATGCCCGCAACCGCATGCTCAAGGGCGTGAACATCCTCGCCGACGCGGTGAAGGTGACCCTGGGCCCGAAAGGCCGCAACGTGGTTCTGGACAAGTCCTTCGGCGCACCGCGCATCACCAAGGACGGTGTCTCGGTTGCCAAGGAAATCGAACTCGAGGACAAGTTCGAGAACATGGGCGCGCAAATGGTCAAGGAAGTGGCCCAGCGCACCAACGACGAAGCCGGTGACGGCACCACCACCGCAACCGTTCTGGCCCAGGCGATCGTCAAGGAAGGCCTGAAGCAGGTTGCAGCGGGCCTGAACCCGATGGACCTGAAGCGCGGCATCGACCTCGCCACCACCAAGGTCGTCGAAGGCATCAAGGAAATGGCGCGCCCGGTGAACGACTCCGCTGAAGTTGCGCAGGTCGGCACCATCTCCGCCAACGGTGAAGCTGAAATCGGCCGCCAGATCGCCGACGCGATGCAGAAAGTCGGCAACGAAGGCGTCATCACCGTCGAAGAGAACAAGGGCATGGAAACCGAGACCGACGTGGTCGAGGGCATGCAGTTCGACCGCGGCTACCTGTCGCCCTACTTCGTGACCAACGCCGACAAGATGACTGCAGAACTCGAAGACTGCATGATCCTGCTGCACGAGAAGAAACTCTCCTCCCTGCAGCCGATGGTTCCGCTGCTGGAGCAGGTGATTCAGTCGCAGAAGCCGCTGCTGATCATTGCCGAAGACGTCGAAGGCGAAGCGCTGGCGACCCTCGTGGTCAACAAGCTGCGCGGCGGCCTGAAAATTGCAGCCGTGAAGGCACCGGGCTTCGGCGACCGCCGCAAGGCCATGCTGCAGGACATCGCGATCCTGACCGGCGGCCAGGTGATCTCCGAGGATCTGGGCATGAAGCTCGAGTCCGTCACCATGGACATGCTGGGCACCGCCAAGAAGGTCCAGATCACCAAGGACGAGACCACCATCGTCGACGGTGCCGGCGAGAAGGCCGAGATCGAGGCGCGCGTCTCCCAGATCCGCACCCAGATCGAGGAAACCACCTCCGACTACGACCGTGAGAAGCTGCAGGAACGCGTTGCCAAGCTGGCAGGCGGCGTTGCCGTGATCCGCGTCGGCGGCATGACCGAAGTCGAAGTGAAAGAGCGCAAGGACCGTGTCGACGACGCTCTGAACGCAACCCGCGCGGCTGTGCAGGAAGGCGTGATTGTCGGCGGCGGTGTGGCTCTGGTTCAGGCCGGCAAGTCGCTGGAAGGCCTGGAAGGTGCAAACTCCGACCAGAACGCCGGTATCGCCATTGTGCGCAAGGCCATCGAGGCGCCGCTGCGCCAGATCGCCGAGAACGCAGGTGTCGACGGGGCTGTGGTTGCCGGCAAGGTGCGCGAATCCTCCGATAAAAACTTCGGCTACAACGCGCAGACCGACGAATATGGCGACATGTTCTCCTTCGGCGTGATCGACCCGGCGAAAGTGACCCGGACCGCACTGGAAGACGCGGCCTCGGTTGCCGGCCTGCTGATCACCACCGAAGCGATGATCGCAGACCGTCCCGCCAAGGAAGGCGCAGCCGGCGGCGGCATGCCTGACATGGGCGGCATGGGCGGCATGGGCGGCATGATGTAATCATCGCCATCCTTCCGGATGATATCGGGGCCGCCTTTGGGCGGCCCCTTTTTCGTACTGGCGCGCCGGAAGGCCTGCCGCCGCGGGCCTGCTTCCGGCAGGGGTATTTCGGGCCCGAAAGTGGCAGCGCGCCACCGGAGCCGCAGTGGCTGGCACGTGACGCCAAGCCTTGCAGAAACAGCTGGCGCTGGCCCCGGCACCGCGGTAGCCCGGTGGCATGCGGCTTTTTCTTCTCGTCTCCCTCACCATGTGCGCCTTTGCGGCCAATTCGATCCTCGCGCGGGTGGCAATCGGCGGCGGGTACATGGATGCCACCGGCTTTGGCCTGCTGCGGCTGCTCTCGGGCGCGGGGATGCTGCTGCTGTTGTGCTGGGCCCGCGCCGTGCCGCTGCGGCTGCCCCTGCGAGGCAGCGTCTGGGGCGGGGCGGCGCTGACGCTCTATATCGCCGGGTTTTCCATCGCTTACGAGGCGCTCGACGCGGGGCTTGGCGCGCTGATCCTGTTCGGCGTAGTGCAGATTTCCATGTTCCTCTGGGGCATGCTGCGCGGCGCGCCGGCAGGTCTGGCCCAGATCCTGGGGGCGCTTCTGGCGCTTCTGGGGCTTGCCTATGTGCTCTGGCCTGCGGGAAGCAGTGCGGTTGCGCCGGGGGCGGCGCTGATGATGGCGGCGGCGGGTTTGGGCTGGGGGATCTACAGCCTCCTGGGCCGCGGGGCGCACGAGCCGCTGGCGGCCACGTCCGTCAACTTCGTTGTTGCCTCGCTCATGATGCTGCCCGTGGTATGGCTCGCGGGCGGCGGCACGGTGTGGAGCCTCTGGGGGGGCGGGCTGGCCGTGATCTCCGGCGCGGTGACCTCCGGGCTCGGCTATGCACTTTGGTACCAGGTGCTGCCGCGGCTGCAGCCTGCGGTGGCCGCGACCGTGCAGCTGAGCGTCCCGGTGATCGCGATTCTCGCAGGCGCGGCGCTCCTGGGCGAGGCGATCGGGCTGCGGCTGATCTTTGGCACTGCGGCGGTGCTTGGCGGTATCTCGCTGGTGGTCCTGCGGGCGCCGCAGCCTGGTCCGCGCCCTAGCCGACGCGCGGGCTGAGAGGCCTTCCACCGGCGCCGGATTGCGCTTATCTGGGGCACATGTTCGCGCGTCTTTCTCCCCTGTTTCTGCTTGCCGCCCTTCTGCTGCCGCGCCCGGCCGCGGCCGACTGCGTGATCCTGCTGCATGGGCTCGCGCGCAGCGAGGCATCTTTCGCTGTGATGGACGAGGTGCTCGAGGCGCGCGGCTACCGTGTGGTGCGGCCCGGCTATGCCTCGACCGAGGCGCCGGTGGAAGTGCTGGCAGAGGCGGTGCTGCCGCGCGCCTTTGCCGCCTGCGGCCGCGCGCGCACCCATGTTGTCACGCACTCGATGGGCGGCATCCTGCTGCGCCATTGGCTGCGTGGGGAGGTGCCGCGCAACCTCGGCCGGGTGGTGATGCTTGCGCCGCCCAACCAGGGCAGCGAGCTGGTAGACGAGATGGGCGATTGGGCGTTGTTCGGCCTGCTGCACGGGCCTGCCGGCGGGCAGCTTGGCACTGGCGCGGACAGCCTGCCGCGCCGCCTGCCGCCGGTGCGGTTCGAGCTCGGGGTGATCGCCGGGAACGAGACCCTGAATCCGGTGTTCTCGCATCTGATCCCGGGGCCGGACGACGGCAAGGTTTCGGTGGCCAGCACAAAGGTTGCAGGCATGCGCGCGCATTTGACCCTGCCGGTCACCCATACCTACATGATGAACAACCCGCGTGTGATTGCCCAGACCCTGCATTTCCTTGAGGAGGGCCATTTCGCGCCCTCGCAGGGCTGGCTTGCGGCTGTGGATGAGATCGTCCGCGAGGCCTGCCTGCTGCGGGGCGGCTGCGGGGGAAACGGCAAAGGAGAGCCGGAATGACATTGGAGCTGACCTTCCAGGGCGGCGATGTGCTGCGGCCCGAGGGGGTGGAGCGCGCCGGCGAAATTGCTATTGGCGGCGGGCTGGTCTCGGGCGCTCCTGCAGGGCGGCGGGTCGATCTCACAGGTTACCTGGTGCTGCCGGGCATCGTCGATCTGCATGGTGACGGTTTCGAGCGCCACCTGGCGCCGCGCCGCGGCGCGATGAAGCAGATGGCGGAGGGCGTCGCGGCGGCGGAGGCCGAGCTTGCGGCCAATGGGATCACCACCGCTGTGCTGGCGCAGTTCTATTCCTGGGAAGGCGGCCTGCGCGGGCCGGAGTTTGCCGCCCAGGTCTTTGCCGCGATCAGGGATGTGCGCGGGAGCCTGGTGACGGACCTGCTGCCGCAGCTGCGCCTGGAGATCCACATGCTGGAGCACTACGCCGCGCTGCCTGGCAAGCTGGCGGAATGGCAGGTGCATTACGTCGTGTTCAACGACCACCTGCCGCACGACCGGCTGGCCGAGGGTAAAAAACCGCCGCGGCTGACGGGCCAGGCGCTGAAAGCCGGGCGCAACCCCGAGGTGCATTGGCAGATGATGAAGGACATGCACGCCCGCCGCGGTGAGCTGCCCGCTGCGCTCTCGGCGCTGTGCGAGGCGCTCGCGGAATTGGGTGTCCGGTTGGGCAGCCATGACGACCGCACCGCGCAGGACCGGGTGCTGTGGCGCAACAGGGGGGCGCGGATCGCGGAGTTTCCGGAAACCGCCGAGGCGGCGGAAGCCGCTCGCGCTGCGGGGGATGCGGTGATCCTCGGCTCGCCCAACGTGGTGCGCGGCGGCTCGCACAAGGGCAATGCCTCGGCACTGGACCTGATCGCCATGGGACTCTGCGATGCGCTGGCCTCGGACTACCACTACCCCAGCCCGCGCCGTGCGGCGCTGATGCTGGGACGTTCGGGACTGCTGGACCTGGCAGGTGCCTGGCGGCTGGTTTCGGAAGGGCCGGCGCGGGTTCTGGGCCTCGTGGACCGCGGCCGGCTGGCGCCGGGGCTCAGGGCCGACATCGTTGTACTTGAGAAGGAAAGCCTGCGCGTCGCTGCTACCCTATCTGGCGGGCGGGTGAGCTACATGGCGGGCGATGTGGCGGCGCGGTTCTTCGCCTAGCAGGGCAGGGAGCGCCGCTCATCAGGCCGGATGGCCCTCTTTGCGGCGCGTGAAACCGGCGCGGCCGCTTTCACCTGTACGCCCGCACCCGGCGGCGCTGCTTTCTGACCCGAAATACCCCGGGGGAGCCGCGGCGCAGCCGCGGCGGGGAAAGCGCCCCCATACCGGACCCGGCTTCAGTCCTGCGGCCGGATGATCCGGTTCACATGGCCCATCTTGCGGCCCGGCTTGGCCTCGGCCTTGCCGTAGAGATGGAGGGCGCAGTCGCGTTCCCGGGCCAGTTCCGGCACCCGTTCCATGTCGCTGCCGATCAGGTTCTCCATCACAACATCGCAGTGCCGCTGCCCGTCGCCAAGCGGCCAGCCTGCCACCGCGCGGATGTGCTGTTCGAACTGGTCTACGCTGCAGCCGTTCTGGGTCCAGTGGCCGGAGTTGTGCACCCGCGGAGCAATTTCGTTGACGATCAGCCCGGCCGGAGTGACGAAGAGCTCGACCCCGAGGACACCAGCATAATCCAGCGCGTTCAGGATCTTTCCCGCCATCAGCACCGCGTCCATGCGCTGCGTCTTGCTGAGCCGCGCGGGTACCGTCGTGGTATGCAGGATGCCGTCGCGGTGGACGTTTTCGCCCGGGTCGTAACAGGCGATCTCGCCGCTGGGGCTGCGCGCGGCGATGACCGAGACCTCGTGGCTGAACTCGACGAACCCTTCCAGCACCGCGGGCGCCCCGGCCATCGCGGCGAGCGCCTCGGGCGCGTCTTCCGGCGACATGATCCGCGCCTGCCCTTTGCCGTCATAGCCGAAGCGGCGGGTTTTCAGGATTGCGGGCGTGCCGATTTCCGCCAGCGCGGTTTCGAGGCTCGCGTGATCAGCGATGTCTGCGAAAGGCGCGGTCCGGAGGCCGAGGTCCCGCAGGAAGGTCTTTTCGGTCAGCCGGTCCTGGCTGATGCGCAGCGCTTCGCGGCCCGGGCGGATAGGCTTCCGCGCTTCCAGCAGATCAAGCGCGGAGGTCGGGATGTTCTCGAACTCGTAGGTGATCACATCGACCGATGCGGCAAAGGCGGAAAGCGCCGCGGCGTCCTCATAGCCCGCGGTTGTGACCTGGGCTGCCACGTCGCCTGCGGGCGGGTTCTTGCCCGGCTCGAAGATATGGGTCTTGAAACCGAGGCGGGAGGCCGCGGCCGAGAGCATCCGGCCAAGCTGGCCGCCGCCGAGGATGCCGATGGTGGCGCCGGGAGCGAGCATCTCAGTCATCGACCGGCTCCTCCGGGATCGAGGCGGAGAGCGCCGTGCGCCAGGCATCCAGCCGTTTGGCGAGATCCGCGTCCTGCAGTGCCAGGATGCCGGCCGCCATCAGCCCGGCGTTGGCCGCGCCTGCCGCGCCGATCGCCATGGTCGCAACCGGGAAGCCCTTGGGCATCTGCACGATGGAATAGAGCGAATCGACGCCGGAGAGCGCCCGGGTCTGGACCGGCACGCCCACCACCGGCACCCGGGTCTTGGAGGCCACCATGCCGGGCAGGTGCGCGGCCCCGCCGGCGCCTGCGATGATCACCTGCAGGCCGCGCTCTGCCGCGGATTTCCCGTAGCTCCACAGCCGGTCCGGGGTGCGGTGGGCGGAGACGATTTTTGCCTCATATTCGATGCCCAGTTCTTCCAGAATATTGGCGGCTTCCTTCATGGTGGGCCAGTCGGATTGGCTGCCCATGATGATGCCTACCTTGATGTCGGCCATGGCTGGTGGCTCCTGTCGCGGCTTGTGGAGCGCGCACTATAGGGAAACTGGGGTTTTGCGCAATGCGGCTTGCGGCGGAAAACGGGCGGATTTGCCCTGTTTTACGGGCCCTGGCGCGATGCCGCAGAGGGGCGGGCTCCCGCCCGCGCGGCATGCAGCCGAGCTGCACCACCTTGCGGTTGGGCGTGGCGCCGCACGGGCATGCGGCGCGGAGATGCGCGGAATGGCTTGCGCGATGCGGGAGTCTGGGGCAGGGTGGCTGCCGGATAGGAAGAGTGTGATGCTGGAACTGCGCCCCAATTGCGAGCTGTGCGATAAGGATCTGCCGCCGGATTCGGTGGAGGCGCGGATCTGTTCCTATGAGTGTACCTATTGCGCGGACTGCGTGGAGCAGGTGCTGCACGATGTCTGCCCCATTTGCGGCGGCGGCTTTGCGCCGCGGCCGATCAGGCCGCAAAATGCGTGGCGGGCGGAACTGAAGCTGGGGCTGGGGCATCATCCGGCCTCGGGCAAGCGGGTGCATTCCAAGTTCAGCCGGGAGGATATTGCAGAGCATGTGGCACGGATCCGGCATTTGAAGCCGGAGAAAAGGTAACCGAAGCTGCCGGAAGAGCGGCTCTGGAGCTTTGCGGGATCAGTCCCGCTGCTGCGGCAGGATCCGCCGCTCGGCATGTTGTTCTGTATGCCGGGGTTTTCCATGCAGCCGCGCCTGCTCACGCTGGAGATTGCCATGATGCCGGCGATGCTAGATCGCTGGCGCGATCGCGGCCGGCAGGATGGAGAGCATCGCGGCGAGGCTGAACTCCGGAACCACGAATTCCGGCCCGGCGAACCGCTCGGCTGCCGTCGCGGGAGCGGGCTTCTCGCAGGCCGTTTTGACAGGCTTGACCATCCGGTAAGGCCGGCGGCTGCCTACCTGATGCTCAATCCGAGCGGGTCGCCTTTGGTGAGGTAGAATGCGTGCGAGACAAAGGCACCAGTGCTTTCGCAGGAAGCTGGTTTAGCACGGGAGAGTGGCGTATCTATGCAGATCAAGGCTCGTCCGTTGGCCGCCGCCGTGCCAGCATAGGCCGTCAGGCTATGATATCCGGGGTCAGCCGGTCTTCGATCAGCGCGATCTTGTCTTTCAGGACGAGCTTTTGCTTCTTCAGGCGGCGGATGGTGAGCTGATCACCGGTGCCGCGGTCTTCAAGCGCCGAAATTGCGGCGTCCAGGTCGCGGTGCTGACGGCGGAAAACTTCCAGCTCAACCTTCAATACCTCATCGGTCTTCATCGAAATATCGGTGGGGGCATTCATGGGCGACTCTGCAAGCTGATGAATGGGGTAGGCGGCAAGATACTTCCTTAACGGTTGTTCGGCTAGTCTCGGCAGACGTTATTTGGGGCTAAGCGGCATGCAGGGCGCAATTTTCCGGGCTGGCGTCTCCTGGCGGTGCGGCAGCGGAAACCTGCGCGCAGCGGGCGTCAAGTCCTGCGCCGGGGCCGGAATAATTTCGCGCCGTTCCCTGCGCAAATGCGCGCATGGCCTTGTGATCGGGGAGAATCTTCCCATATTCTTGCAGGAGCGGCCGCCGGAACAGGGGCCGCACAGACCCGTCGCTTTCGAACAAAGGACGAAAAAAGTGTCGAAACTTACTTTGGGCTCTTACCCGCACATGCTGGGGTTCGAGCAGCTGGAACGCCTCCTGGAACGCTCGGCGAAGTCGGGCAACGAGGGTTACCCCCCGTACAATATCGAACAAACCTCCGATCATTCCTACCGGATCACCCTGGCCGTCGCCGGCTTTGCCGAAGACGACCTCACCATCACGGTCGAGGACCGGCAGCTGGTGATCCGCGGCCGCCAGCGCGACGACAGCGACGGGCGGGTGTTCCTCCACCGCGGCATCGCCGCCCGCCAGTTCCAGCGCATGTTCGTGCTGGCCGATGGCGTGGAAGTGGGCGAAGCGGTGATGGAAAATGGCTTGCTGCACGTGGATTTGACCCGCGCGCGGCCGGAAACGGTGGTTCAGACGATCAACATCAGAAAGGGGTAAGAGCGATGCACACACCGTATGACTTCAACGATGCCGGACAGCGGACCGTCTACGTGAAGGCGGTCAATGTGGCGGATTTGCCCAAGGAAGTGCAGGCGGGGGCGGGCGGCCGGAAGCATCTCTATTCGGTCCACGACACCTCTGGCGGGCAGCTGGCGCTGGTCGCGGACCGCCGCCTGGCCTTCGTGCTGGCGCGGCAGAACGATTTCACTCCGGTACCGGTTCACTGACGCGCCGGCGGCGGCCCATTGACGGCCGCTCTGGGTTTCCACAAGATGCGCGAGGCGGGCCTTGGCCCGCCTTTTTACTGCCGGGAGAAATACATGCTGGGAGGGCGTGATGGCACGGTTTGACTTCGATTGGGTGGACGCATTCTCGTCGCGGGCCTTTGGCGGCAACGGCTGCGCGGTGGTGCATGGCGGCGCAGCCCTGCCGGAAGAGGTTTGCACCGCTTACGTGCGGGAGACTTCGCTGGTCGAATGCACCTTCACCGGCCCGTCCGAGGTGGCCGACATCAAGGTGCGCTATTTCCTCGCCAGCCGCGAAATCCCTTTTGCGGGCCACCCGACGCTCGCCACCGTGGCGGCGATGCGCGACCGCGGGCTGATCGAAGGGGACAGCATCACTCTGGAGACCGGTGCCGGGCTGGTTCCGGTGCGGCTCGACGGCGGCATGATCGAGATGACACAGGTGGCCCCTCAGTTCGGCCCGTTTGCCGACCCCGCGCTGGTGGCTGCGGCGGTGTCGCTGCCCGAGGACGCGATTGTGGGCCAGCCGCGCAAGGTTTCAACCGGGCTGCCATTCTGCATCACCGTGCTGAAAAACCGCAAGGCGCTGGAGGCAGCGCGGCTGAACCTGAACGCGCTGCGGCGCCTTGGCGCTTCGCTCGGCGCGGATGGCATCGACATGATGGAGCCCTTTCTGGTGACGCTGGAAGGGGCGACCGGGGCGGGCGATACATTCTCGCGGCTGCTGATGGCCCCGCCAAGCCCGCCGGAAGACCCATTCACCGGCTCCGCCACAGGTGCGATGGCCTCCTACCTCTGGCATCACGGCATGCTGGACAGCCCCGAATTCATTGCCGAACAGGGCCATGGCCTCGGCCGCCCCGGCCAGGCCCGCGTCAGCCGGATCGGCTCGGCGCAGGAGATTGAGGGCGTGCGGGTTGCGGGCGAAGGCTTTGTGCTGATGCGCGGTACGGTGGATCTGCCGGAGCAGCTCTAAGGATCAAGCTGCCGGCCGGACGCGCGCGGCAGGGCGGAACAGCGCTGCAAAGCCCCGGTATCCTCGATAACCGGGGCTTTTGGCCGATTTGCCTGGCACGAACGCCAGTTCCGAGCCCATGAGCGGGCTGCGGCCGGGCCGCCTTTACCAATTGTTAGACGCGAGTAGGGAATAGTCCAAACTGTTGTATTTGCTTTAAAACAAGGAAAAACAGAAGTTGCTCCAACGACAGACGCCCCGGCCTTCGCCCGACCGCCCTCACCAAGCTTCTCAGGAGGCGGAAAGGCTGGTCCAGCTCGCAAAATCGGAAACTCTGGCGGACGGCGGTTTGCGGACATCGCAGATCCTCGCGGCGGCGCTGGCCAAGGACCCGCAGCACCATGAGGCGCAGGTGCTGCAGGAGCGGCTGCATCAGATGTTCGTCCCCCGCTGGCACTTCCCCATGCTCGCGGATACGGCGCGCAACCAGGCCTATGCCAGCGCGATTGCGGCAAAGGTGAAGCCGGGGGACGTGGTGCTGGATATCGGCTGTGGCGCCGGTCTGACGGCGATGCTGGCGGCGCGGGCGGGGGCAAAGCACGTTTACACCTGCGAGCAGCAGCCGCTGATCGCCGAGGCCGCCGCCCGTGTGATCGCGGACAATGGCCTGAGTGACAGGATCACGGTCATCCCGAAATGGTCTCACGACATCGTCGTCGGGGAGGATATTCCGGAACGGGCAGACGTCGTGATCTCGGAAATCGTCGATACAGTTCTGCTTGGCGAAGGGGCGCTCGCGACCCTCACCCACGCCATGGGTGCGCTTGCCAAACCCGATGCGCGCGCGATTCCCGAACGAGGGACACTGGTGGCGCAGCTGGTGGAGAGCCGCAAACTGCTGGACCTCTGGCGGCCTCAGGAGGCAGAGGGCTTTGATCTGAGCGCGTTTCATCGCCTGGCGCGGGTTGCGCAGATCACGCCGAATGATCTAGACGCCTGCGAACTGCGCTCCCTGGGTCCGGTAACCGGACTATTCAGCTTTGACTTTACGCGTCCGAGCATGACTCCGGCACGCGCGACGGAAGATCTCGCCTGTACCCGAACCGGCACCGCTCATGCCGTCTTCGTCAGCTTCGAAATGGAACTGGCCCCCGGTATCGAGGTGTCTAATGGTTTGAACTCCGGCGGCCATTGGGGCCGCACGGCCTTCCTGCTGGACCGTCCGGAACAGGCTGGGCCGGGTGACAGTTTGAAGATTACCGCGCAGCACGATGCGTCGCAGTTGAGTGTGTCCGTGCACGGTTGGGCGCCGCGCATGGAAGCGGCGGAACACCCTGCCGTATGGGTGAGCCAGGCCTGGAAAGAACGGCGCCGTCCGCGGGCCGGGGACAGCTTCACCTTGCCGGCGGGCGCGTCGTGGAACCCGGCTGAGGCCAAGGGCCCGCAGGCCAACGGGCCCGTCTGCCACTAGACAGGGCGGCGGGCTGCGGGGCCGGAACGATGCGGAAATTCCGGCCCTGAGAACGGAAAACGGCCCGCCGGCTGGCGGGCCGTTTCTGTGTTGCGGGTTCGCCCGGATCAGCCGGCGATGAGCCCCATGCTTTCCAGCTTCAGCAGCACCTGGTGGGCGCAGTTGTCGACATCGGTGCCTTCGGTCTCAACCCGCAGTTCCGGGTTCTGCGGCACGTCATAGGGGTCGGAGATGCCGGTGAACTCCTTGATCTTGCCTTCCCGCGCCAGCTTGTAGAGGCCCTTTCGGTCGCGGCGTTCGCATTCCTCGATCGAGGTGGCAACATGCACTTCGATGAATGCGCCGAACTGCTCGATCTCTTCGCGCACGGCGCGGCGGGTGGCCGCATAGGGTGCGATCGGCGCACAGATGGCAATGCCGCCGTTCTTGGTGATCTCGGACGCGACGTAGCCGATGCGGCGGATGTTGAGGTCGCGGTGCGCTTTCGAGAACCCCAGCTCGGAGCTGAGGTTCTTGCGCACGATGTCGCCATCGAGCAGGGTCACCGGGCGGCCGCCCATCTCCATCAGCTTGACCATCAGCGCGTTGGCGATGGTGGATTTGCCGGAGCCGGAGAAGCCGGTGAAGAACACGGTGAAGCCCTGCTTGGAGCGCGGCGGCTTGGTCTTGCGCAGCTCGGAAACCACCTCGGGGAAGGAGAACCATTCCGGGATCTCCAGCCCTTCCGCCAGGCGGCGGCGCAGTTCGGTGCCGGAGATGTTGAGGATGGTCACGTCATCCTTGTCGGCGATCTCGTCGGCGGGCTCGTACTGGGCGCGTTCCTGCACATAGACCATGTGCTTGAAATCAACCATTTCGAGGCCGATTTCCTTTTCGTACTCGCGGAACAGGTCCTGCGCGTCATAAGGCCCATAGAAATCCTCGCCCTGGCTGTTCTTGCCCGGGCCTGCGTGGTCGCGGCCGACGATGAAGTGGGTGCAGCCGTGATTGGCGCGGATCAGCCCGTGCCAGACCGCCTCGCGCGGGCCGGCCATGCGCATCGCCAGGTTCAGCAGCGACATCGAAGTGGTGGCGGCCGGGTACTTGTCGAGCACCGCTTCGTAGCAGCGCACGCGGGTGAAGTGGTCGACGTCGCCCGGTTTGGTCATGCCGACAACCGGGTGGATCAGCAGGTTGGCCTGAGCTTCCTTGGCAGCACGGAAGGTCAGCTCCTGGTGCGCGCGGTGCAGCGGGTTGCGGGTCTGGAAGGCGACGATCTTGCGCCAGCCCAGCTTGCGGAAGTAGGCGCGCAGCTCGTTCGGAGTGTCGCGGCGGCCGCGGAAGTCATAGTGCACGGGCTGCTGAATGCCGGTCACGGGGCCGCCCAGGTAGATCTTGCCTGCAGTGTTATGCAGGTAATTAACGGCCGGGTGCGCGTCATCGTCGGCGCCGAAGACTTTTTCGGCCTCACGCGACTTGTTCGGCTCCCAGCGGTCGGTCACGGTCATGGTGGCCAGGATCACGCCTTCCTGGTCGCGCAGCGCGATGTCTTCGCCCACTTCCAGCGAGGCGGCGAAATCTTCGGAGACGTCCAGGGTGATCGGCATCGGCCACAGGGTGCCGTCCGCAAGGCGCATGTTGTCGACGACGCCGTTGTAATCCTCTTCCGACAGGAACCCTTTCAGCGGGTTGAAGCCGCCGTTCATCAGAAGCTCCAGATCGCAGATCTGGCGCGGGCTCAGGTCGTGGCTCTTCAAGCTTGCCGCCTCGACCTTCAGCTTCTGCGCGGAGTCGTAGGATACATAAAGTTCGGGGATTGGGGCCAAATTGCTCAACATCGTCATGGGAAGTCTCTCATCACTGTCCACAAGGGGCGCGGCGGCGCGCGGTTCTGCGGGCGCAATAACCTGCGGTGGTAAAGAATGTCTAGCGCCCCACGGCGACGCAGGGGGAAAAAGGACAATGTGTGCCTGGAGCGCCCGAAACGGGCAGTTATCCGCTCTTGCCCCTTTCGTTTGGGAGATGGTTTGGCCGCGGTGCGGCGCCGGATGGCGGCTGTTCGCGGGCGAGCAGCTGTGGCAGCGCCGCCGCGCGGCGGACGGGCAGGGCGGGCAATGGCTTGGAAAGGCCGCGCAGCTGAATGTCCTGAAGGGCCAGATCGCCGGGGGGGTGGCCCGCCGCTTCCAGCACCGGGGCCGAGACCAGAAGCTCCAGCCCCAGTTCTTTGGTCTTGGCCTCCAGCCGGCTGGCGGTGTTGACGGTGCCGCCGATAATGGTGCGCGTGGCGTGGCCCAGGCTGCCGATTTCGCCCAGCACCAGCTCGCCCAAGTGCAGGCCGATGCCGATCTTCACCGCGGGCTCGCCCTGTTCCGCGAGCGCCTGGTTGAAGCGTTCGAGTGCTGCGCCGATCGCCGCCGCGGCCTCCAGGCCGGCGCGGGCGGAGCGGGCGGGCGAGGGCGCTTCGAACAGCGCAAGCAGCCCGTCGCCCAGATATTTGTCGACGCTGCCGCCTGCCTCGGTGATCGCGGGCACCACCGCGTCAAAGAACCGGTTCAGCAGGAACACCACATCATAGGGCAGATGGCCGGCGGTGCGGGCGGTGAAACCGCGCATGTCGAGAAACAGGATCGCCAGCTGGCGCTCGCTTCCCTGGCTCGCGTGGGCGCGGCCCTTGCGGCCGTCGGGGCGGAACATGCGCGCCACGGTGAGCGGCGCTGTCGGCCGGATCTGGCAGGCAAGCCGCACGTTGGCCGGTGCCTTCACCGCGGCCAGGCTTCGCGCCTCGGGCGGGGCGGGGGGAGGCAGGCTGCCGCCGCCTTCCTCCACCACCACGCGGCAGGTGGTGCAGCGCCCCTTGCCGCCGCAGAGCGAAGCATGCGGCACGCTGTTGGCCCGCGACATCTCCAAAAGCGTCATGCCGCGCTCGCCCGTGATTTCAGGCCCATAGACATAGCGGATCCGCACCCGGCGGCGGCGGCCGGGCAGCTTGCGCAGCAGGTAGGCCGCCGCAGTGAGCGCGAGCAGCAGAATGAAGGCCTCGATCCAGCCGCGTTCGATCGCGCGCAGCGTGTCGAAAACAGGCCGCGCGGGCCAGTTGAAGCCCTCCATCAGGGCAGCGCGCTGGCTGCCTTCTACGAACAGGGCATGAATCCGGCGGCCTTCGGTCAGAAGCCCCGCCAGGGCAAAGCCGGGCACGAAGACGGCAAGCCCGGCCATCCACGGGATCAGCCGCCGCCACCACCGGGTCAGCCGCAGCCAGTAGTGCAGCCCGATGCAGCCGTGAAACCAGACCGCGAGGAGCAGCGCCGATTGCTTCCAGACCGCGGGCGAGTCCCACATCAGCACGATGATATAGGGCATTTCGTCGTTCACCCCGAAAAACTCGTGCGAATAGCGGGTGTAGGCGAGATGGCTCAGAAGCTGCAGCGGGATCAGCAGGCCGAGCACAGTTTGCAGGCCCTCGCCAAAGGGCATCCTCAAAGAGCGCCGCCGCGCCAGCCGCCACAGGGCAAGGCCGGGGTGCAAAATCAGAGAGGCATAAAGAATAAGGCTGCCCGCCAGGCTGCGGCTGAACCATTGGCGGACGTCCTGGAAAGCTTCCATCCAGGCGGGTGCCAACAGTCCGAGGCCGATGTTCAGGAAATGGAAGAAGGCGTAGGTAAGAAGCACCAGTCCGGTGACGATGCGCGTGCGGGTAATCCAGTCGCCTCTCCACAGCGGGTTTGCCACCGGTGCCTCCGTTCCCCGCGTCCCGTTTACAGAGTGCGGGGCGGCGCGTCGCGGGTCAAGACAAGGCGGCGCTGCTCCGGCAGGGCGGGCGGCGGCCAGATAATGGAGATGCCCGCGATCCGAGCTGGCCCGTTATGAGGATCGGTCCGCCAAAGCCCCAGGGCAAGACGCCGCGCATCGCCTCCGTGCGGGCGCGCGCCGGGGATGCGCAGCGGCCTTCGGCCGCGCTACGAGATATTCGGGTGGGCATGGAAGGCGTATGATGCGGTCGCATAAAACACGCGCTGATGAGGCATATTTCCGGCAGCAGCGGCTTACCAACCCGAAAAAAGGATCTTTTAAGAATGAAAACGCGGCGGGAGTGCCGCCGCGTTCCGAAATGCTCAAACCGGGTGATTCAAGTGCGCAGGCGGGTCAGTTCTGCCCGGCCAGGAAACGCTCGGCGTCCAGCGCCGCCATGCAGCCCATCCCTGCCGAGGTCACAGCTTGGCGGTAAACATGGTCGGTGAGATCGCCGGCTGCAAAGATGCCGGGGATCGAGGTCTCCGTGGTGCCGGGCTTTACCTTCACGTAGCCGCCGTTGTGCAGCTCCAGCACGTCCTTCACCAGCTCGTTGGCGGGCGCGTGGCCAATCGCGACGAAGACGCCCTTGCAGGGGATCTCCTTCAGCGCGCCGGTCTCGACGTTCTTCACCACCACGCCCTCGACACCCAGCGGGTTGTCGGTGCCCACGACCTCTTCCAGGGTGTGGAACCAGAGCGTTTCGATTTTCTCGTTCTTCATCAGCCGGTCTTGCAGGATTTTCTCCGCCCGCAGCTCGTCGCGGCGGTGGATCAGCGTGACCTTGGAGGCAAAGTTGGTCAGGAACAGTGCTTCCTCGACCGCGGTGTTGCCGCCGCCGATTACCACGATCTCCTGGCCGCGGTAGAAGAAGCCGTCGCAGGTGGCGCAGGCGGAAACGCCGAAGCCCTTGAACTTCTCCTCGCTCTCCAGGCCCAGCCACTTGGCACGGGCGCCGGTCGCGAGGATCACCGCGTCGGCGGTATAGGTGGTGCCGCTGTCGCCTTTGGCCACGAAGGGGCGCTGGCTGGTGTCAAGCGAGGTTATGATGTCGCCGACGACGTCGCAGCCCATCGCCTTGGCGTGGTCCTGCATGCGCACCATCAGGTCAGGGCCCTGCACCTCGGTGTCGCCGGGCCAGTTTTCCACCTCGGTGGTGGTGGTCAGCTGGCCGCCGGGCTCGATGCCCTGAACCAGAACCGGTTCCAGCATGGCGCGGGCGGCGTAGACCCCCGCGGTATAGCCGGCGGGCCCGGACCCGATGATCAGAACCTTGGTGTGGCGCGTGTCGCTCATCTCTATTCCCCACGTGATGCAGCCTGGCGGGCTTGCCGCCGTCAGGCATTGCATATAGCGGCCCCGTCCGCAGGCTTAAACCCCCGGCTGCGGCAGCCGCCATGCGCGCAGCGGGTAAATGGGGTTGAATTTCCGGAGGGCAAAGAATATTGCGCGGCCCTGAAATATTGTTGCGCGCCTGCGCGGCGGTGGTATAACAACCGAAAATCCATAGGAGTTCCGGCATGGTCACGACGCGTCTTGATCCGATTGATCGCATGATTCTTTCGGAGCTACAGGCCGATGGGCGGATGACGAATGTCGAGCTGGCCAAACGGGTCGGCATCTCAGCGCCGCCGTGCCTGCGCCGGGTCAGGGCCCTCGAGGAGGCCGGGCTGATCCGCGGCTATCATGCGGAAGTGAACGCGCGCGAGCTTGGCTTCGAGGTGCAGGTTTTCGCCATGGTCGGGCTTGAAAGTCAGGCCGAGGCCGAGCTCAGCGCGTTCGAGGCGAAGTGCCGCGGCTGGCCTTTGGTCCGCGAGTGCCACATGCTGAACGGCGAGGTGGACTTCATCCTGAAATGCGTCTCCCCCGATCTCAGCACCTTCCAGAGCTTTCTGACTGGCGATCTGCTGACCACGCCGAACGTCGCCAGCGTCAAGACCTCGCTGGTGATCCGCGGCGCCAAGGATGACCCCGGCGTGCCGTTCGAGGTGCTTGAGGAGCGGCTGGCACGCGAGGCCTGACCGCTCCGCTTTTGGGGGTTCCGGTTCAGACCGCCAGAGCCTCCGGCACGTAGGGTGCGGCATCGGCGCGGGCGCAGGCCAGCGGGCCGAAATCCGCGATGCTGCTGGCATGACTGAACATGTTCAGAAACAGCGTTTTGATCGGATAGCTCACAAGCTTCAGCGCATCCGGACCCGGGTGGTAGCTTTCGAACTCCAGCCCGCCCACGCTGATCACCGCGTGGCGCGGCAGGCAGAGGTGATAGAGCTCTACCGGAGCCGGCGGCGCGGTCTCGAAGATATTCATGCCATCACGGAAGTCAGCCGCCGGTGAAAGGAGCGGCGCGGTTCCGGCCTGGGCGCGCAGGTGCGGCGGTGTGCGCAGCAGCCGTGCGGCAGGCCCGGCCACCATGGAGGCGGAGGGCCGGTTAAGGCCAAGGCTGTCGGCCATGAAGCTGGTGAGGCCGGCGCCGATGCGGCTCTCCGCGCGGCCCGGCATCAGTCCCGGCACCAGCGTCGTGCGGCCGATCCAGATCAGCGTCTGGCTGCCGCCGCCAGCGGTGGCGATCTCATCCCCCGGCAGCAGGTCCTCCACAGCGACGGGGCCATGCGGGGTCTCGATCAGGGAGCCACGGCTGAAGGCGCAGAATGCGTTCTCGAAAAGGGGCAGGGCAGGCCCGGTGTGGCGGGTCTCAGCGATGCTGCCGTTGTCCAGCAGGGTGGCCACGTTGTAGCGGCGCAGCTGCGGCCTTGCGGCCGGGCGCTGCCGGGCCGGGTCTTGATAGACAGCTGCGGCCTCAACGGCACCGGCTGCCGCCTGCGGCAGGATGTGGGGGATCGTCATGAGTAAAAATACCTTTCTTGTCAAACTGCCCGTTTGCATCGGCCCCCACCGGCAATACAGACGCGCTTGAGCACTGGGATGCGTCCAATTTGGCGGGTTTTAGTTCAAATTGTCAAAAAATCAAAAGCGAACTGGTAAATGCGCGGCCAGCGAAACAAGCCGCCGTCAAGCCCGGTTCGGGCTGCGGCGGAAGCGGCGCTGGCACAGACGGCTAGCGGGAATTTCCTAAAGAAAGGTCAACGCGCGGCTGCCCCGGTTTTCCGCTTCCCGTAACGCCTCAGCCCTTATTCGAGGCGGCCTTCCTGCGGGCGGCACGGCGGCTGGCCCAGGGCAGGTCGGGCTGCGGCATCTGCGCGGCGCGCAAGATGGAAGTGAGGAAACGGGGGCGGGTCTTCATGGTCATTCTCCTGTCCGCGCATCGTGGGCGCGGCGCGCGCTGTTCTTGTTTTGAGAAAGGTATCGGTAAGCTTTGCGGTGCCAATATGGCCCCCGCAGGGCAATCCGCAGAGCTTCCGCTGCACCGGTCCGGCCGCCGGTCGGCGCCCGGCGGGCCTTGCGCAAAAAGGCGATGCGGGACCGCCCCTCCAAGCAAATGCGGCGGGCGCGGCGCAAAGCGGTCACATTCAGGACGGCGGCAGCGGCGGGGCCGTTAACCCTGTCTTATAGCCGGATGCAAGAAATCAGGCGCCCGTAGTCGGCTTCCTTTGCGTGGGTCGCGCGGCGGTAGGAGAAGAACTTTGCCGGGTCGGAATAGGTGCAGTGCCGGGTCCATTCGGCGTTTTTTACGCCTGCTTCGCGCAGTTTGAACAGCCCCAGCCCGGGCAGGTCGAAGAGATAGCGGTCGCCTTCGCCGTTGGCGAAAAAGCGCGCATAGAAGGGGTTCTCGACAATAAAATCATCGAAAAATTCAGGTCCGACCTCGTAGGCGCGCTGCGAAATGGTCGGACCAATCACTGCCACCGTGCGGCCGCGGATGGCGCCCAAGCTTTCCATTGCCTCGAGAGTCGCCTCCAGAACACCGTCCAGCGTGCCGCGCCAGCCCGCGTGGGCGGCGCCGATCACGCCCGCCTCGGGATCGGAGAACAGAACCGGCTGGCAGTCCGCGGTGAGGATCGTCAGCACCACACCCGGCACGTTTGTAACCATCGCGTCGGCCTCCGCCCGCGCGGCATCGGCGCGCGTCACCACCTCTACCCTGGCGCTATGGACCTGATGCACACTGGCCAGATCCTCTGGCGCGGCATTCATCGCTGCCGCCACCCGGGCGCGGTTCAGTTGCACCGCCTCGCGCTGGTCGGACGAGCCGAGCCCGCAGTTCAGCCCCGTGAAGACCCCTGATGACGCGCCGCCCTTGCGGGTGAAAAACCCGTGCCGGACCGGGGCGAGAAGGTCAGAGGTGAGTATCTCCAGCGTCATGCGAGCAATCCTGGTGGCAGTGTTGCGGTGGCGGGAAACAGGCCGAGAGTTTTGAACAGGTTTCCCATTTCCTCCGGGTGCGTCAACCGCCGATGTGCCGCGACCAGTTCCTCCAGCGCTTCGCTTTTTAAGGATGCAGCCAAGGCGCGGGCGCGCTCGGTGATGCCAAGCCGTTCCAGAAAGATCCCCTGCGGCGTGAGCCGCGAAACCGCGCAACCTGCGGTTTTTGCTGCCAGCGTGAGCACTTCGAAATCCACATGCACGGTCAGGTCGGCAGTGCCGGGTGCTTCGAGCGGGTGGCAGCGCTGATGCCGGCGGAGCGCCTGCAAGGTATCGCCGAGGGAGCGCCAGTCGCCATAGTCCAGGATCAGTGCGGCGCCGCCGTGCTCCGCGATTCGCCCAGCGATAGCCGCGGTGATGGGCGCCGCCGCTTCGCAGAGTTCCACCAGGTCGCCGTCGCGCGTGTCCGCGAGCCGGTGCGCCAGCGCAGGCTGCGGCACCTCCGCGCCAAGGCCAAAGGTCAGCGCATCCTTGCGCACTCCAATGCGCCGCTCGCACCAGCCCGCGCCGCCGCGGATGAACTGGCGCACCGGCAGCGCGTCGAAAAACTCGTTGGCGATCAGGAACAGCGGCTGCTGCGGAAGCTCCTCCACCGTATCGCGCCACTGCGGCGAATAGCCCGCGAGTGCCTCCGCCTGCCGCTTGCGCAGGGCGGGGGAGGCCTCCACCAGGTGGATCTGCATTGCGGTGTGGAAGCCCGGCACACCACGAGTTGCGCGGAGGAGGTCCGCCATCAGTGTGCCGCGGCCGGGGCCAAGCTCGGCCAGGGTAAAGGCGGCCGGCGCGCCCTGGTCCAGCCAAGCCTGAGCCAGCGCCAGCCCCAGGAGTTCCCCGAACATCTGACTGATCTCCGGCGCGGTGGTGAAATCGCCGCCCGCGCCGAAGGGGTCGCGGGTGCTGTAGTAGCCTTCCTGCGGGTCGAGCAGGCAAGCGGCCATGTAGTCCGCGACCGAAATCGGGCCTTCGGCCCGGATTCGGGCCTTGAGGCGGGCTTCGAGGCTCATGCCGCGCTCCGCCGGGGCCTCAGCGCCCGCAGCAGGAAGACCAGCCCGAGCGCGATCATCGGCAGCGACAGGATCTGCCCCATGGTGAGCCCGTAACCGCCGATATGCCACGCCAGCCCAAGAGGGTTGCCGGGCGAAACGAACTGCGCGTCGGGCTGGCGCACGAATTCCACCAGGAAACGCGCAAGCCCATAGCCCGCGAGGAACGTGCCAAGGATCAGCCCCGGCTGGTGGAACGCCCCGCGCCGCCAGGCCAGCCACAGGAGCAGCACGCCGAGGATCAGCCCCTCCATCGCCGCCTCATAGAGCTGCGACGGATGGCGCGCGCAAAGCTCCCCGAGCGCCTGGCCGCAATCCTGCGCAGCACGGCCCGGGAAAGCGACTCCCCAAGCCAGATCGGTGGGCCGCCCCCAGAGCTCGGCATTGACGAAATTCGCCAGCCGCCCCAGCAGCAGCCCCGGCGGCACGGTGTGGGCGATCAGGTCGGCGATCTGCAGCTTCGGGATGTTGTGGCGCTGCGCATAGATCAGCACCGCCAGCACCACCCCCAGAAGCCCGCCGTGGAAGGCCATGCCGCCCTGCCAGATCTTCAGGATCTCGCCCGGGTTCGCGGCGTAATAGGCGGGCTGGTAGAACAGCACGAAGCCGAGCCGCCCGCCAAGGATCACGCCGAGGATGATCCAGGTCAGCAGATCCTCCATTTTCTGCGGCTCCATCGGCGGCGCCTGCGCGGGCCAGAGCGCGGGACGGCGCAGCGCCGCCACGGCGAGCCGCCAGGCGATCACAATGCCCGCGATATAGGCCAGCGCATACCAGCGCAGCGCAAACTCCATGCCGCCGATGGTGACGGAAAAGATTTCGGGTGAAAGGTCGGGGAAGGGGATCATAGCCTGCATGGAGTCTGAATGCCTTTGCATCTTGGGGGAAGTCAACGGCTTGCCGCGACGGCTTTGCTTGCCCATATAGGGATCAAGCCTGAGACGGAGTAGACAATGCAAAGCCGCAACAAGATCCTGGACGACATCTCCCAGCTTATGACCAACGCGATGGGCGTGGCCCAGGGGGCGCGGGAGGAAGCGGAAACCGCGATGAAGAGCATGATCGACCGCTGGCTGGCGGACCGCGACTTCGTCACCCGCGAGGAATTCGACGCCGTGCGCGCCATGGCGCAGAAGGCGCGCGAGGAAAATGCGGCTCTGAAGGCGCGGCTGGAAGCGCTGGAGGCCCAAGGCGGCGCGGCAGGCGGCGGCAGTTCCCAGCAGGCTGACGGCTGAGCACACAGGCCAGTCAGGATTTGACAGCGCGCCGTCCCCCCCCCACCGGGTGCGTTTCTTGGTTGGGACCTTCCCAATGCCTGCGGGTTTCGCGCGGCTTTTGGTCGCTTTCTGTCCGGTAAGTCGGAAACTGCCCAGCATGAGGCGCCGATTCCGTTAGAAGCCTCCTCTGCTGCAGGAGAAGGTCATAGCCATGGTCGCGGTTTTTTCGGTGCCGAATGCGTTCACAGTGCGGGAATGCGCGGAAATCATCACCCTAGCAAAAGCTTCTCCCACGAGTGAAGCGCTGCTGGTTGGCCGCAACCGCGACCACAATCTGCGCCGCGGCGGGCTGGTTTGGCTGGACGACGTGGCAGGTGCGGGCTGGGTGATGGAACGGCTGATCTCGCTGGTGCGCCGCGTGAACACCGAGGCCTTCGATTTCGACCTGCGCGAATTTGCCGAGAGCCCTCAGGTAGCTAGCTACCAAGCAAGCGACGGCGGCCATTTTGCATGGCATTCCGACATTGGCGACGGGCCGGTGGCGGGCAAGCGCAAACTGTCGCTTGTGGTGCAGCTCAGCAAGCCGGGCGCCTATGACGGCGGCGACCTGGAGGTTATGCCGGGCGCGCATGTGGTCTCGGCCAGCCGCAGCCAGGGCAGCGCCACGGTGTTTCCGAGCTTCCTGCTGCACCAGGTGACGCCGATCACCCGCGGCGAGCGCCAGTCGCTCACTGTCTGGGCGCACGGCCCCGCCTTCCGCTGACCTCCGCCCTTTGCCGGAGAACTTCGCCCGGAGTCCTTCCAGACGCGGGCGGGCGGACGGGTGCCGCGAAGTTTTCAGAATCGGACATTGTTGCAGCGCAGCAGTTTCCCGCGGCAACAGGCCTAGCCCGTCAGGCCGCAACGGCCGGCATTTTGGGGTCTGTGGATAGTTCATCCACAACTTATTGCAGATATCCCCAAATAAAGGGTTGCTCCGTTGTTAATTCGCCGCCACCATATCTGGTAGGGAGCGGGGCTGTCTCCCCGTCCCTTGGTATAAAAAGCCAGCCGGTGGCGGGCATAGCGCCTGGCGGACTGGGCAATACAAAGAGGTGGCATCATGGCACTTTCCGAGCATCACCTGGACGACGAAATTCACCCGATTGACATTGCCGAGCATCTCGCCGCGCATCACGACTGGGAGTTCGACAGGGTCGGCGACGATCAGATCGCGATGTCGGTCGAGGGGCAGTGGCGCACCTACTCGGTAAGCCTGGCCTGGTCCGGATACGAGGAATGCCTGCGGCTCATCTGCAGCTTCGAGATGGAGCCGCCTGAGGCCAAGCTGCCGCAGCTCTACGAGCTTCTGAACGCGATGAACGATCAGTGCTGGGACGGCGCCTTCACCTATTGGCCGGAGCACAAGCTGATGCTGTTCCGCTACGGGCTGATGCTGACCGGCGGGCAGGCGCCCTCCCCGCAGCAGATCGACGCGATGATCAACGCCGCGGTGGCGCAGTCGGAACGCTACTACCCGGCGATCCAGCTTGCAGTCTGGGGTGAGCGTCCGGCGGCGGAGGCGATGCAGGTCGCCATTGCGGAGGCCTACGGCCGCGCGTAAACCTTTGCCCTGAACCGGAGACCTGAAGGGGAGGGGCAAGATGGACATGCAGGAGATCGCTGCACGCGGCCTGGTGCTGCTGGGCTGCGGCAAGATGGGATCGGCGATGCTTGCGGGCTGGCTGGAGGGCGGCCTGCCCGCGGCTTCGGTCTGGGTGATCGACCCGCACCCGTCGGAGTGGCTGCAGGCCAGCGGCGTCAAAATAAACGCCGATCTTCCCGCCGATCCCGGTATCGTGCTGGTCGCGGTTAAGCCGCAGATGATGGGCGCGGCGCTGCCCAGCCTGAAAAGCTTTGGCAACGGCAGCACGCTGTTCATTTCGGTTGCCGCGGGCACTTCGATCGCCACTTACGAGGACATGCTGGGCGACCGGACGCCAATCGTGCGCGCCATGCCCAACACCCCCGCCGCCATCGGCCGCGGTATCACCGCGCTGATCGGCAACGCCAACACCGGCGAGGCGGACCTCTCCCGGGCCGAGGCGCTGCTCTCCGCAGTGGGCCAGACTGTGCGGCTCGAGGACGAAAGCCAGATGGACGCGGTGACCGGCGTCAGCGGTTCGGGGCCTGCCTATGTCTTCCATCTGATCGAGACGCTCGCTGCGGCGGGTGAGGCGCAGGGGCTGCCTGCGAACCTGGCGATGCAGCTGGCCAAGGCAACCGTCGCGGGCGCCGGCGCGCTGGCGGAGGCGGCAGAGGAAAGCCCCACCCAGCTCCGCGTCAACGTGACGAGCCCCAATGGCACCACGCAGGCGGCTCTGGAGGTTCTGATGAACGAACAAGACGGCTTCCCGGCGCTCCTGAACCGCGCGGTGGCGGCGGCAACCGAACGCTCCAAGGAACTGTCGCGTGGCTGAGATCTCTTTCGATGACTTCATGAAAGTTGACATCCGTGCCGGCGAAGTCGTGCGCGCCGAACCCTACCCGGAAGCCCGCAAACCCGCGATCAAGCTCTGGGTCGATTTTGGCCCGGATATCGGCGTGAAAAAAAGCTCGGCGCAGATTACGGCGCATTACACGCCGGAAATGCTGGTGGGCAAGCAAGTCCTCGCGGTCGTAAACTTCCCCCCGCGGCAGATCGGCAGGTTCATGTCCGAGGTTCTGGTGCTCGGTCTGCCGGACGAGACTGGAGAGATTGTGCTGGCGGGCCCCGACGGAAAGGTGCCGCTGGGCGGGAGGATGCACTGAGATGAAAGTCCTGATCACGCGGCCGATGACGGCAGCAGTGGAAGAACGGGCGCGCGCCGCCTTTGCGGAGCTGGAGATCCGAGAGAACACTGCGGTGCTGAGCGAAGCCGAAATGCTGCGCGCTCTGGCGGAGTTCGACGTGGTGGTGCCGACGCTGGGCGATGCCTTCTCGGCAGAGGTCTTTGCCAAGGCAGGCGACCTGCGCTGCAAGCTCCTGGCCAACTTCGGCGTCGGCTACAACCACATCGACGTGGGCGCCGCCTCCGCCGCGGGGATTGCGGTGACCAACACGCCCGGTGCTGTGACCGATGCCACCGCAGATATCGCGCTGACCCTGATCCTGATGACGGCGCGCCGTGCGGGTGAAGGGGAGCGTCTGGTGCGCGCGGGGAAATGGCAGGGCTGGCATCCAACGCAGATGCTGGGGCAGCATGTGACCGGCAAGCGCGTTGGCATCGCGGGCATGGGCCGGATCGGCCAGGCCATTGCGCGGCGCTGCCACTTCGGCTTTGGCATGGAGGTGTCCTATGTAGCGCGCTCGGCCAAGGAACTGGACTTCCCGGCCGACCGCGCTGACAGCGTTTTAGCCCTGGCGGCGGAAGTGGATTTCCTCGTGGCCGCCGTCCCGGGCGGGGCCGAGACCCGGCACATGATCAACGCCGATGTGCTCGCTGCGATGCAGCCCCATGCGCATCTCATCAATATCGCCCGCGGCGAGGTGGTGGAGGAAGCGGCGCTCATCAGCGCCTTGCAGGACGGCCGGATCGGCGGCGCAGGTCTCGATGTGTACGAGTTCGAGCCGAAGGTGCCGCAGGCGCTGACCAAGCTGGAAAACGTGACCCTGCTGCCGCATCTGGGCACTGCCACTGAGGAGGTGCGCAGCAACATGGGCCATATGGCGCTGGACAACGTGGAAGCCTTCATCGCGGGCGCGGCGCTGCCGAACCCGGTTTGACGCCTCTCTGGGCATAGGAGGGAGGAGGCTTTCGTCCCTTCCTCGGATCAGCCGTCAGGAAGGTCGCCCACCGCCTGGCGCCAGTGGCGGCGGCAGAGGGAGACATAGGTCTCGTTGCCGCCGATCTGCACCTGATCGCCCTCAGTCAGCACCCGGCCCTGACCGTCCTGGCGCACCACCATCGTGGCCTTCTTGCCGCAATGGCAGATGGTGCGCACTTCGCGCATCTCGTCCGCCAGCGCCAGCAATGTCGCCGAGCCCGGAAACAGCTTGCCCTGGAAATCCACCCGGAGGCCGAAAGCCAGGACCGGCACCCGCAGGTCATCCACCACCCGGGCCAGCTGCCAGACCTGATCGGGGCTGAGGAATTGCGCCTCATCCACGAAGATCGCTGCAACCTTGCCGCGCGCCAGGCGCTGCTGGATGCGGGAAAACAGGTCGTCGCCCTCCGCGAAAGTGTCGGCGCGCTCGCCGATACCGATGCGCGAGGCGATGCGGCCCGGCCCGGCCCGGTCGTCGAGCCGGGCGGTCAGCAGGTAGGTCTCCATGTTGTTTTCGCGGTAATTGTGCGACGCCTGCAAAAGCACCGTCGACTTGCCCGCGTTCATGGTAGAGTAGTGGAAGTAGAGTTTCGCCATGGCCGCCGGTTTAGCCTCTGGTGCGGTCAAGGGAAACCGCAAACCGGACGGCGCCCGCCGGAGCAGCCCAGGCGCTGCAGATGGCCCGCCGGGGCAGCAGCGGCCGGGGCGCAACGCCCCGCGTGCGGCCGCTGCCCGGCCCCCGGCGAACCCAGTTTCGGGCAGAAGAATTGCCCTTTCCGCGCAACGTCACTCACTCGTTGCGGCAACCACCACGTAATAAGTGCGGAACGTACCTCATCACTTGCTACGTCCCCGAACCCAAAGGGATGGATAAGGTCTGGCAATTCCTTTACAACTTTGGCATGGGAAATTTTTTGCTCCGTTCCCCATTACGGGCAGAGCTCGCATACCAAGCAGGAATTCAATGGCAGACATTGGCACGTATTTGAAGCAACATACGGAAGCGCTGGTGAAGGACGTCGGCATCGAGGCGGCCTGCCGGCTTACCGGCAAATCCAAGGCGACGCTTGGGCGCTATTATTCCGACAACGACGAACATACCGACCGCTTCATCCCCGTTGATGCGGTGGCCCGGCTGGAGGGCGCGGCTTCTTACCCGCATGTGACCTCGGCGCTGGCCGAGCTGAAGAACATCACGCTGTCATACAATGGCAACGGAAGCGCGTCGGAAGCCGGGCGCGGCGGCGGCGTCAATGCCGACGTGATCGCGCTGAGCCAGCGTTTTGCGCAGCTGATGAGCGAATATCAGGCCGCGATCGCGGACGGGATCATCACCGTGAACGAAGCCAAGCGGCTGCTGCGGGAGACCGTGCTTCTGCAGCAGGTCCTTCTCGACATGAAGCTGCATCTGGAAGAGGAAAGCGCCTGAGGCGCTACGTCCAGGAGGCAGGGTCCGCGCAGCCGCAAGGCGGCATCGGACGTTGCGGCAGCGGCGAAGAGTGGCGGGGGCGGACCCCTGCCACCGGTTGAAGCCGTCGTTCCCCCTCAATCGGCGCGGTTGCCTCCTGGCACCGCGCCTTTCGTATTTCTACCGCGGGACATATGCTTACGTCAGGTCCCAGCGGCAAGCGGCGGGAACTGTAATCTTTGTCACAGGGACTTCAGGCGAACCGGTGTATAGGCGGCGCCCAGTGTCCCCCAGTGTCCAGCGTGCGCCGGAGGCATCGGGGCACCGGGGGCGGCCAATTTCCGGCTGGCACTGTCTGAGAAGGAGAGAGAAATGCGATTGACACCTCTGCTGGCCGCGTTTGCGGCGTTGTTGCATCTGGGGCAAGGCGCGGCGCGGGCGCAGGAGGCGCCGAAACCGGTGAAACTGATTGAGACCGCCTCCGGCGCGGTGCAGCTGGAGCGCCAGTTCTTCGGTCAGGTGGCCGCCAAGCAGACGGTGGACCTTGCATTTCAGGTGGGCGGGCAGATCCTCGAGTTCCCGGTGGCCGAGGGCAGCATCGTGCCCAGGGGCGCGCTGATCGCGGAGCTGGATCTCGAGCCGTTCGAGCTGAAGCTGGAGCAGGCGCAGCTGCAGAAGGCCCAGGCCGACCGCACCGTGGCGCGGCTGGAGAAGCTGACCGGCACGGTGAGTCAGGTTTCGATCGACGATGCCGAGACCGAGGCGGGGCTTGCCCGCGTCGCCCTGCGTGATGCCGAATACGCGCTGGAGCACGCCACGCTGAACGCGCCCTTCGACGCGCTGGTCTCCAGCCGCGAAGCCGAGCAGTTCGCTACGGTGAGCGCTGGCACGCCGATCGTGAGGCTGCACGACCTCTCCGAACTGCATATCGAGGTGGACGTGCCGGAGATCCTGTTCCAGCGCGCCGACGAAAGCGATGTGGCCCGGATCTTCGCTACTTTCCCCGGCCAGCCCGGGGAATTTCCGCTGGAAATTCTGGAGTTCGACGCCGAGGCGAGCAGCGTGGGGCAGACCTACCGTGTTACCTTCCGCCTCGACCCGCCTGAGGACCGGCAGATCCTGCCCGGCGCTTCTGCGACAGTGACCGTGACCGTGGATACCGGCAATCAGGCGATCCGGCTGCCCGCTACTGCTTTGGTAATCTCACCTGAAGGCAACACTGGTGTAATGGTCTTCAACCCCGCAGGCGAGGAAGCCGGTGCCGAAACCGGCACCGTCGCCTGGCTGCGTGTTGAAGTCGAGGCTACCCAGTACGGCGATTTCCGCGTGGCCGAAGGGCTCAGCGGCGGCGAGGAGGTCGTGCTGACGGGCGGCAGCGCGCTGACGGATGGCCAGGCGGTCACCCGCTTCCGCGGCTTCGGCAACTGAGGCGCGCACTATGGACATTGCACGCGCCTCCATCAACCGGCCGCTCTATACCTGGATCATCATCCTCGCTGCGCTGTTCGGCGGCATCTGGGGCTTTTTGAACCTCGGCCGCCTGGAAGACCCGGCTTTCACCATCAAGCAGGCGGTCATCGCCACGCAGTACCCTGGCGCCAGCGCCGAGCAGGTTGCGCTTGAGGTGTCTGAACCGCTGGAGTCGGCTATCCAGCAGATGGGCGAGGTGAAGCTCATCACTTCGATCAACCAGCCTGGCCGCTCGCTCATCGAAGTCGAGATGAAGGACATTTACGACGGCGGGGAGCTGCCTGAAATCTGGACCAAACTGCGCGCCAAAGTGCGCGATGCCGCCCGCAACCTGCCCGAAGGCGTCAGCGAGCCCTTCGTGAACGATGGTTTCGGCGATGTCTTCGGCCTGTTTTATGCGGTCACCGCGGAGGGCTTCAGCGACGCCGAGAAGCACGAGCTTGCCACCTTCCTGCGCCGCGAGCTTTTGGCCGTGGACGGAGTCGCAGACGTCGAGGTCGCGGGCCTGCCGCAGGAGGCGGTCTTTGTCGAGCCTGACCTGCCGATCCTTGTGAACCAGAACATCCCCGTGACCGCGGTGGGCAACGCGCTGGCCACGGCGAACTCGGTCCGGCCTGCGGGCTCCTTAGAAGCCGGCAGCTCGGAAACCCGCATCCACGCGCCGCAGGGCTCGGATTCGGTCTCCGAAATCGCGGGCCTCTCAATTGGCTCGCAGGGCGAGGTGGTCAACGTGATCGACATGGCCAGCGTCCACCGCGGCCGAATTGATAACCCTGATCTGATCATCCGCTATGATGGGACCGAAGCCTTCACGCTTGGCATCGCAGGGCTTTCGACCGAAAACATTGTCGAGGTGGGCAAGCGCGTCGATGCCCGGCTGGCGGAACTCGACAGCCAGATACCCTATGGCATCGAGCTGAAGCCGATCTACCAGCAGCATGTGGTGGTGGAGGAAGCCTCCAACGACTTTCTGGTAAACCTCGCCATGTCGGTCACCATCGTTGTGGTCGTGCTCGCGGTCTTCATGGGCTGGCGTGCGGCCATCGTCGTGGGCAGCACGCTTTTGCTGACCGTGGTGGGCACGCTGATGTTCATGAACTTATTCTCCATCGAGATGGAACGGATCTCGCTCGGTGCGCTGATCATCGCGATGGGGATGCTGGTCGACAACGCCATCGTAGTCGCAGAGGGCATGCAGATCGCCATGCTGCGCGGCAAGCCATCGCGTGAAGCGGCGCATGATGCGGCCTCCAAGACGCAAATCCCTCTCCTCGGCGCGACGGTGATCGGGATCATGGCCTTTGCGGGCATTGGACTCAGCCCGGATTCCGCGGGCGAGTTCCTGTTCTCGCTGTTTGCGGTGATCGCGATCTCGCTGCTCTTGAGCTGGCTGCTGGCGCTGACGGTGACGCCGCTTCTGGGGCATTACTTCTTCAAGCAGGGCAGGGAGGGCAGCCAGGACGCTTATGGGGGAATCCTGTTCCGCACCTATGGGAAGCTGCTGCGGCTATCCCTGAAGCTGCGCTGGCTGGTGGTGGCCGGGCTGGTCGGCGTCACTGCTGCCTGTTTCATCGGCTTCGGTATGGTTAAGCAGCAGTTCTTCCCGAACTCCAATACGCCCTTGTTCTTCGTGCACTACAAGCTGCCGCAGGGCACCCCGATCCAGACCACGTCGGAGCATTTGAAGGTGTTCGAGGAGTGGCTCGCTAAGCGCGAAGATGTGGTCTCGACTGCCAGTTTCGTGGGGCAGGGCGCAACGCGCTTCATGTTGACCTACTCGGCGGAGAAGGCAAACCCCAGCTACGGCCACATGATCATCCGCACGCCGGGGCTGGAGGCGATCCCGCAGCTGCAGGAGGATCTCGAAGCGTTCGGGCAGGCCCGCTTCCCCGAAGGGGAGTTCCGCACCAAGCGGCTGGTCTTCGGCCCCGGCGGCGGTGACCCGATCCAGGTGCGTTTCTCCGGCCCCGATCCGGCGGTGCTGCGGCAGCTGGGCGAGGAGGCGATGACGAGGCTGGAAACAGCCTCCGACGATATCCTGAGCGTGCGGCATGACTGGCGCGAACAGGAGCTGGTGCTGAAACCGGTCTACGCCACCGACCGCGCCCAGACCGCGGGAGTCACGCGGGAAAACATCGCCGACACTCTGCAATTCTCCACCGATGGCGTGCGCGCCGGGGTGTTCCGCGAGCGCGACCGGCTGATCCCGATCATCGTCCGCCGCCCGCGCGACGGGCGCTACAACATCATGGATCAGGTGGTCTATGCGAGCTCGGCCGGGCAGTTCGTGCCGCTGGAGCAGATGATCGACGGTATCGACGTGGAGGTTGAGAACACGCTTGTGCACCGCCGCGACCGGGTGCCGACGCTGACCGTGGGCGCTGACATCCCGCCCGATCTGACGGCGGCCACCGTCTTTGCGCAGGTGCGCGGCAGCATTGAGGAGATGCAGATTCCGCCGGGCTACCGGATGGAATGGGGCGGCGAGCATGAGGATTCGGCAGATGCCAACGCCAGCCTCGGCAAGCAGCTGCCGGTGACGCTGCTGATCATGGTGCTGATCTCGGTGCTGCTGTTCAACGCGATCCGTCAGCCGGTGATCATTTGGCTGCTGGTGCCGATGTCAGTGAATGGCGTGGTGATCGGGCTTCTGGGCACCGGGCTGCCGTTCACCTTCACCGCGCTCCTGGGTCTGCTGAGCCTTTCGGGCATGCTGATCAAGAATGGCATCGTGCTGGTCGAGGAAATCGACCTGGTGCGCGCCACCGGCACGCCCTTGCGGGAGGCCATCGTGGAAGCGTCGGTTTCGCGTCTGCGGCCGGTGATGCTGGCGGCAGTGACCACGATCCTTGGCATGGCGCCGCTGCTCACCGATGCCTTCTTTGTGTCGATGGCGGTGACGATCATGGGCGGTCTGGCCTTTGCCACGGTACTGACGCTGGTGGCAGCGCCGGTGTTCTACCTGATCTTCTTCAGCCGCGACGAGCAGCGCGAGAGGATCCGCGCGGAACCGGTCCCGGCCTGACGCCGGGGCTGGCCGCCGGACTGCCGGCCGAATGGGAGGACAATAAAACCCCGCCGGACCGGCGGGGCTTTTCCCATGTCAGATCAGCGGGATCAGCGGTATGCCGCAGGCGCTGAGGGTCAGAAGCCCGAGGAGGGGGAGGATGATGCGCATGATGCGCTCCTTTTTGGTGCTCGTTTCCGGCGACAGTGCCGTGGCGCGGCCGGGCTTGCAATCCGCGGTTATGAAAAGTTTTCGCGGCTTTGTCCCCGTCCCTCTCCCTGCCGCCCGGACCGGGGCGGCGCCGGCCGGTCGGCGCCGCCGCTGAAGCCGGACTGCGGGACCAGCGCAAAGCTGCCCGCCGCTGCCAGCATGACGGCGAGGAGGACAGCAATCAGGCTCAGATAGGCCAGCAGGATCGTCACCGCGGGCACGCTGTTATTGAGCTGCCAGAACACGCCGAGCGCGACGGGCATGTACCACGACACCACCGAAACCGCACCCGAGGCTAGAAAGCAGCAGCGCAGCCATGGCGTGGTGCCTTCGAACAGGGAACGTCCGGTCTGCCGCTGCAGGAATGGCAGGACCACCAGATGAATGACGCCGCCGTTGAGGGTCAGGACCGCAACGATCAGGAGCTTTGCATGCACTTTGGGGTTTGCGAGTTTTGCGGGCTCATTCAGGGCATAAAGGATCAGGAAGCCCGCGCCGGTAAGCCAGAGGAGCTTCAGTCCCGCGCCGATGACCTTGGAGGCAAAGACCGCGAAGGCGGCTGTGTCCGGCGTCACCTGGCGCAACACGGCGAAGCGCAGCAGCATCAGGTCCAGAAGCGTCGCGCCGCCGAGCCCGGCCGCAAGCCCGACGAAATGAAAGAACCGCAATGCACTCATTGCGCTGGAGGCGGGGTTGCTCTGTAAGAGGTCGGAAAGAACAGTCGGAAACATCGGAGGCCCTTGGTATGTCTCTGCGGCATTGGGCGCAGGTTGGTTTGACATACTGATAATGAGAATCATTCGCAATAATCAAGTGAAATGATTCCTGCTGTGGCAGCCCGCGCCCGGCGGTGTGCGCCGGCCGGGCGCTGCCTGGCGCAGCACCGCATAATAAGCCCCGGGCACCAGCCCGGGGCTTTTCCTGGTTCTCCTACCTGCGGGGAGGGGCTCAACCCTGCAGAGATTTCACCTCGATCTCACCCTCGGCCTGCGCCTTGATTGCGCGCGCGGCGGCGTTGGCGCCGGCGGCGGTGGTGAAATAGGGGATCTTGTCATAAAGCGCGACCGAGCGCATTTCCTTGCTGTCCTCGACCGCCTGCGACCCCTCGGTGGTGTTCATCAGGAGCTGCACCGTGCCGTCCTTCAGCATGTCCACCACATGCGGCCGGCCCTCATAGACCTTGTTGACAAGCTCGCACGGCACGCCCTGGCCCTCGAGCCAGGCCTGGGTGCCGCGGGTGGCGACCAGGGTGAAGCCCTGTTCCACCAGGATCTGCGCCGCTTCCAGCATCAGCCGGCCCTTGTCGGCGTCCTTGATCGAAATGAAGGCGCGGCCTTCGGAAGGCAGCACCATGCCCGCACCCATCTGCGCCTTCAGGAAGGCGCGGGCAAAGGAGCGGTCCCAGCCCATCACTTCACCGGTGGAGCGCATTTCCGGGCCCAGGATGGTGTCGACACCCGGGAAGCGGGCGAAGGGCAGCACCGCCTCCTTGACCGAGAACCACGGCATATCGGGGTCCGCCAGCGTCATCGGATCTGCGATCGGGGTGTTCACGTCATAACCCGCATCCGGCCCGTAGGGCGGGCGTTTGGGGAAGTTCGACAGCGGCTCGCCCGCCATCACCCGCGCGGCAATGGAGGCAATGGCGCTGTCGGTGGCCTTGGCGACAAAGGGCACGGTGCGCGAGGCGCGCGGGTTGACCTCGATCAGGAAGACTTCTTCCTTGCCCTCGTCGTTTGCCTTGATCGCGAACTGCACATTCATCAGGCCGACGACGTTCAGCGCCTTGGCCAGCGCCCGGGTCTGTTCCTTGATCTCCGCGATGATGGCGGCGTCCAGCGAGTAGGGCGGCAGCGAGCAGGCGCTGTCGCCAGAGTGCACGCCGGCTTCTTCGATGTGCTGCATGATTCCCGCAACATGCACATCGGTGCCGTCGCAGATCGCATCCACATCCAGTTCCACCGCACCGGCCAGGTAGCTGTCGAGAAGCACCGGGCTGTCGCCGGAGACCACCACGGCCTCGCTGATGTAGCGCTTGAGGTGATCCATGTCGCGCACGATTTCCATCGCCCGGCCGCCCAGCACGTAGGAGGGGCGGATCACCAGCGGGAAGCCGATGTCTTCGGCAATCGCCAGCGCCTGTTCATCGGTGGAGGCAATGCCGTTCTTCGGCTGCTTCAGCCCCAGCTTGTTGACCAGGTCCTGGAACCGCTCGCGGTCCTCCGCCAGGTCGATGGCGTCGGGGGAGGTGCCGAGGATCGGGATGCCTTCGGCCTGCAGCGCATCGGCGAGCTTCAGCGGGGTCTGGCCGCCAAACTGCACGATGACGCCGTGCAGGGTGCCGTTCTGCTGCTCGGCGCGCAGGATCTCCATCACGTGCTCGAAGGTGAGCGGCTCGAAATACAGCCGGTCGGAGGTGTCATAGTCGGTCGACACCGTTTCCGGGTTGCAGTTGATCATGATGGTCTCGTAGCCCGCGTCGGTCAGCGCGAAACAGGCGTGGCAGCAGCAGTAGTCGAACTCGATACCCTGGCCGATCCGGTTCGGGCCGCCGCCGAGGATCACCACCTTCTTGCGGTCCGAGGGGCGCGATTCGCATTCCACCTCGCCAAAAGCCGGTGCCTCGTAGGTGGAGTACATGTAGGGGGTCTGCGCTTCGAACTCGGCGGCGCAGGTGTCGATCCGCTTGAACACCGCATTAACGCCGAGGTTCTGGCGGGCGCGGCGCACGTTGTCCTCGTCCCGGCCGGTGAGCTTGCCGAGGCGGGCATCGGTGAAGCCCAGCATCTTCAGGGCGCGCAGGCCATCCTCGCGCATCGGCAAGCCGTTCTTGCGGATCTCGGCTTCGGCCTCGACGATCTCGCGGATGCGGGCGAGGAACCATGGGTCGTACTTGGTGACGGCGTGGATTTCGTCATCGCTCAGGCCGTGGCGCATGGCTTGCGCGATGGTGCGCATCCGGTCCGGGGTCTGTCGGCTGATCGCCTTGATCACGGCGGCTTTGTCCTCCGCACCGACGGCCTCCCAATGGCCCACGCTCACGCCGGGGATGGTCACCTCATCAAAGCCGGTCAGGCCGGATTCCATCGACGCCAGCGCCTTTTGCAGGCTTTCGTGGATGGTGCGGCCAATCGCCATCGCTTCGCCCACCGACTTCATCGCGGTGGTGAGGTAGGGCTCGGCGCCGGGGAATTTCTCGAAAGCGAATTTCGGGATCTTGGTGACCACATAGTCGATCGACGGCTCGAAGGACGCGGGCGTCACCTTGGTAATGTCGTTGTCCAGCTCATCGAGCGTGTAGCCAACCGCCAGCTTGGCGGCGATTTTGGCGATCGGGAAGCCGGTTGCCTTGGACGCCAGCGCCGAGGAGCGGCTGACGCGCGGGTTCATCTCGATCACCACCATGCGGCCGTCGGCCGGGTTCACCGCCCATTGCACGTTGGAGCCGCCGGTCTCCACCCCGATCTCGCGCAGGACCGCGATCGAGGCGGTGCGCATCATCTGGTATTCCTTGTCGGTGAGCGTCAGCGCAGGCGCCACGGTGATCGAATCGCCGGTATGCACGCCCATCGGATCGATGTTCTCGATCGAGCAGACGATGATCGCGTTGTCCGCCTTGTCGCGGACCACTTCCATCTCGTATTCCTTCCAGCCCAGCAGGCTCTCGTCCACCAGGATCTGGTTCACCGGCGAGGCATCCATGCCCGAGCGGCAGAAGTGGATGTAGTCCTCGCGGTTGTAGGCCACACCGCCGCCGGTGCCGCCAAGGGTGAAGGCCGGGCGGATGATCGCGGGCAGGCCGATATTTTCCAGCTCTGCCAGGGCCATTTGAACACCCGCCTCCAGATCAGCGCTGCCGTTGGCCTTCTTCGGCGCGGTGACGATGGTAGCGCGCGGGTTCTCCAGCCCCAGCCGGTCCATCGCCTCGCGGAACAGCTTGCGGTCCTCGGCCATCTCGATGGCCTCGCGCTTGGCGCCGATCATCTCGACGCCGAATTTCTCCAGCACGCCCATCTCTTCCAGCGCCAGCGAGGTGTTGAGCCCGGTCTGCCCGCCCATCGTCGGCAAGAGCGCGTCCGGGCGCTCTTTCTCGATGATCTTGGCGACGGCTTCGGGGGTGATCGGCTCGATGTAGGTGGCGTCGGCCAGGCCCGGATCGGTCATGATGGTGGCCGGGTTGGAGTTCACCAGAATGACCCGGTAGCCTTCCTCGCGCAGCGCCTTGCAGGCCTGGGCGCCAGAGTAGTCGAATTCGCAGGCCTGGCCGATCACGATCGGCCCCGCTCCAATGATCATGATCGACTGGATGTCCGTTCTTTTAGGCATGGCCGTGTTCCTTCGATTGCGCGCGCTGCTGACGTGGACGGGTATCGTGACTTCGGGACGCGGGCGGGCGCCCAAATTGTCCTGCTTTATAGGGATGGGCGCGAAAGGTTCAAGGGGGATCGGAAACGGCTCCGGAAATGCCGCTTCGCCCCCTTTTGTTCGCAATGCGAACGGGTATACCTCCGTCCTGGAAGTTATGGAGGTGGCGGTGCGGATTCGTTTTGACCATGGGCCGGCAGGGCCGGGCACACGTTTCAGCCAGCCGCTGCGCCTGATCCGCGCGGCGGAGCCGCGGGAGGTGCCCGGCGCGCTGGCCGCTATGGATACGGCGCGTGCCGAGGGTTACTGGCTGGCGGGCTATGCCACCTACGAGCTGGGATACGTGCTGGAGCCGAAGCTGGCAGGGCTGATGCCCGATAAGCGCCGGTTGCCGTTGTTGTGCTTCGGAGTCTATGCGGAGCCGCAGCCTGCCAGTGAGAACTGCAGCCCCCGCCTGCAGAAGGGCGCCGCAGCGCTGGAGCAGCTCACCCCCCGCTGGAGCCAGGACCGCTATGCCGAAGCCTTTGCCGAGGTGAACCGTTATATCGGCAGGGGCGACATCTATCAGGCCAACCTGACCTTCCCGATTGATGCCAAGGCCCATGGCTCTGCCGAAGCGCTTTACGCAGCACTGCAGGCAAAGCAGGCCGTCGGCCATGGCGCGCTGATCGAGCAGGAGGACCTGCCCGACATCCTGTCGCGTTCGCCGGAACTGTTCTTCCGCACCGCTGCCGGGGGCCGGATCGAGACCCGCCCCATGAAGGGCACTCAGCCGCGCAGCTCTGATCCGGCAGAGGACGCCCGCCGCCGCGACTTCCTGCGCCAGGACGAAAAGAACCGTGCCGAGAACCTGATGATCGTGGACCTGCTGCGCAACGACATCAGCCGGGTGGCTGAGACCGGCTCGGTTCAGGTGCCGGAACTGTTTGCGGTGGAAAGCTACGCTACCGTGCATCAGATGGTCTCACGGGTGGCAGCGCGGCTGCGGCCGGGGATTGGCCTCGCGGAGATTTTTGCCGCCCTGTTCCCCTGCGGGTCGATTACGGGCGCGCCCAAGATCCGGGCGATGCAGATCCTCGCGGAGCTCGAGCCCTGGCCCCGGGAAGTCTACTGCGGCAGCATCGGCTGGGCCGCGCCGGACGGCGCGTCGGAATTCAACGTGGCAATCCGCACTCTGATGCTGGACAAGGGCCGCGCCACGCTGAACGTTGGCGGCGGGGTGGTCTGGGACAGCACCGCCGCATCGGAATATGAGGAGGCGCTATGGAAAGCCCGCTTTGCCGAAGCGACAGCCGGAGCCGGGACACCGGCCTCAGCGATGCCGCCGCCGCCGATCCAGCTTTCCGCCTGATCGAGACCTTCGGCTATAGCCCCGGCGCAGGCATCGCCCGTACGGAGCTGCACCTTGCCCGGATGGCAACCTCGGCGTCCTCCTTTGGAATGCCCTTCGATCAGGCCGCGGCTCAGGCGCAGATGGCATCGGTGCAAGGCGAGGCTCCGCTGCGCTGCCGGATGACCCTGGCCAGAGACGGAACACTGGCGCTGGAAACCGCACCGATGCCCGCGCCTGCTAATCTTTGGCACTTTGCCATCGCACCCGAACGTCTCGATCCTGCCGACCCGTTCCTGCGCCACAAGACCACCCGCCGCGCGCTCTACGACCGGGCGCGGGCACATCTCGCCGCGGGTGTCGACGAGTTGGTCTTCCTCAACACCCGCGGAGAGGTCTGCGAGGGCACGATCACCAACATAATCATCGCCGCGCCGGACGGCCCGCGGCTGACCCCGCCGATGTCCTCGGGCTGCCTGCCCGGCGTCTTCCGGCAAAGCTGCCTCGATGCCGGGGCCCTGCGGGAAGCGGTGCTGACCCCCGCGGATCTGGCGGAGGCCTCCGGCATCTGGCTCACCAACGCCCTGCGCGGCGCGATCTCGGCCACGTGGCATGAAGACTGCGCAGTCCTGCAGAAGTTTCGCCACCGCCGGTAACACCAATCCGAGCCCTCCCGCGGACGCGCGCAGCCCGGCTGAGGCCGGGCAGCCCTTGCCCTTTGGGCCCGGCAGCGCGCCTGCGGCGCGCTGCGGCGGCGCTTCCGCTGGCTGGTTCATGCGCGCTGCCCGGTGCCAAGCGCCGCCCGCGCCCCGCGCCAGCGGCAGGACGCGGCCGGCTGCGGGAGCGCTCCGCTCGATACCTGCCGGAGTACCTGGACACCGCCCCAGCCAGCCTGAAACAGCCGCTGAGCGCGGCGGAACCGCCCAGTTTGCTTGACAAGCGGGCCGCAACCTTGTGTATCGGCCCGGACGTATTTCACGCCGCGCCCGCGCGCCCCCGGATGACTGCCGGATCGCGGCCTGCCCGAACACTCGACCCGTATAGCGAAAGGTCACCCCATGCACGCTTACCGCAGCCACACCTGCGCTGAACTGACCAAATCCAACGTCGGCGAGACCGTACGCCTGTCGGGCTGGGTCCACCGCGTCCGCGACCACGGCGGCCTGCTGTTTATCGACCTGCGCGACCACTACGGCATGACCCAGGTGATGGCGGACCCGGACAGCCCGGTGTTTGCCGAGATCGAGAAAGTCCGCAGCGAATGGTGCATCCGCATCGATGGCGAGGTGAAGGCGCGGGACGAAAGCCTGGTCAACCCGAAAATCCCGACCGGCGAGATCGAGGTATTCATCCGCGACATCGAGGTGCTGGGCAAATCCGAGGAACTGCCGCTGATGGTCTTCGGCGATCAGGAGTACCCGGAGGAAACCCGCCTGCGCTACCGCTACCTCGACCTGCGCCGCGAAAAGATGCAGAAGAACATGCTGCTGCGTTCGAACATGGTGGCCTCGATCCGCCGCCGCATGTGGGACATCGGCTTTAACGAATTCCAGACTCCGATCATCACCGCCTCCTCCCCCGAAGGCGCGCGCGACTTCCTGGTGCCGTCCCGCCTGCACCCGGGGAAGTTCTACGCGCTGCCGCAGGCGCCGCAGCAGTTCAAGCAGCTGATGATGGTCTCTGGCTTTGACAAGTATTTCCAGATCGCGCCCTGCTTCCGCGACGAGGACCCGCGCGCCGACCGCTCGCCGACCGACTTTTATCAGCTCGACATGGAGATGTCCTTCGTCACCCAGCAGGACGTCTTCGACACCATCGAGCCGGTAATGAAAGGTGTGTTCGAAGAGTTCGGCGGCGGCCGCAAGGTCGATCAGGTCTGGCCGCAGATCTCCTACCGCGATGCAGCACTATGGTATGGCACCGACAAGCCGGACCTGCGCAACCCGATCAAGATGCAGGTCGTCTCCGAGCATTTCCGCGGCTCGGGCTTTGCGATCTTTGCCAAGCTGCTGGAGCAGGACGGCACCGAAATCCGCGCCATCCCGGCGCCCAAGGGCGGCTCCCGCAAGTTCTGCGACCGGATGAACGCTTTTGCCCAGAAGGAAGGCCTGCCGGGCATGGGCTACATCTTCTGGCGCGAAGGCACAGAGGGCATGGAGGCGGCCGGCCCGCTCGCCAAGAACATCGGCCCTGAGCGCACCGAGGCGATCCGCCAGCAGCTCGGCCTCGGCATTGGCGATGCGGCTTTCTTCCTCGGCGGCAAGCCGAAGAGTTTTGAGACCGTAGCAGGCAAGGCGCGCAACGTGATTGGCGAGGAGCTGGGCCTCACCGAGCAGGACCGCTTTGCCTTTGCCTGGATCGTGGACTTCCCGATCTACCAGCAGGACGAGGAGAGCGGGAAGCTCGACTTCGACCACAACCCCTTCTCGATGCCGAAGGGCGGGATGGAAGCGCTGGAGGGCGACCCGCTCGCCGTCACCGGCTACCAGTACGACCTCGCCTGCAACGGCTACGAGCTGGTCTCGGGCGCGATCCGGAACCACAAGCCGGAGATCATGTTCAAGGCCTTCGAAATCGCGGGCTACGGCGAAGAGGAAGTGCGCAAGCGCTTTGGCGGCATGGTCAATGCCTTCCAGTACGGCGCCCCGCCGCACGGCGGCTGCGCGGCCGGCATCGACCGGATGGTGATGCTGCTGGCGGACGAGGCCAACATCCGCGAGGTCATCATGTTCCCGATGAACCAGCGCGCCGAGGACCTGATGATGAACGCGCCCTCCGAGCCCGCGCCGGAACAGCTGATGGAGCTGAACTTGCGGGTGATCCCCCAGGACCAGTAAACGCCGGATCTTACAGCGATGACCGAAGGCCCGGGCCCGCAAGGCCTGGGCCTTTTCTGAGCGGGGCTGCCGCAGGCGCCGATAGCTCGAGTGTGTCCCTATGCCGTGCGGGGAAGCCTCCGCAGCGGAGACAGCTGGTACATGTTTCTGGTTCACTCTCCAGCGTGGAACAAGGCCGCCAGGCCGCTGCGCAATGCTAGCGCATTTCCATGCGGCGGCGATTTGGCCGGGCTGGGTGTTCCCTCGCTCTGGGGCACGAAAGTGGCCGGAAAGAATTTCCAATTGGGCCGCTTCGGATCGCCCCCGGCGCCCGCCGGCAATGCGGGGCTCGCCGCGACGTCCCGGACTGGGAAAAATCCGGACCGGTAAACTCGGGTTTCCGATCCCGTTCTGGGCACCTGAAAATGGCTCCGCCAAACTGCGACGGAAGCGGCGGCATTCTGCGTATCACCAGAGATTGTGCTGTGGAGCCCGGCGGCATTGCGGTAGGCTGACCACGCGACGGCGACAGCAAGGGAGAGCGGGAAAATGGCTTTTGACGCGGAACTGGCGGCCCTTCGCTTCGGCACCGGCCTGTCTCCCGATCTCGCCCCGCCGGCCTCCGCGGGCGCGATGCTGTCGGCGCTTGAAGGACCGGACCGCATGGCAGAACGCTTCCCGGTGCCAGGTCTGGATGACGCACTGGAGACCAGCCGGGAGTACGTCCGGCTGCGGCGAAAGATGGTGAAATTGCGCGATCAGCCGGGCTATGAGAGCGCCAGGAAAACTTTTCGCAGCTTCCGCCGCGAGCAGGCACACATGCGTCTGGACTGGCACCGCCAGCGCCTGTTGCGCTGGAGCCGGGCCGAGGAAGGCTTCCGGGAGCGGCTGACGCTGTTCTGGGCCGACCACTTCACCGCGCAGGGCAAGGCCGGCGCTTTTCGCCACCTCGCGGCGCCCTACGCCGAAAGCGTGATCCGTCCGCATTTGGCGGCACGCTTCGAAGACATGCTGAGCGCGGCCGTGACGAGTCCCCTGATGCTGCACTACCTGGATCAGAACCGTTCGGCCGGGCCGGGCAGCCGCCGGGCTGAGCGCGCGAGCAGTTCGGGCCGCACCGCCGGGCTGAACGAGAACCTGGCGCGCGAGGTTCTGGAGCTGCATACGCTGGGCGTGGGCGGGCCTTATACCCAGGACGACGTGCGCCAGCTGGCGGAGCTGTTCACCGGGCTCACCTATACCGCGAAGGAGGGCTTTACCTATCAGCGCGGCATGGCTGAGCCGGGGGCGGAAATCATTCTGGGCCGGAGCTATGGCGGCGGGCGGCCGCAGCTGGAGCAGGTGCTGGAGGCGCTGCGCGATCTGGCCCGCCACCCTGCTACCGCCCGCCACCTGGCGCGGAAACTGGCCGTGCATTTCCTCTCGGACCAGCCGCCGGACGCGCTTGTTCAGCATTTGGAGGGGCGCTACCTCGACACCGGCGGCGACCTGCCGCAGGTCTACGCCGCGCTGCTGGAACATCCCTCCGCCTGGCAGCCGGAGCTCATGAACGTGAAGCCCCCCTTCGATTTCATTGCCTCGGCCTGCCGCGCCCTCGGTGTGTCCGAGGCCGGGCTGGCAGCTCTGAAGCGGGGGCAGGTGCGCAGGCTGCTGCTGGCGCCGCTCACGGTGATGGGCCAGCGCTGGGAGTTCTCTTCCGGACCGGACGGCTGGCCCGAAGCGGACAGTGCATGGATCACCCCGCAGGCCCTGGCGGCGCGGCTGCGCTGGAGCATGAGTGCACCGCGCCGCCTGTTAGAGCCGCTGCCCGACCCGCGCGTCTTTGCCGAAGCCGCTTTGGGACAATATGCCGGGCCGCGGGTGGAGTTTGCCGCCCGCGCCGCCGAAACCGAAAGCGAGGGCGTCGGCCTGGTCCTCGCGTCGCCTGCTTTCCAGCGCCGGTAACAGGAGTTCCGATAATGCAGCTGACCCGCCGCGCCTTGCTTGCCCGCTCCGCCGCCCTTGGCTGTTCCTTGGCGGCGAGCCCCTTGGTCACCCCGGTGAGCTTTGCCGCCGCGCCCTGGGACACCCGGCTTGTGGTGATCATCCTGCGCGGCGGCATGGACGCGCTCGACGTGGTGCAACCCTATGGCGACCCGCATTTCGCAGGTTTACGCCCGACGCTGCAGAGCGGCCCGGGCGCAGGCGCCGCGGATCTCGATGGCTTTTTCGCCCTGCACCCCGGCCTTGCACCGCTGATGCCGCTCTGGCGCAAGGGAGAGCTTGGCTTCGTGCAGGCGGTTTCCACCCCCTACCGAGACCGGCGCAGCCATTTCGACGGGCAGGACCTGCTCGAGGCCGGTACCGCCGGGCTGGGGCAGGCCGATGGCGGCTGGCTGAACCGCTTCCTGCAGCAGATACCCGGGGTCGAGCCGCGCACTGCCTTTGCCATTGGCCAGGAGCGGATGCTGCTCTTGGAGGGCGCGGCGCCGGTGGCGGAATGGGCACCGGGCGCGAGCCTTGCGATGAGCCCGCAGGCGGAACGGCTGGCGGCGCTGCTGATGGAAGACGACCCGCTCTTTCACGCCGCGCTCAACGAGGCGCTGGACCTGACCCGCGCTGATCCCGGCTTCGGTCTGGACGGCACGGAAGACGAGGACGCGATGGCGGAGATGAGCATGATGCAGATGCCGGCTGGCAAGGCGCATCAGCAGGTGGCGGACTACGCCGCCGCGCAGCTGCGCGGCGACACGCGGATCGCTGCCTTCTCGATCAACGGCTGGGACACGCACAGCCGCCAGGCGAACGCGCTGAAGGGGGCGCTGGGGCGGCTTTCGGAGACCATCCTCAGTCTGCAAAGCGGCGTCGGGGCGAAGATCTGGGGCAAGACTGCGGTGGTGGCGGTGACCGAGTTCGGCCGCACCGTGCGCGAGAACGGTACCGGCGGCACCGATCACGGCACCGGCGGCGCGATGCTGCTTGCGGGCGGCGCTATCCGCGGCGGCCGGGTGCTCGGGCGCTGGCCCGGGCTGGCGGAGGCCGATCTCTACGACCGCCGCGACCTGATGCCGACGGATGACCTGCGCCGCCAGCTCGCCTGGCTGCTGCACGGGCTGGCTGGCGCCACGCAGGGCGATCTGGAACGCAAGGTGTTTCCCGGCCTGTCGATGGGAGGAAATCCGGGACTTCTGCTGTAGTGCTGGAGTTTCGGGCTGCCGCCTAGCGTTCCGGCGGGTGCAGGATAAGCGGACGGCTGGCCGCGCGGCGGCGGTTGCGCCGGATGCCGCGCGCCTCGTGCCAGGCCTGGGCATAGAGTACGATGGCAAGCGCCGCGAGGGTGGTCAGGACCGTCTCGATCATCTCAGATCGCCGCCGGGCGCTGCAATCGTTCCTGGACCAGCCCGGTGATGGCGGCGGTATCGCGGGCCAGCGGCCCGCCGTCCTGCCGTGCCTGCGCCAAGCGGTCGGCGGCATCGGCCAGCGGCCGGTCCCCGGCGCTGCGGGCAACCCCGCCCAGAAATTGAGCGATGTAGTCAAGTGCCGCGCCGCCCTGCGATTCGCTCAGCACGTCGGCGGCGTGGGCCATGTCGTCACGGAAAGCGAGCAGGTCCGGCTCCACCGTCTCGTCCTCCAGTGCGCGCGGGCCGGCCAGCTCGCGGCCGGGCGGCATGCAGGTCAGGATTGCCTGCTGGAAGGCGGCGAGTGAGGTGATCGGCTTGGTCAGGAACCCGGCGGCACCGGCCTCCAGCGCGGCCTCCTCCAGCGCGGGATCGCCGGAGAGTGCCAGAATCACGCCGGGGCGGGGGCTTGCGTCCATCAGTTCCCGGATCAGATCCAGACCGGAGCCGTCCGGCAGGCCGAGATCGGCGATCAGCACCGAGGGGCGGTAGGTCTGCAGGTGGCGGCGCGCCGATTTCAGGCAGTCCGCGCGGCGGATGCGGGCGCCGCTGCGCAGGCACAGCAGGCGCAGCGCCTCGCAGGCGAAGCGGCTGTCCTCGACCACGAGGATGGTCAGCCCGAGCAGCGGGCGGCGGGTGGTCGGCAAACGCTGTGCCGCGGCAAACAAGTCCAAATCGTCCATAACAAACAAGCTCCTTGCGGGGTCTCCGTGCAGGTCAGATCCGACGCTAGGGATTCGAGGCTAATTCCGGGTTAACGGCAGGTCCCGTGCGAATTGGCGCACTTGCCCGCGTCGCGGCTGCCGCGCATAAGCGTGGGAGGAATGACAGTGAAAGGAGCCCCCGTCATGATTGGACGCCTGAACCACGTTGCCATTGCCGTGCCCGACCTGGAGGCGGCCTCGGCCCAGTACCGCGACGCACTTGGCGCCAATGTGGGCGCCCCGCAGGACGAGCCGGATCATGGCGTGACGGTGGTCTTCATCGAGCTGCCCAATACCAAGATCGAGCTGCTCTATCCGCTGGGGGAGAACTCGCCGATCGCGGGCTTCCTGGAGAAGAACCCCGCGGGCGGCATTCACCACGTCTGCTACGAAGTGGAGGACATCCTGGCCGCGCGCGACCATCTGCAGGCGCAAGGCGCGCGGGTGCTGGGCTCGGGCGAGCCCAAGATCGGCGCTCACGGCAAACCGGTGCTGTTCCTGCATCCGAAGGATTTCAACGGCTGCCTGGTGGAACTCGAACAGGTTTGAGGCTAGAAGCGTCCTGCCCCGCCGGCCGGGGCGGGGCAACAGCAAGGGGTCTGCGCCATGGGCATCACTTCCGGTCTGGTTCTATACGCGGTGATCTGGTTCCTCACCTTCCTGGTGGTGATCCCGATCCGGCTGGAGACGCAGGGCGACCGGGGCGAGATCGTGCCTGGCACCCACGCGGGCGCACCGGAGACACACCACTTGAAGCGCAAGGCCTGGATCACCACAGGCGTTGCGGCGCTGCTCTGGGCGGTCATTGCCGGGATCATCCTCTCCGGCGTGATTTCGGTCAATGATTTCGACTGGATGGACATGATGCCCGATCCCGAGTGATCCGGGTATTCGATCAAACTAGCAGAAAACTAGTTCTCCCGCCCGGCGCCGGAGGCATCAAAGATGCCGCCGCACCCGTTGGGCCTGGCGCCGCGCGGACGCGCGGCGCGGGGTGGCCTTGCGAGCGCTCCGCTGAACTCAGCCGCGGCGGTTGAGGCTGTGAAAGATGTGGGTGAAGGTGGCCGCACCGAGGATCGGCACCAGCAGATTCAGCACCGGGATCGACAGCGGCATCGCCATCAGCGTGCCGGCTGCCCAAATAGTGCCCGCGTGGCGGCGGCGCATCCGCTTGGCTTCCACCGTGCCGATGCGGCGGGCGGCGGCGACGGTGAAATATTCCCGCCCCAGCAAAAAGCCGTTCAGACCCCAGAAGATAAAGGGGGCCGCGGGCGGGAACATCAGATAGAAGACCAGCGCCAGAATGTTGGCGCCGATCAGCACACCGAGGAAGTTCACCGTGTCCTTCACCGCGTCCCAGACCGGCACGCTGTTCGCGGGCGGCAGGGCGGGATAGTGCTTGTCCTCCACCGCCTGGGCGACCTGGTCGAGGAACATCGAGGTGATCGCGGAGGCGACCGGCACCATCAGGAATACCGACAGGAGCAGCATCACCAGGAGCGAGCCCGCCGACACCAGATCATCCAGCCAGGTGACCTCGCCAATAAGCGGCAGGGTGGCTTCCGGGCCGACCAGCCACTGGATCAGCGCGAGGAAGGCGGCATAGGCCGCCACCAGGAGCGCCACTGTGAGCGCGAGGCCCAGGAACAGCACGCGGCGGAAGCGGGGATCGCCGGTCTGGCCCAGGGTCTTGAAGAAGGCGTCGAAAATCATTCGCTGACCCATGTGGTGATGGCGGAGATGTCGGGGCGGGGGCGCTCCGGCGGGGCGGTGCCTTCGGTGGCGATGTGGATGATGCCGGCGATGCGCTCGTGCGGGCGGAGCCCGAAGGCGTCGCGGCAGAAGCCCGGATCGTGGCTGGCCCAGCCGGTGAGCCAGTTGGCGCCCCAGCCTGCAGCGTGTGCTGCGTTCAGCAGCCCCAGGCAGACGGCACCGGCCGAGTAGCTCTGTTCCACCGGCGGCACCTTGGGACTTTCCTTCTGCACCTCCACGACCACTACTGCAAGCTGCCCGAGGTCGAACTGGCTGCGGCCCTTAGCGATGTCCTCGGGGGATTTGCCGAGCCGCGCGCCGGCCTCGGCAGTGAGATGCGATAGCCGCGCCATCGCGGGCTTCTCCACCACGATGAAGCGCCAGGGCTCCAGCTTGCCGTGATCGGGCGTGCGTGCGGCGGCGGTCAGGATCGGCAGCAGCTCCTCGCGGCTGGGGGCGGGCGCGACCAGAGTCTTGGCCGGGCGCGACCGGCGCGTCAGCAGAAAGTCGAGGGCTGCATCGTTGCGTGCGGGCATATGTAAAGCCTTTTAACATCGGGCGCTGCCAATGTCGGCGCCCTGGAGGAAATTTTCAAGGGCCACCCGGCTGCTGAGGCCTTTGCGTGGCCTTAGCGCAGCGGCGGCTGGTATGGGGCCTTGCTGGCGGCACGGCGGTAGGGCGGTAGGGCGCGGCCGCGGGCTCGGTCCTTTGCGGCCTGCAAGATAGCCGCAAAGGACACACTGTCCATGGCCTTTTCGGCTTGGCTGCGGCATCCAGGCGGCATGGGAAGAAGAGCGAGTACGAGAGACGTGCCGGACCCTCTCGCGGCTCTGCGTGCCGGGGGTGGAGATTGCGGTGCGCGCCACGCAGGGCTGCCCGCGATGTAATTACCGGGATGCCGGAAGGGCGGACGACTGCCGTAGCCGCGGCGCCGGAAAACGCCAAGTCCAATGCCACGGTCCCGCGCCTGCCGGCAGCAGCTATGCGCACTGCGCCTTCCAACCAGGAGCCGCGGCGCGGCGCATCGGCGCGCTGTTTGTCTATTCCGGCCCGTCCCCGGCGGCCTCCTTGTCGTCCGCCACCAGCCGGTAGACCCCTTCCGGCAGATCCAGCGCGGCGGCGAGATCACGCACCTGCAGGTGCGAGAGGGTGATCTTCTGCACAGTACCGGTGCGCGGATCGAACTGTTCCACGGTCACGCATTCGGCAAAGGCGTTAATGGTCACGTCTTCCTCGAGTGGCGGGCCGTTTTCGTCCACCAGAGTGATGACCGTCGAGTCGAATTCATGTTCGATGGTAAACATGTCCCCAGCCTGCCACCGCAGCCAGGGAACTGGCAAGCGTTCTAACCGTTTCCATCTATAACTGGTGCTGCGGCGGACTTCCGCCGGAGGGTGATTGAACCTCCCGCCGCAAGCGCAGTATTGTGCCGCGAAACGTCAAGAGGATCCGCCATGCGCCGTCTCAGCCGTCTTATGTGTTTGCTTGCTTTTACCGTCAGCGCCTGCAACGTCGCGGTGGTGCCGGGACCGCAAACCGTGCCCGCAGGGGCCCAGCCGCGGGTGCAGGGGATGCCACCGGGCGAGGCCCGCGCCGCCTTTGCCGCGGTGGCGCAGCGGGTGGAGCCGGTGAGCGAGCGGGAATGCCGGGCCCGGACTCAGGGGCTCAACTGCGATTTTCTGATCCGCATCGACCCGAACCCGAATGCCGCGCCGAACGCCTACCAGAGCCTGGACCGCAACGGGCGGCCGGTGATCACCTTTACCCAGCGCATGCTGGCCCAGATCGCCAACCGCGATGAGCTGGCCTTCGTGATGTCGCATGAAGCCGCCCACCACATTCGCGGCCATTTGGCAAGGCAGCAGCAGAACGCCGTGCTCGGTTCGGTGGTCGGCGCAGGGCTGGCCACGATCGCAGGCGCCAGCGGGCCGCAGGTTACCACAGCCCGCGACCTCGGCGCTTCGGTCGGTGCACGCCGCTACTCAAAGGGGTACGAGCTGGAGGCGGATGAGCTGGGCACCATCATCACTCACAAGGCGGGTTTCCGTCCCAGCGTGGGCGTGCTGTTCTTCAACCGGCTGCCGGACCCTGGCGATCGTTTCCTCGGTACTCACCCGGCCAACCCGGACCGGGTACGGGTGGTGCATCAGACGATCCAAGCCTACGGTCTGAACTGAGCGTGGCGGCAGTGCCCGGTGTCAGCCCGAACCCGAATCCCGGCGGGACACCGGCGCTGATCCGGTTGGGTGTGGTGCTAAGCGACAGGGGTTCGCGCTATGCCGTGACCGGCGCGCGGGTCACCTCGCGCGGGGATGTGGACGCGGTTCTGGCAGAGCTCAAGACCGAACGGGCCTACGCCAAGGCGACCCATAACACCTGGGCTGCGATGCTGCCAACGGGCGCGCTCAAGGCCGATGACGGAGAGAGCGGCGCAGGCATGGTCATCTTGCGCATGATGGAGCGCGAGGGGCTGAAAGACCACGTCATTGTCGTAACACGCTGGTATGGCGGCAAGAAACTGGGCGGCGACCGTTTCCGCCGCGTGCAGGACGCGGTCCGCGCCTATTTCGATCACCTCGCCCGGCAGAGTGATTAATCGGCTTACTTTGACCTGGGTCAAATCCCCTCCCGCAGCGCTCGTCTAAGGTGCAGCGGAAATGAAAGAAATGGGGGATAGCGCTGATGGAATCGTCCAAGCTCAAAAAGCATGCAGGTCTGTTCGACCGGATGGCCTGCGCCCAGGGGCTCGACCTGCAGGAGGAGGCCATTGCAGGCCGCCTGCCGTTTGACGAGATCGCTGAGGCCGTGCTGCGGTGCAGCCGCTGCGGCGCCGAAGGCGCATGCCGCAAATGGCTGTCGGGCGCTGCGGATCAGAGGACGCGCCGGAACGGGGCCAAGGCGCCCGATTTCTGCCGCAACCGAGATCTGCTGGCTTACCTGAACGAAATGCGGGGCTGACCCGCCGTCCCAATAGAGAGGAGAGTGCCGATGCAGTCCGTGGACGCACCGCGTCGCCGTGTGAAACAGCTTGCCCCGATAGAACTGGCTTTCGGCGGTGCCATTGCGATCCTTGGCCACCGCAGCGTCACCGTGCCTGTGGCGCTCGCCTGGGGGCGGTTTTGAAGGACCTCGCGCAGACAGGCGCGGCCCAAACCGGTGCGCCGCTTGGCAGCATCTTCCGCCACCTCTGGCTGCTGAAGGCGGTGGCCGACTCGGCAGGCGTCGACCTCGGCGCTGCGCTGAAGGACGGGCGGCTGAACGGCCTGGACTATGCCCGGATGGTCACCTCCTGCCGTGGTGCAGGCTGCAGCAACAGTTGCGCGCTGTGGCTGTCGTCCGGGCAGGGCGGAAACGGAGCGGTTCCGGCGTTCTGCCCCAGCGCGGAGCTGTTGGAAAGATTGAAGCCCTGAGCCGTGCGGCCTCTCACGTCTGGCTGGCCGGTCAAAGCCGGGCGTGGGTACCGTCGCAAAACGGCCGGTTACCGGTCTGCTTGCAGCCGCAGAAGAACACCTTGCCGTCCTTTTCCGCCTTGTATTTCACCGGCTCCAGCCCGCTATCCTTGTGCGAGCCATCACAGAACGGCTGCCGGTTCGACCTCCCGCAGGCGCACCAGAAGTAGGTCTTCCCGGCGGTGACCTCGACCGGGTAGGGGGCTTTCTGGGCAATTTTTGCGTCTGCGCTCATGTTTCCGGCTGCTTCCTGTTTGGAGGGGTTAGACAGAAGGTAGCAGGATCGGGGCACGGGGGTAGGAGCGGAAGGCAAAATGCCCGCGCAAATGCGCGGGCCCATTTAAACCGCTAAACTGCTCCGCCGGAAGGGCGCACCGGTCAGCCCGGCAGGCGCCCCCACAGATCGTATTCCCCGGCCTCATCCACCTCGACCGTCACCAGCTGGCCAACTTCGAGCCTTTCGGTGTTCTCGTCGATGAACAGGTTGCCGTCGATCTCCGGCGCGTCGGCCTTGGTGCGGCAGGTGGCGATGCCGTCCTCGTCGATGTCGTCCACGATGACCTGCATGGTCTGGCCGACTTTTTCTTGCAGCTTGGCTTCGGAGACCGCCTGCGCCTTCTCCATAAACCGCTCCCAGCGCTCCTGCTTCACCTCTTCCGGCACATGGTCCGGCAGATCGTTGGAGCGCGCGCCATCGACGTTCTCGTATTTGAAGCAGCCGACCCGGTCGAGCTGCGCCTCGTCCATCCAATCGAGCAGGTGCTGGAACTCGGCCTCGGTCTCGCCCGGGTAGCCGACGATGAAGGTGGAGCGCAGGGTGATTTCCGGGCAGGTCTCGCGCCACGCGCGGATCTCGTCCAGCGTCTTGGCCGCCGCCGCCGGGCGCGCCATGCGCTTCAGCACATCCGGGTGGGCGTGCTGGAATGGGATGTCCAGATAAGGCAGCAGCGCATTGTCGGGGTCCGCCATCAGCGGGATCAGCTCGCGCACATGCGGATAGGGGTAGACATAGTGCAGCCGCACCCACAGCTGATCCGCAGGTGCCAGCCTGCCCAGCTCGCGGGAGAGGTCCTGGATATGGCTGCGCACCTCGGCGTCCTTCCAGGGATGCGTCGAGTACTTCCGGTCCAACCCATATGCGGAGGTGTCCTGCGAAATCACCAGCAGTTCGCGCACGCCCGCATCCACGAGCTTTTCTGCCTCGCGCAGCACCGCGTGGGCGGGGCGGGAGGCCAGCTTGCCGCGCATGTCCGGGATGATGCAGAACTTGCACTTGTGGTTGCAGCCTTCGGAGATCTTCAGATAGCTGAAGTGCCGCGGCGTGAGCTTTACTCCAGCCTCCGGCAGCAGGTCCACAAAGGGGTTCGGCGCGGGCGGCACCGCGGCATGCACCGCGTCCAGAACCTGCTCGTACTGATGCGGGCCAGTCACGGCGAGGATGCGCGGGTGATGCTCGCGGATGTAATCCGGCTCGGCGCCGAGACAGCCGGTCACGATCACCTTGCCGTTCTCCTTCAGCGCTTCGCCGATCGCCTCCAGGCTTTCAGCCTTGGCTGAATCCAGAAATCCACAGGTGTTCACGATCACCGCATCGGCACCCGCATAGTCCGGGGAGACGCCATAGCCCTCGGCCCGGAGCCGCGTGAGAATGCGCTCGCTGTCGACCAGCGCCTTGGGACAGCCGAGTGAGACCATGCCAAGCGTGGGCTGGCCTGCACGGGGCGCGTCGCCGAGCTGCGGTTTCGGGGCAAGGTCGGGGCGGAGATCTGGCGGATTGCTGGTCATGCGCGCGCATATAGCGTGGCGCCGGGCGTTTGGGAATGGAGGATTCACGCCGCGCAACGCCGCTTTGCGCTCTGCAGGAGGCTGCTGGCGGCATTCCGCGGAGTCGTAAGCCTATCGCGCATTGCACCCGCTTTCCCAGCCGGTAAGCTGGCGGGAAGTTCCCCGGGGAACAGGGGGAGGAAAAGAGGAGCGGGCTGATGAAGCTGACAATCCGGGTCATCGTTGCGGTGCTGCTGACCGCGGCCCTTCTGGCCGGGCTGGTGCTCTTGCTGCCGGGCGAGCGAATCGCGCAACTGGCAGCCGCACGGCTCGAGGCGCAGACCGGTCGCAAGCTGACTTTCGGCGGAGATGTTGAACTGTCCTTCTGGCCCGCCCTTGGCATTAAGGCCGATGCGGTGAGCCTCTCGAATGCCGAGTGGGCGGGGCCCGAGCCCTTCCTGCGGGCCGAGCGGCTGACCATCGCGATGGAGCCCGCGGCGCTCCTGCGCGGCGACGTGCGGATCACCGGCCTTTCGGCGGTGCTGCCGCATCTGAACCTGGAGACCCGCGAGGACGGCACTGGCAACTGGCAATTCGGCTCTTCCCCCGGGCGGGCCGCCGAGCCGGACGCGGATGCAGGCAGCGCCGCCCGGCCGGTGCTGATCAAGAACATGGAGCTGACCGGCGCCTCCCTGCGCTATGCCGCGCACGGCGAACAACCGGTCACGGTGGAGAACATCGACCTGTCGCTCAGCTGGCCCAGCCGGGCGGAGGCGGCGGACCTGCGCGTCACCCTGCGCCCGGCCGGAACGCCGGTTGGCGTGCGGGCAGAAGTACAGGAATTTACCCGTTTCCTCGGCGGGGCAACCGCGCCGCTCGACGCAACGCTGACCGCGCCCGGCGGAACCCTGCGCTTCTTCGGCACCGCCGCCACCGGCGGCGCCGCGCAGGGTCGGCTGGTGGCCGGCACGCGGGACTCGGTTGCCTTTTTGCGCGCCCTTGGCGTGCCGGCGGCCAAGCTGCCCGAGGGGGTCTCCCTGCCGGTTTCGCTCTCGGCAGAGGCTTCGCTGGAAAGCGGCGGGCGGCTGGCTCTGCGGGACCTGCAATCCGAGGTCGCGGGCAACCGGCTGGCCGGCGCCGCCGACGTCCAGCCCGGCGCGGTGCCGCGCATCACCGCGCAGCTGACCGGCGGCAAGCTGGATGTCTCCGACCTGCTCGTCCATCTGACCGGGCAGGGCGGGGAACCGGGTGCGGCACCGTCCGCCCCAGCCGCCGGGATGGCGCAGGGCTGGCCCGAGACCCCGATCGATGCGGGGTTCCTGGCGCTGGCAGACGGCACCCTCGATCTCAGCTTCGAAAGCCTCGACACCGGCGATCTGACGCTTGGCGCGAGCCGCCTCACCCTCACCAACGAGCGCTCCCGCGCGGTGCTGCAATTGCAACCGGCCGCGGCCTTCGGCGGCAGCCTGCAGGGCCAGCTCGTGCTCAACAACCGCAGCGGCCTGTCGGTGGGCGGCGACCTCGCCTTTGACAGCATCCGTCTGGAACGCGCGCTGGGCGAGTTGATCGGGTTTGCAAAACTCAACAGCCTGGCGGACGGCGAGCTGGAGTTCCTGGGCAGCGGCGCGTCGGTGGCGGAGATCATGCACTCGCTCAGCGGCAAGGGGCGGGTATCGGCTGGCAGGGGTTTCTTCACCGGCTTCGATCTGGAGGAGCTGATGCGCAGCGGCCGCGGCAATGGCGGCAGCACGGTCTTCGACAGCCTGGGCGCCAGCTTCACGGTCAGGGAGGGCGTGCTGCGCAATTCGGACCTCCTGATGCGGCTTAAGCAGCTCTCCATCGCCGGGGAGGGGCAGGTGGGTCTCGGCGCGCGAACCCTCGACTATACCTTCACCCCGGCGCTGGAGCGGGACGGCGCACGGCTGTTCTCCATACCGGTCCGCGTCACTGGCTCCTGGGAGGACCCGGAGATCCGCCCGGACCTCTCCCGCGCGGCGGAGCCGGAGATCGATGCTCTGAAGGACGTTCTCAAGGACAAGGCCAAGGACAAACTGCGCGAAAAGCTGAAGGAGGAACTGGGCCTCGAGCTCCCGCCACGCACGGTTCCCGCTCCTTCCGAAGCACCGCTGGCGGCCCCCGATCAGCCCCCGGCCGCCGCCGCACCCCCTGCGCAGGATCTGAATGAGATACTGAAGGAACGGATCGAGCAGGAGGCGCGGGAACAGCTGAAGCGTCTGCTGGGCGGAAACTGACTCCCGCCATGACACTTCCAAGCCCGTAGCCATAGCAGGGAGGCAAAGGACCCCGGGTTCTGCCGAGCGTATCCTTGGCGCGGCCGCTGCCGCCCCACGCTGGATGGCGCGCATGTAAGGGCGGCACTGGCGCCGTATCGCTTCCCGGAAAAATGAAGCGCCCGCCAAAGGCGGGCGCGGATCGCTTGCGTGAGCAGGCGAAAAACCTCATGAGGAGCGGATCAGATGGTCTGGTCGTAGTCGCCCACCTGCGGCTCTGTCCGGATCACCGCGTCGATACCGGCAAAGATTGCCCGCATCTCTTCTTCGCTCTGCGAGCTCTCGCAGACCACCACCAGGTTCGGTGTGTTGGAAGACGCACGCACCAGACCCCAGGAGCCGTTGTCCAGGATCACCCGCGCGCCGTTTACGGTGACGACCTCCTTGATGGCACGGCCGGCGAGGGTTTCGCCTGCTTCGTGTTTGGCCACCAGCTTCTGCACCAGGCGCTCCAGCACGGCGTATTTCTCGGTGTCGGCGCAATAGGGCGACATGGTCGGGGTCGACCAGGTCTTCGGCAGGGCCTTGCGCATGTCCGACATCTTCATGTCCGGGTTGCGGTCCAGCATCTTGCAGATCTCCACCGCCACCCGCATGCCGCAGTCATAGCCGCGGCCCACCGGCTCGGCGAGGAAGTAGTGCCCGGATTTCTCAAACCCTGCGAGGGCGCCGATTTCCTTCACCCGGCGCTTCATGTGGCTGTGGCCGGTCTTCCAGTAATCCGCCTTCACGCCGTTCTTCTTGAGCTCCGGGTCGGAAGCGAAGAGGCCGGTGGACTTCACATCCGCCACGAAGGTGGAGCCGGGGTGCAGCTTGGAGAGATCGCGGGCCATGATCACGCCCACCTTGTCGGCAAAGATCTCCTCGCCCTCGTCGTCCACCACGCCGCAGCGGTCGCCGTCGCCGTCAAAGCCAAGCGCCAGGTCGGCGCCGGAGGCTTTCACGCTCGCCGACATGTCGTGCAGCATTTCCATCGCTTCGGGATTGGGGTTGTAGTGCGGGAAGGTGTAGTCGAGCCGGTTGTGGCTCTCGACCACCTCGACGCCCATGCGCTTGAACAGCTCCGGCGCAAAAGCCGAGGCGGTGCCGTTGCCGGTGGCGCAGACCACTTTCAGAGGGCGGGACATCTTGAAATCGCCCACGAGGTCGTCGAGATAGGCTTCCTTGACGCCATCCACGAATTCGTAAGAGCCGCCGGGCCGCGCTTCGCCTTCGCCGTTCAGCACGATATCGCGCAGCTCGCCCATTTCATCCGGCCCGTGAGTCAGCGGGCGGTCAAAGCCCATCTTCACCCCAGTCCAGCCGTTCGGGTTATGCGAGGCGGTGACCATGGCGACCGCGGGCACATCCAGGTGGAACTGGGCGAAATAGGCCATCGGCGACAGTGCCGGGCCGATGTCCTTTACCTGGATGCCCGCCTGCATCAGGCCCAGGATCAGCGCGTTCTTGATCGCCAGCGAATAGTCGCGGTAGTCGTTGCCGACCGCGATCACCGGCTCGATCCCGCGTTTGCGCATCTGGGTGCCGAGCCCGAGCCCCAGCGCGGTCATTCCGGGGAGGTTGATCTCCTCCGGGTATTTCCAACGGGCATCATATTCGCGAAAGCCGGTCGGCTTGATCATCGCATCGCGCAGGAAGCTCCAGGTGTTCGGGGTCACCTCAGGCTGCGGTTTGGTCATGTCTGAAATCTCTTTGCTGGGTCAAATACGGATGGGGTCGGCCTTGGCCAGCGCATCAAAGCGCATCAGGCTTTCGATCAGCTGCGGCATCTGGTCGAGGTAGATCATGTTGGGCCCGTCGGAGGGCGCATTGTCCGGATCCTGGTGGGTCTCGATGAAGACCGCGGCAATCCCGAGCGACACCGCCGCGCGCGCCATCAGCGGCGCGAACTCGCGCTGCCCGCCGGTGGAGCCGCCCTTGCCGCCGGGCTGCTGCACCGAATGGGTGGCATCCATCACCACCGGGTAGCCGCTCTGCGCCATCTGAGGCAGCGCCCGCATGTCGGCCACCAGGGTGTTGTAGCCAAAGGAGGTGCCGCGTTCGGTCAGCAGGATATTGGTGTTGCCGGTGCTTTCGACCTTGGCGACCACATTGGCCATATCCCAGGGCGCCAGGAACTGGCCCTTCTTGATGTTCACCGCCTTGCCGGTACGCCCTGCGGCCAGCAGCATGTCGGTCTGGCGGCACAAGAAAGCTGGAATCTGCAGGATGTCCACGGCCTCCGCCGCCACCGCGCATTGCTCTTCGGTGTGCACATCGGTCAGCACCGGCACATCGAATTCGCGCCGGATCGTGTCCAGCACCTTCAGCCCTTCGTCGATGCCGAGCCCGCGCTTGCCCGCAAGCGAGGTGCGGTTGGCCTTGTCGTAGGAGGCCTTGAACACGAACTGCGCACCGGCCCTCTCGCAGGCTTCCTTCACTGACCCGGCGATCATCCGGGCATGTTCGGCGGTTTCCAGCTGGCAGGGGCCGGCAATGACGGTCAGCGGACGGTCATTGCCGATGGTGAGGCCGGCGATATCGATGTTTTTCATGAGCTTCCGAGGGGCTTCCGATAGCGTTACGAGGAGACCTGCTCGCGCAGGATGGACGCGGTCAGGGAACACATCAGATAGATACCGGAAAAGATCAGGAAAGCCAAAACGGTATTCTCGAACTTGCGCGGATAGGAGGGTTCCTGGCTGGCCACCGGCTCCACCGCCGTGGTGAGGTAGCGGACCTGGCGGTTGGCCTCCAGGCGGGTGGTTTCCACTTGCTGCAAGGCCGATTGCAGCATCAGGTCGCGAGTGGCGAGGTCGGCCTGCGCCATCTGGATCTGAATGCGCAGGTTTGCGAGCGAGTTTTCGCCTGCCGAAGCGTCGATCATCCGGTTGTTAAGGTTCTCGATCACTTGTTCCAGCCGCGCGATGTCGGCTTCCGCGCCCGAGACCTTGGCCCGGTTGGGCCGCGCATTGTCCAAAAGGGCGGCGAGTTCCAGCCGCTTTTCCTCCAGCTGGATCTCGAAAGTGCTGATTTGCGAGCGCAGGGAGGCCACCACGCCCTCGGGGTCGAGGACCGAACCGTGCTGCTGCAGCACGACCAGCTGCTCTTGCGCGGCCCGGCGCTGGGCTTCGGCCTCGGCCAGCGCGGCCTCGGCTTCCGACATTTGATCGGCACGTTTCTGGTGGGACAGGTTGTTCACTTTCTCCTGCGCGTAGGAGATCAGCTTGCGCGAGAACTCGGCCGCTATCTGCGGATCGGCGGCAGAGACCTCCATCCGCACCACGCCTTCAGTCGGATCATAGCCGATTTTCACGTTGCGCGAATAGGTGCCATAGGCTTCTTCGTTCGAGGGTTGGGGCTCCAGCCGTTGAATGGGATCGATCCAGTCCTGCGTGAAATGAGACTTGAAGCCCGCTTCGCGGTCGAGCCGCAGCATCGCCTCCTTCGATTGCAGGTAGCTCTGCACAGCGATCGAATCCTGGCTGGTGGCGAACTGCGTGCCGCTGAAAAGCCCGCCGACGCCACCGCCGGCACTGTCGGCCTTGAGCACGAGAAACTCCGATTTCGAGGAGTACATCGGCGTTGCGACTTCGTAGAAGTAATAGCCTGCGGCCAGCGTCGGCACTATCACGAAGAATGACAGCCGTGCCGCCAGCATGGTGAGCTTGCGGCGGCGGCGGCGGGCGATGCCAATCTGGATCTTCTGGATTTCCTTCGCCCGCCGCTCCGCCGGGCTGAGTTCGGCCGAGGGCAGCGTGGTCTTGGAGGCGGGCACCGTCTGCGGCAGCTGCACGCGGCCCGGGGCGGGCGGGCTGCCGGGCGGCTGCGCGCTGTTCTGCGGCACCACCAGCTCCAGCATGTTGGCGCGCTTGAACGGGTCGATGCCGCGCGCCCGCAGCATGTGCACCGCCTCGAAATCCGAGGCCGCGGGCAGGTTGTGCTTCTGCGCCATCCGCCGCGCCAGCCGCAGCTGGCGCCCGGTCAGCCCTTCCTTGCGGATACCGGCGAGGTCCTTCTCCAGCTTGGTTTCGCTGGCCGAGCTGACCAGGCCGGTGAGCGCCGTGGCCGCCTGCGGTTTCGGTCCGGAGGCGCCTGCGGGCGTGCGCGCGGGCCCAGCGGCGGGAGAATGGCTGTGCGCAGGCGCGGCATCGTGCGCCGGAGCCTGTGGCGGTGCAGGGCGTTCTGCGGGCTGCGGCGCAGGTTTCTGAACGGGGTGTGCCGGGGCTTCGGGCGGCGCCTGTGCAGCCTCCAGAGGCGCCGGGCGGGCAGGGGCCGCGGACGCCTGTTCCGCCGCCGCGGCACCGGATGGCCCCGGCGCGGCAGCCGGGGAGCTGCGGCGGATGCGGAATTTCCTAGCTCTCGGTTTCGTAGTCATAGAGCTGTTTCGCTTCTTCAAGAGTGTCGAACATATGCAGCTGGCCCTGCAGCAGCACTGCTGCCGACCGCGCGAATTTCTCCAGCGTCTTCGCCTGGTGGGAGACGATGATGATAGTGGTGGTCTGCAGCCGCTCCTTCAGGATCTCGCCCGCCTTGCGGTTAAAATCTACGTCCGTGGTGCTCGGCATGCCTTCGTCGATCAGGTAGATGTCGAAGTCCAGCGCCAGCATCAGGGAAAAGCTGAACCGCGCCCGCATCCCCGAGGAGTAGGTGCCGATCGGCTGGTCGAAATACTCACCCAGTCCGCACAGCCAGCGGCAGTAGGCCTCCACGTAGTCTGGATCGAGCCCGTAGAGCTTGGCGATGTAGCGGCTGTTCTCCATCGCCGAGAGGCGGCTGACGACGCCGCCCATGAAGCCGAGCGGGAAGGAGACCTTGCAGTTGCGGCGGATTTCGCCCTCGTCAGGTTTCTCCAGCCCCGCCATCATATTGATCAGCGTGGTCTTGCCGGTGCCGTTCGGCGCGAGAATGCCCAGCGAGCGCCCGGCCTCCACCCGGAAGGAGACCTGGTCGAGGATCACCTTGCGCTGGGTGCCGGTCCAGAAGGACTTGCTGACATTTTCAAATTCGAGCATCGCTGGTTCCGGTGCTGCCCTTCGGCCCGCTGGCGGGGCGCTTGCTGCCTCATGCTGCGCAGGCCTCACACGGGACCCGCAGGGTTTTCCTATCAAAAGAGAGTTAAGGGGCTACGCCGCGATTTGGGCTTTATTATGTCGAATTGTGACGTAATTGATCAATGGAGTTTTAACCATGATGCTCTGGCGGCGGCGGGCGGGAAACACGCAGTGACATGCCAGAAACAGGTAGGCAGACGGGCAGGAGGCTGCGATGGACGCAGATGGCGCTGACACCGCAAAGGCGCTGAAACACAGCATCCGCGGCTGCCGGATTTGCGCGGAGCGCTTTGCCGCCACCGCCACCGCGCATGCGCCGCGCCCGGTGGTCTGGTTCCGCCCCTCGGCGCGGATCCTGGTCGCGGGCCAGGCGCCAGGGGCGCGGGTGCACGAGAGCGGGCGCCCCTTCACCGATGCCTCGGGCGACCGGCTGCGGGGGTGGATGGGGCTGACCGAGGCGGAATTCTACGACAAGGACCGCGTCGCGATCGTGCCGATGGCCTTCTGCTTTCCCGGCTACAGCCGCCAGAAGGCCGATCTGCCGCCGCCCCCGGTCTGTGCGCGGACCTGGCACCACCAGGTGTTGGCCTGCCTGCCCGAAGTGCAGCTGAGTGTGCTTGTCGGCGGCGCAGCACACCGTTATCACCTCGGCATCAAGGCGCCGGTGGGCGAGGTGGTGCGCAACTGGCGTGAACATGCGCCGCAGGTCTTCCCGCTGCCGCATCCCTCCTGGCGCAACACCGGATGGCTGAAGAAGAACCCCTGGTTTGAAAGTGAAGTGCTGCCCGCACTGCGCGCCCGGGTGAAGGAGCTGATGCGATGAGCGAAGAGACCCCTCTGGATCAGGCCCACGCGGCGATGGAGGCTGTTGGAAGCGATGCCGCGCGGCTGCGGTTCTACGAACGGCTGGGCGACAGCCAGCTGTTCCTGCTGCTCGCCGCCGAGGCAGAGGGCGAGACGATCACGCCCGAGCTGTTCGAGACGCCGGAAGGCCGTTTCGTGCTGGCTTTCGACAGCGAGGACAGGCTGTCGCAGTTCGCGGGCCGCGCAGTGCCTTATGCGGGCCTAACCGGCCGTATGGTCGCGCAGATGCTGGCGGGGCAGGGGATCGGCCTGGGGCTGAACCTTGAGGTCGCGCCCTCGTCGATGCTGCTGCCTGCCGAGGCTGTGGATTGGCTCAACCTGACACTCAGGCACGCGCCGGATGAGGTCGAAGCCCGCATCGAGTCGTTTGTGCGCCCCGCGGGCTTGCCCGAAGCGCTGCTCTCCGCACTGGAGGCCAAGCTGGGCTCGGCGGGCGGGCTGGCGCAGGCAGCTTACCTCGCCGGGGTGCGCTACGCCGGCGGCGGGCAGGGGCACCTGCTGGGCTTCGTCGGCGCCGCAGATGCCGCGCGCGCGCCGCTGGCCAAGGCGGCGGGTGAGGCGCTCACCTTTTCGGGGGTCGAAGCCGGGGCGATGGACGTGGGCTTCTTCGAGGCGGACGAGCCCGCCGCGGCCAGCTTGGCGCGGGCCGGGCTGCGGTTCGAGCTGCCCGCGCCGCCCGGGCCGAAGGTGCGGACCGTCGAGATGCCCGGCAGCAACCCGGACAAACCGCCGCGCCTGCGCTGAGGCGGCGAGGCTCGCCGTGGGCTGTGGTCTCACCGGTTTAATCAGTGCCGAAAGGCAGCAAAAAGGGGTTCCCGCGCGTTCCGGTGCCATTGGGAAGGGGCACCGCTCCACCCGGGCCGCGTTAGGCGCGGGCCCTTGCCTGATCCGCTGACGCTCGGGTCGCCTGCGGGGCTTCCGCAGTGCCTTCAAACCCCGCTGCCGGACAGCGCGACGAAATAAGCGCCGCACGGAGCGCGGTGCCCGGCTCAGGGCCGCCGCGGCTGCGGGCGCGGGAGCGCGTCCCTGGCGCCCTATTCGGCGGCCTGCTCCAGCTTGTCCTGGGTGCGGGTCTCGAAATCGCTGGCATCGTGGCGCTCATGCAGCTGCATGTGCAGCTCGCCGAAGGCGCGGTTCACCTTGCGGCCGCGCTGCACCGCGGGGCGCTCGTCGATCGCCTTGGCCCAGCGCATCACATTGGTGTAGCTCTCCACGTCCAGGAACTCCGCCGCATCGTAGAGACGGCCCAGCACCAGCTGGCCGTACCAGGGCCAGATCGCCATGTCGGCAATGCTGTAGTCCTCACCGGCGATGAAACTGCGCCCGGCGAGCTCGCGGTCCAGCACGTCGAGCTGGCGCTTGGTTTCCATAGCGAAACGGTCGATCGGATACTCGAACTTCTCCGGCGCATAGGCGTAGAAATGCCCGAAGCCGCCGCCCAGGTAGGGTGCGCTGCCCATCTGCCAGAACAGCCAGTTCAGCGTCTCGGTGCGCGCCGGACCCTCCTTGGGCAGGAAAGCGCCGAACTTCTCGGCTAGGTAGACCAGGATCGAGCCGCTCTCGAACACCCGAAGAGGCTTGTCGCCGCTGTGATCGGCCAGCGCCGGGATCTTGGAGTTGGGGTTCAGTTCCACGAAACCCGAGCCGAATTGGTCGCCCTCGCCGATGTCTATCAGCCAGGCGTCGTATTCCGCGCCCTCGTGACCGGCGGCCAGCAGCTCTTCCAGCATGATGTTCACCTTCACGCCGTTCGGAGTGGCCAGCGAATAGAGCTGCAGCGGGTGTTTGCCCACCGGCAGTTCCTTGTCGTGGGTGGGGCCGGCAATGGGCCGGTTGGTGGAGGCAAACTTGCCGCCGTTCTCCTTGTCCCAAGTCCAGACCTTGGGCGGGGTGTAGGAAGCGTCACTCATCTGTCGGGCCTTCTTTTCCGGTTGATCCGTTGATCCTTGTGCAGGCACTGGCGCAGAGGGCGCCGCCCGGCTCCGGCAGAGATAAGCGGTTTTCCGCAAATTCCAATGGCCTTGCGTACCCGGCGTGGGGAAAAGGCCCGGACCCTCACGCCCGGATCATTGCGCGACACAAGCACGTGAAGCCTGCTTCGCGTCTGCGCCGCAGCCGCTATGGTCGCCTTCAGGCCCGCTGGATACCGGGCACAGAACGGAACAAAAGGAACAATGCCATGAAGCGATTTGCCTTTGCCGCCGCCGCTGTCCTGTCGACGGCCCTGCCGGGTTTTGCAGGGGAACAGTATATCGATGGCACCGGCTATGCGGTGTCGGGCTACGACGTGGTGGCCTACCGCGGTCTTCCGCAGACGGAACCGGGCACGCCGCAGCGCGAGGGCGTGAAGGGCAGCACGGAATTCACTGCCGAATACAACGGCGCAACCTGGGCCTTCGCCAGCGCCGGTAATCGCGACGCCTTCCTGGAGCGCCCTGAGTTCTACGCGCCGCAGTACGACGGGCATTGCGCCTATGGCGTCTCCAAGGGCGGCAAGGTGCCGGGCAATCCGAACCTGTGGCGGATCGTCGATGACAAGCTGTATCTGAACATTACCAAGACCGTAGTGGGCTTCTGGGAAGCAGACATTCCCTCCAACATAACCCTGGCCGAGGGCAACTGGCCGGCGATCGAACCGGCGGCGTCCTCCCGCAATGTGATCCCGAACTTTACGTCGGATGCGCCGGTGGGGAACTGACGCGCGCCGGCCGGCGTCAGGGCCGGCAAAGTGTTATTCCGTTGGGGCCATCAGCGGCTTGCCGGCTTCGCCGAACTGGAACACGACGAACTTCGCGCGGTTGTCCGCGCTTGCGTTGGAGCCGACCATTCCAATGCCGGGCATTTCGTAAAAAGCCTCCCCGGCGGAATATTCAACTGGCTCCTGACCGTCGATTTCGAGCCGCAGTGCGCCTTCGAGCACATACACAAACAGGTGCCCCGGATGCATGTGGTGTTCGGTTTTCCAGCCGGGGTCCACATCGAAGGTGACGATATTTGCCTCGGTGCCGGGCATGCCGTCCACCATTGTCTTAAGTATGGGCTCCGATTTGGTCTCCGCCGAGGCGGGGCCAAGCAGAAGCGCGGCCGCCGCACCAAAGGCGGCGCAGGCCGATACGAAATGGCGTCTCATGAGAACCTCCTTGGAATGCGCGCTCCGGGCCGGAGACGGGCGGTTAAGGACGGCTCAATCATACGCCAATCGGGCGCATTTGGGGAGGTGGGTGTAAGCGAACTTTAATGTGGTGCCGATACGCGCGGCGCCCCTTGGGCGCCGGCGTGCGCCATCAGGCCGCCCCAACCGGACCTGGCACCGGCGTAGAGCGGCCGGGAGCCTGTCAGGTATAAAAAAGGCGCCCGCAGCGGGCGCCTCTAGGAATAAGGTGGCAGCGGTCTTGCCGCTGGCCGCTCAGCGGCGGCGGTCGCGGCGCGAGGACATCGGCTGGAACGCCACGCCCACATGCGCCTCGCAATACGGCTTGCCCTGCTGGGTGGGCAGGCCGCAGAACCAGAAATCTTCGGTCGCGGGATCGCCCACGGGCCATTTGCAGGTGCGCTCGGTCAGCTCCATCAGGCCGAGCTTCTTGGCCTTCTTCTCGACCTCGTTCACCTTGGCAAGTGCTTCCGGGCTGATCTCGTTGGCCGAGGGCTGCGGCGGCAGGGGCTGGCCTGCGGGAATGATCTGCCGGCGCGCCGGGGCCGCGGGCTTGGCCTCCGCTGCAGGCGCGGCCGATGCGGGCTGCGCGGCCGCAGGGCGGGCAGGCTCGGTCTTCGGCTGCGGCTTGGGTTTGCTGGCGGCGGGCTTCGGCGCCGCCGTGGGGGCGGCGGCCGGTGCCGGCTTTTCTTTCGGCTCGGCCGGCTTCGCGCTGCTGCCCGCGGTGCGGTTGGACAGGCCGAGGCGATGCACCTTGCCGATTACCGCATTGCGGGTCACCCCGCCCAGCTCCTTGGCGATCTGGCTCGCCGACTGGCCCTCGCCCCACATTTTCTTGAGCAATTCGACGCGCTCGTCTGTCCAGGACATCTGTTGCCTTTCCAAGCTAATAGCGGCCCCAGGGATCTGCGGCCGCCATCGTATTCCGTGATTGCCCCTTATTCTAATCACTGCGGGCGGAGTTACAAGGCGTCTTGCGCCTGTTGCTGAGCCCGTTATGCAAGCGGGGCAACGGCAGGAAACGCATCACAGGGGGCATCATGGCGGACCAGGGTTATCAGGCCGGGCTGGGCGAGCGCAGGTTCGGGCGGGTCAACTGGCTCGGTCTGCGCACGCTGGCCTGGCGGGAAATCAAGCGCTTCCTCGTGGTCTGGACCCAGACGCTGCTGGCGCCTCTGGTCACTGCGGCGCTGTTCCTGATGATCTTCAACATCGCGATCGGGCCGCGCCGCGGCGAAGTTATGGGGGTGCCTTTCCTCACCTTCCTGGCGCCGGGTATCCTGATGATGACGGTGATACAGAACGCTTTTGCCAATACTTCCTCGTCGATCGTGATTGCCAAAGTGCAGGGTAATATCGTCGATACGCTGATGCCGCCGCTCTCGGCGCTGGAGATTCTGCTTGGCTATCTGGCCGGGGCGGTGGCGCGCGGGCTGTTCGTGGCGCTGGGCATCGGGCTCGGGCTGATGATCGCACTGCAGATCGTGCCGGCGCACCCGCTGGCGGCGCTGGCATTTATCGTGCTGGGCGCCGCGTTCCTCGGCGGGCTGGGTATTGTCGCCGGCGTATTTGCCGAGAAATTCGACCAGATGGCGGCGATCACCAATTTCATCGTGACCCCGCTCGCCTTCCTGTCCGGCACATTCTACTCGGTTCAGGCGCTGCCGCCGGTGCTGCGCTCGATCTCCTATGCAAACCCGGTGTTCTACCTGATTGACGGGGTGCGATTCGGCGTGATCGGCACCTCTGACAGCCCGCCCTTGCTCGGGCTCCTGATCTGCGGCGGGGCGACATTTGCGGTCTGCCTGCTGGCCTGGGCGATGCTGCGCAGCGGCTACCGGCTGAAGGCCTGAGCCGGACCGCCCGGTCCTCCGGCGTCACTGCGCGGGCAAAGGCGGCGTACCTGCGGCTGCCGGGCCTGCTCGCCCGCGTCCGAGCCGCGGGTGAAGCCGTCCGGCCAGCAGTGCCGCCACTGCTGCGGCTGCCGCTCCGGCGGCAAAGACCCCGGACACCGGCGCCGCAAGCAGCACCAGCCAGGCCATCCCCGGCGTCAGGATGCCGGAAACGTCCCGGTAGCTGGAGTAAACCGCTGACATCTCGGTGCGTTCAGAGGGTTTCACCGCCATCAGGAAGGGCAGCCCCGCGCAGATGTCCAGCTCGATCAGCGCCAGCGAGCCGAGCACCAGCAGTGCGACCGCGGCCGCTGGCATTGCCTGCGCGAGTGCGGCGAGGAAGAAGCAGCAGGCGACTGTGGCAAAGCCGCTGCGGATTGCAAAGCGGATCGAGGTAGCCTGCACGAAGCGTTGCAGCAGCGGCGTACAGAAAAGTGCTGCATTGGTTAGCGACAGCAGGATTCCGCCCAGCTCCTGCCCCAGCCCGGCGCCGATTGCGTAGATTGGCAGGTAGACCACGTAAATCCACCAGCCGCAGGAGCGGATTACAGCAAACAGCCAGCCCGCCACCAGCCGCGGCTGCGCCAGGAAGCGCGGCAGGAAGGCAAGCGGGCTGGCAGCACGCACGCCGGGGCGGGCACGCGCGATTTGGCGGCCGTTGCCCATGCGCATCCGCCAGAAGGCCGCCAGCATAATCAGCGCCGCCGCGCCTGAGACCAGGAAGGGCGCTGGCGGCCACCACTCCAAGAGAAGCACCCCGCACATCGGGCCGGCGGTCCAGCCCAGAGCGGAATAGAACATCCGCGAGGTCTCGCAGCGGCCCAGCTCCACCCGGTGAATGTAATCCAATACGTAGGCGTTGAAGCAGATGAAACAGGTGACCGCCGCGACCGTGTTGAGCGCCAGCGCCGCGATCGCAGCCGGGGCCCCGTCCATGAGCGCGCATCCCGCCGAGGCCACGAACATCAGCGCCCCCAGCGTGTAGGTCCAGCGCCGCGGCAGCAGCCGGGCCAGCGCAGGCAGCAGCAGCCCCGCGGCAAGCGACAGCAGGCCCACCGCGAAATAGGACGCCGACACCAGCCCCGCATCCCCCAGCGCTCGGTACATGATCAGCGGAAACACCGAGATCAGAATGCCGCGCACCACTGCTTCAAGTCCGGCCAGCACCGCGAATTGGCGGATCGAGGGCACGGGCGCGTGGCGAAGCCATTCGGGAATCCGTTTTTCGTGCATCCCTGCGCTCCTGTGCCTGTTCCGGCATCATGGCGGCTCCAGCCGGGCGGGCTTGCCGGAATCCGGCGCAGGCGTCGCTGGCAGGCCAGGCGGGAGGGAAAATCTTCCCTGCCGGTATTGGCGCCGCTTGCTTGCGCAGCGCCGCACCGCGGCGGAACGGCAATTGCATCTGTACAAAAGCGCTTTCTTTCTGTTCAAACCTCCGTTATGGAAGCTCTCCATGATCAAACGCGCACATACCGCCTCGTCGCGACGCCGACGCCGCACGGCCCCGGCCGCCGTTTGATCCTGCGCGCCGCTGCCCGCGGCGCAGCCTCCCCGTTATCACATCCCCCAATTGACCAACCGGCCCGGCTTATGCACAGCTTTGGCCTCCACCTCTAAAAGGATGATCCCGATGATCCCGTCCGTTCTGCCAACCTACAACCGCGCGCCGCTCGAATTCGTGAAGGGTGAGGGCGCCTGGCTGATCGAGGCGGACGGGCGCCGATTCCTGGACCTGGGCTCGGGCATCGCGGTGAACGCGCTGGGGCATGCTCATCCGGCGCTGGTGTCGGCTTTGACAGAGCAGGCGCAGAACCTTTGGCATGTCTCCAACCTCTACCAGATCCCGCAGCAGCAGGCGCTGGCCGACAAACTGGTGGAGCACAGCTTTGCGGATACTGTTTTTTTCACCAACTCCGGCACCGAGGCCTGCGAGCTGGCAGTGAAGATGGCGCGCAAGTTTTTCTACGATAAAGGACAGCCCGAGCGGGTGGACATCATAACCTTTGACGGCGCCTTTCACGGCCGCTCCTCGGCGGGTATCGCCGCAGCGGGGTCGGAGAAGATGACCAAAGGCTTTGGCCCGCTGCTGCCCGGCTTCGTTCATCTGACCTTCGGTGACCTGGATGGCGTGACCAATGCCATCAGCGAAAAAACCGCCGCGGTTATGATCGAGCCAGTGCAGGGGGAGGGCGGCATCCGGACGGTTCCCGATGCCGAACTGAAGGCGCTGCGCCGGATCTGCGACGAGCATGGCCTGCTGCTGATCCTCGACGAGGTGCAATGCGGCGTTGGCCGCACCGGCAAGCTGTTTGCCCATGAATGGGCGGGCATCACTCCCGACATCATGATGGTGGCCAAGGGCATTGGCGGCGGCTTCCCGCTGGGCGCTGTGCTGGCCACCGGCGAGGCCGCCAGCGGCATGACCGCGGGCACCCACGGCTCTACCTACGGCGGCAACCCGCTCGGCTGCGCTGTGGGCTGCGCGGTGCTGGATGTCATCACCGGCCCGGAGTTCCTGGCCGAGGTGAACCGCAAAGCAGGGCTGCTGCGGCAGAAGCTGGAAGGGCTGGTGGCCGATCACCCCGGCATCTTGGAAGACGTGCGCGGCAGCGGCCTGATGCTGGGCCTGAAGTGCAATCCCGAAGCCTGCACCAGCGCCGATTTCGTGAAGCAGGGCTACGAGGAACAGCTGATCACCGTGCCGGCCGCGGACAACGTGGTGCGCCTGCTGCCGCCGCTCACCCTCAGCGACGAGGAGATCGGCGAGGCCGTCAGCCGCCTGGCCCGGACCACCGCCCGCATCGGCAGCGCCTGACCGTCATCTTTCTTGAAATACTCCGGGGGGGGCGCCTTGGATGCGCCATTGGTTCAAGCTCCAGTGGCGGCGGGCGGCGCCCCCGGCCTTTCCCAGCCAGAAGCGATAGAGACATGAAGCATTTCCTCGACATCCACAAAACCGATCCTTCCGACCTGCGCGCCATCATCGACCAGGCCCGGGTCACGAAAGACGCGCGCCAGGGCCGGCCGCGGGCGGCGCTTGATGACGAGCTGCCGCTGAAAGACCGGATGGTGGCGCTGATCTTCGAGAAACCCTCGACCCGGACCCGCGTCTCCTTCGACGTCGGCGTGCGGCAGATGGGCGGGCAGACCATGGTGCTGTCGGGCAACGACATGCAGCTCGGCCATGGCGAGACCATCGCCGACACCGCCCGCGTGCTCAGCCGCTATGTCGACATGATCATGATCCGGACCTTCGACGAAAGCGTGCTGATCGAGATGGCCGAATATGCCGATGTGCCGGTGATCAACGGGCTCACCGACCGCACCCACCCCTGCCAGATAATGGCCGATGTGCTCACCTACGAAGAGCACCGCGGGCCGATCCAGGGCAAGAAGGTGGTCTGGTGCGGCGATGGCAACAACGTGTGCGCCTCCTTCATCCATGCCGCCGGCCAGTTCGGCTTCGACCTCACCTTCACCGGCCCGATGCAGCTGGACCCGGAGGACGAATTTGTCGGTCTTGCCCGCAAGGCCGGCGCCAAGGTGGTGATTGAGCGCGACCCGGTGAAGGCGGTCGGGGGCGCCGACCTGGTTGTCGCGGACACATGGGTTTCGATGCATGACAGCCAATCCTCCAAGGAGCGCCGCCACAACATGCTGCGCCCCTACCAGGTGAACGACGCGCTGATGGCGCATGCCAAGCCCGACGCGCTGTTCATGCACTGCCTGCCCGCCCACCGGGAGGAAGAGGTGACCTCGGCGGTGATGGACGGTCCGCAGTCGGTGATCTTTGATGAGGCAGAAAACCGGCTGCATGCGCAAAAGGCGATCATGCGCTGGTGTTTGGAGGCTTGAGGCGGCACAGCCGCTGGATTGCCGGCTCAATCTCTGCGACCCTCGCGGCAACCGATTTGCCGCGAGGGTTTTTTCATGCACCGCAACACCGCCCTGCTCATAGTTGATATGCAAATGGAGATGGCCAATGTGACCGCGTCCGGACGGCAGCGGGCCAACCCGGAGGCGGAGGATAAGACTGCCGCGCTGGCCGCCGCCTTCCGCGCCGCCGGGCTGCCGGTGGTGCATGTGCTGCATGACGACCCGCGCCCCGCCAGCAAATTCCGCCGCGACCTTCCCAGCGGCCGGCCGATGCCCTGCGCCATCCCGCAGGAAGGGGAGGCGGTGCTCTGGAAGACCGGCTCCTCAGGGTTCGTTGATACCGGCCTCGCAGAGCATCTGCGTGAGGCGGGGGTGTCCCGGCTGGTGATCCTGGGCGGTGTCGCGGCCTTCTGCGTGAATTCGACGGCGCGCTCCGCGGCGAACCTCGGCTTCGAGGTGAATGTGGTGGAGGATGCGCTGATTGCCTTCGACCTGCCCGCGCGCAAGGGCGGGATGCTGGACGCGGAGGTGGTTCTGGAAGTGACGTTATCGGCACTCCACGCTGGCTTTGGCCGGGTGCTGCCCGCTGCGGAGGTACTGGAGGAACTGGCGGACCTGCCGCCTGCATGAATGGCGCCAAGCGCTTGCCGGCTGGCGCCATCGCCCCAAGTATCCGCAGAGATATCGGGAAGGGGGCATGCCATGCAAGACCACGCCAGCAAACCTGCCGCGCTGATTGTCGGAGTGGGCCCGGGCCTGTCGGCCTCCTTTGCGCGGGCACTGGCCCGGGCGGGATACGCGCTGCATCTGACGGCGCGCAACATCGGCAAACTGGAGGGGCTGGCGGCTGAGACCGGGGCGGAGCTGCATGAGCTGGACGGTACCGATGCAGAAGGCGTCAGGCAGCTGGTGGAAGGCATACAAGGCGGTCTGCGGGTGGTCTGCTACAACCCGTCCGCCCTGCAACGCGGCCCGATTGCCGAACTCGACCCGGAAACCGTCCGCAAGGCGGTTGAGGTCACCGCCTTCGGGGCGTTCCTTCTGGGGCAGGCGGCGGCGCGGCGCATGCTGGCGCAGCCGACGGAGGATGGCCGTTTGGGCACGATACTGTTCACCGGCGCCTCCGCGGGGGTGAAGGGTTTTGCCAATTCCGCGCCCTTTGCCATGGGCAAGTTCGCGCAGCGCGGCCTCGCACAATCCATGGCGCGGGAACTGCACCCCAAGGGCATTCATGTCGTCTGGGTTAATATAGACGGGGCGATCAGCACGCCGGAGCGGGCCCGCCAGGCGCAATCCGGAGGCAAGGAGGACAGCCTGCTCGATCCGGATGCAATTGCCCGCGAATACATGCATCTCATCGGTCAGGACCGCTCGGCGTGGAGCCATGAGCTGGTGCTGCGGCCTTGGGTCGAGACGTTCTAGGCCAGAGAAATCCCCGCAGCCGGACGGCGCGGGGGGTTCTGCGTTTGCCGGGCGCGGTCAGCCCACCATCGTATTCAACAGCAGATAGATTACTGCCGAAAGCAACGCCGCGGCGGGCACGGTGATCACCCAGGCGGCGACGATGGTCATGAAGTGGCTGCGGCGCACAAGCTTGCGGCGGCGGCGTTCCTCGGGCGCGATGCGGTTCTCCGGCGGGCGGCCCTCGGCGGATTTCTTCAGGCGGCGCTCCATGTGCCATTCGCGGAAGAAGCCGACGCCGAACACCGCGCCCACCGCGATGTGTGTGGAGGAAACCGGCAGGCCGAGCCAGCTGGCCACAATCACAGTGATCGCTGCCGAGAGCGACACGCAGTAGGCGCGCATCGGGTTCAGCTTGGTGATCTGGCTGCCGACCATGCGGATCAGCTTGGGACCGAAGAGGAACAGGCCGAAGGAAATACCGAAGGCGCCGATTACCATTACCCAGGTGGGGATGGCCACCTTGGCCGCCGCGGCACCAAATTCGGTCGCGTGCACGATGGCCGCCAGCGGGCCGACGGCGTTGGCGACGTCGTTGGCGCCATGGGCAAAGGACAGAAGGCCCGCGGAAATCACCAGCGGCAGGCCGAACAGCACCTTCAGAGACTTGTTGCGGTTTTCCATGCCTTTGGACTGGCGCTTGATGAGCGGCGCGGTGACGACATAGGACAGCGCGCCGATTGCGGCGCCGATCAGCAGCGCGGTCTGCAGGTCGATCTTGACGATCTTCTTGAGCCCCTTCAGCGCCAGATAGGCGGCAAAGGCGCCTGCCATGATCCCCACCAGCACCGGCACCCAGCGGCGCGCGGCGGCGATCTTGTCGTCCTGGTAGATGATCTTGGCCTTGATAAAGGCAAGGAACAGCGCGGCAATAATACCGCCCAGCACCGGCGAGATCACCCAGCTGGCGGCGATCTTGCCCATGGTGGGCCAGTTCACTGCGGCAGTGCCCGCGGCGGCGACTCCGGCGCCCAGTACGCCGCCGACCACCGAATGGGTGGTGGAGACAGGCGCGCCGACCCAGGTGGCCAGGTTCACCCAGAGCGCCGAGGAGATCAGCGCTGCCATCATCGCCCAGATGAAGACGTTGCCGGCCCCGACCGCGGCCGGGTCGATGATGCCCTTGGAGATCGTCGAGACCACGTCGCCGCCCGCCAGAAGCGCGCCCGCGCTTTCCGCGACGGCGGCGATCACGATGGCGCCGCCCATGGTCAGCGCGTTGGCGCCAACGGCGGGGCCCATGTTGTTGGCAACGTCATTGGCGCCGATGTTGATCGCCATATAGGCGCCGAAGGCAGCGGCGGCGACCACTACCAGGCTGGTGGAGGAGCCGCCGAACAGCACGCCCGCGGCGAGCCCGGCGAGGACGATGAAGGCCAGCGCGATCCCCGGCGCCACCAGCGGGCGGGAGACATAGGAGGTGGCCAGTTCCAGCTGGGAGATCCGGTTCAGATCCTTATCCAGCGTATTCCATTGCGGGCGCTCAGGTGCGTCGCTCATCTTGCATGATCCCGGTTGTGGCAGGTTGCGCCGGCGCCTAACGCCCCGCCCGGGCAGGTGCAAGCTTTCGTCGTAAAAATGTCACATAATTTTTACAATTGACGCAATACGGCCTGCAGCTGCGGCTCATGCACCAGTTCCGCGGCCTGTTCGGGCGTCATCCACTCGCGTCTGCGGCTTTTGGCTTCGGGGTAGTCGTCAGCCAGCTGCTGCACCTCGGCGGCGAAGATCAGGGTGGTCACCGGCTCCTCGGTGCCATTGCCGCGGCGCTTGAGGTAGAAATATTCCCCGATCGGCTCGGACGAGATTTCGGCCTTGGCCACGCCTGCCTCCTCCCAGGCCTCCTGCAATGCGGAGCCGGGGCCGTCCTTGCCGGTGATCGGCCAGCCCTTGGGGATGATCCAGCGCCCGGTGCCGAGGCTGGTGATCATCAGAACCTCCTTGCCCTGCGCACCTTCGCGGTAGCAGAGCGCGGCAACTTGCAAGCGGTTCGGTCTTTGCAGGAGCGGCCTCAGGATTTCCTCCCAGGCGCGGGTCAGGGTGCGGGTCATGACTGCTCAGCCTTTTTCGCTGTTGTTATGGTGCCGTCGGGTCAAGTGGACAGATAATATAGAGGCAAGCCCTGAATGCAAGGTTAATGCCTGTGCGCGGCGCACGGCAGGGTTGCGCTGAAGGCCGCCAGAGGGGGGGACCGGCCAGGGCGGCTTCCGTCCGCCGCGGGGGGCAAGGGGTATGCGCCCGGGGCGGTTGGGCCGGGCAGCACGGCGTTCTGCCTGCCGCCGCAATGAGGGCCCCTATTTGCGTCGTTTGGCCCGCAGCGTCGGGTCTTCGCTTGCCGGGTCTTCGGGCCAGGGGTGCTTGGGGTATTGCGCGCGCATGTCTTTGCGCACGTCTGCGTATGACCCCTCCCAGAACCCGGGCAGGTCGCGGGTGATCTGAATCGGCCGCTGGGCCGGCGACAGGAGCGTGATCTTCAGGGGCACACCGCCAACCGAGGGATGCCGGGTGACACCAAATAGCTCTTGCAGGCGCACCTCGATCTCGGGGTCTTCTCCGCCGTAGGTAATTGGGATCTTGCGCCCCAGCGGGGTGACAAAACTGCCCGGGGCTTCGCGATCCAGGAGCTGGGTCTGCTCCCATGTGAGCGCGGTCTGCAGCGCGGGCAGGAGATCGAAGCGTTTCCAGTCAGCAGCCGTCCTCACTCCGCCCAGCATCGGCAGCAGCCAGTCCTCCAGCCGCGCCATAAGGCCGGAGACAGAGAAATCGGGCATGTCGTGGCCGTCACCGCGCACCAGCTCCACCCGCGCCGCCAGCCGCGCCGCCGCGCCCTCCAGCCGCAGCCCGAGGTCGCGCACACCGTCGAGCATTGCCCGCGCCACGGCATCTTCGGGGGCGTCCTTCCAAAGCCGGTCCTCCAGCACGATGGCACCGAGGCGTTCCTGCCGCCGGGCCACCACCCGGCGCTCGCGGCGGGACCATTCGCATATCTCCGCCCAAGCGATCTGCTCCCCGAAAAGCTCGCGGATTTCACTCAGCGGGATCTGTGCTGCCATCCGGATCCTGGCTTCGCGCGGGTTGCCGTCGGTGTCGAGTGCCACCAGGAAAGGCGCGCGGGCGAGCGTGTCGGCCTCGTCCAGCACCGCGCCCTTACCGCCCGAAAGCACGAAGCGCGGCGCCTCGCCCTTGCGGCGCTGGCCGATGCGGTCGGGGTAGGCAAGCGCGGCCATAGCGGCGGGGGAGAGCGGCGTGCGGGCGGTTTTGCCAGCCTGATTCTCCAGGCGCCGCGCCTCGCTCTTGATGCGCTCCAGCACTTGCCGGCTGAGCTGGTACGGGCGGCTTCGTTCGAACATGCGGGGATCGCGCAATGCGTCCAGCCGCAGGGAGAGATCGGCAGGCGCACCGCGCAGGGGGTCGCGCTCGGCCAGAAGCGCGGCGAGCGGCGCCGCGGCCGGGCCTGCGTGCAGCAGCATGTGGCCGAGCCGCGGGTGCAGCGGCAGTGCGGCCAGCGCCTTGCCATGCGCGGTAATCCGGCCCCGGCTGTCGAGCGCGCCGAGCATCCGCAACAGCCCTTGTGCTTCCGCCAGCGCGCCCTCTGGCGGCGGGGTGAGGAAGGCGAGGTCTTCGGACCCCGCGCCCCACAGCGCGAGCTCAAGCGCCAGCCCGGTCAGGTCGGCTGCTTCGATCTCGGCGGGGGGGAAGGCCATCAGCGCGCCTTCTTCGCCGCGGGTCCAAAGCCGGTAGCAGATGCCCTCCGCCACACGGCCCGCGCGGCCCTGGCGCTGGGTGGCCTCGGCGCGGGTCACCTTTTCGGTCACCAGCCGCGACATGCCGGCGCCGGGATCAAACCGCGCGCGCCGGGCCTGGCCCATGTCCACCACCACGCGGATGTCCTGGATGGTGAGCGAGGTCTCGGCAATCGAGGTCGCCAGCACCACCTTGCGGCCCTCTGGCTCGGGGCGGATGGCGGCGCGCTGCTCGGCAAAGGGCAGGGCGCCGAACAGCGGGCGGATGCGGCAGTTGCCCGGCAGGCGCTTTTCCAGCGCAGTAGCGGCACGGCGGATCTCGCCTTCGCCGGGCAGGAACACGAGGATGCCGCCACCGGGATCGCCGGAGGGGTTGCGGGTCTCCGCCTCGGCCTGCACTACGAGATCGACCAGTGCATCGAGGCGGCGCGCCCGGACGGGCAGGGGGCGGTCAAGCCATCGCGTCTCCACCGGGTAATTGCGGCCTTCGGAGGTCACCATTGGCGCCTCCATCAGAGCCGCCACCGGCCCGGCGTCCAGCGTCGCCGACATCGCCAGCAGCATCAGATCCTCGCGCAGGGCGCCCGAGACCTCGAGGCAAAGTGCGAGGCCGAGGTCGGCATTGAGCGAGCGTTCGTGGAATTCGTCGAAGATCACCGCGCCCACACCCGGCAGGTCCGGGTCCGATTGCAGCATCCGGGTCAGGATGCCCTCGGTCACCACTTCAATGCGGGTGGCCTTGGAGACCTTGGCATCGCCGCGGATGCGGTAGCCCACGGTCCCGCCCGCGCGCTCGCCCAGCGTCTCGGCCATGCGCTCGGCCGCAGCGCGGGCGGCGAGACGGCGGGGCTCCAGCATCACGATACGGCCCTGTATCAGCCCTGCCTCCAGCATCGCCAACGGCACCCGCGTGGTCTTGCCCGCGCCGGGCGGGGCCTGCAGCACGGCGCGCCCGCAGCTGCGGAGCGCGCCGAGCAGGGCGGGCAGGGCGTCGTCGATTGGCAGTCGTGTCATGGGGCTGGTGCTGGCGCTGGTCATGACGCGCCTTATCGCCAATGGCGGCGGCAAGGTCTAGCGCAGCCGCATCCGGCCCCGCAGGAGGTTTGCGCAAAACCCCTGCGCTGCGGCGGTTTTGCCGCCTGCGCCGGCGCCGGCGGTGCGCTAGGGTATGCGCCAAGGCTTCGGCCTCTGGACATTGGGGGCGCTGCTGCGTCAACTACGGCCGAATGAGCGCGAAGGGAAGGCGGATGGACATTGCAGAGCTGAGCGAGCGGATACTGGAGGGCAACCGCCGGGCCCTGGCGCGGGCGATCACCCTGGTGGAAAGCGGCCGCGAGGATCACCGCGCCCAGGCCACGGAGCTCCTCGCAAGCCTCGCCAAGCGTCACCGCCAGGCGCTGCGCATCGGGCTCTCCGGCACGCCGGGCGTGGGCAAATCCACCTTCATCGAAAGCTTCGGCATGATGCTGACGGGGATGGGCCTCAGGGTGGCGGTGCTGGCGGTGGACCCGAGCTCGGCACGCTCCGGCGGCTCGATCCTGGGCGACAAGACCCGGATGGAGCGGCTCAGCCGGGAGCCGAACGCCTTCATCCGCCCATCCCCCAGCCAGAGCCACCTGGGCGGGGTTGCCCGCCGCTCCCGCGAGGCGGTGGCGCTGTGCGAGGCCGCGGGCTTCGACGTGGTGCTGATCGAGACGGTAGGCGTTGGCCAGTCGGAAACCGTGGTGGCGGAGATGTCGGACCTGTTCCTCCTGCTGCTGGCACCCGCGGGCGGCGACGAGCTGCAGGGGGTGAAGCGCGGCATCATGGAGATCGCCGACCTGATTCTGGTCAACAAGGCTGACGGCGCCCTGAAGCCGGTGGCGAGCCGCACCTGCGCCGACTACGCGGGCGCGCTGCGGCTGTTGCGCAAGCGGTCGCAGGATCCCGAGGGCTACCCGAAGGCGCTGATGGTTTCCGCAGTGGAGGAGCATGGGCTGGAGGAGGCCTGGAAGGAGATTCAGGCGCTGGCCGGTTGGCGGCGGGAGACCGGCCATTGGGACCGCACCCGGGCGCAGCAGGCCCGCTACTGGTTTGCGCAGGAGGTGCGCCAGGCGCTGCTGGCGCGGCTGGACACCCCGGAGGCCAAGGCCCGTATGGCGGCCCTGTCGGAGGCAGTGGCGCGCGGCGAGGACAGCCCCTCTGCCGCGGCGCAGGCCATGCTCGAAAGTCTCGGCGCGGCCTGAGCCTTCTTCTGGCCCGATATATCCCCGCCTCAGGCATGGCCCCGCCCGGGGCCATGCCCTATGCTGGGCGGCAAGATGCTGGACGGGCCATAAAACGAACGCATACGGCTTGACCCCGGCGGCGATTCCTCCTACACGCATCCAACCAGTTTTCGGGCGCAGCCAATGGCCGCGCCCCTTGTGATTTGGATCCGGGCTGCCCGGACCTCGAGAAACGAAGGATGATGATATGTCGCGCCGTTGCGAACTGACCGGAAAAGGCCCGATGACTGGCAACAATGTCAGCCACGCCAACAACAAAACCAAGCGCCGCTTCCTGCCCAACCTGAACGATGTGACCCTGCAGTCCGAAGTTCTGGGCCGTGGCGTCAAGCTGCGCATCTCCGCAGCCGCCCTGCGCTCGGTTGACCACCGCGGCGGCCTGGACGCCTTCCTGGCAAAAGCCAAGGACGAAGAGCTGTCTGCCAACGCGCTGAAGGTGAAGAAAGAGATCGCCAAGGCGCAGGCCGCCCAGGCCTGATTTCCCTGGCCTGATCCCTTCATCGGATCACCGGATTTGACGCGCCGCGCATGAGAGATCATGCGCGGCGTTTTCCTGTGCGCGATCTGCCGCGGCCGTGGTGCGCTGCCGGGCCTTGCGGGCGTCCGCGCCCAGCGGCATATCTGCCGGTATGAAGCGGCTCTCTCGCGCATATTTCGGCCTGCTGCTGGCCCTCACTGCCGCGCTCGCTGCGCATGGCGCCGCAGCGGCGCAGGGCGGCGGGATGGCGGCGCAGCAGATGGTGATCTGCACCGGCAACGGTGCGGTTACTCTCTACGTTGACAGCGAAGGCCGCCAGGTGCCGCCGCCGCACCCGTGCCCCGACTGCGTTATGCAGCCTTTGGATGCACTGGCGGTGTATCCCGCGCAGCTGGCGCTCTGGCGCCGAAGTGCCACGCCCGCGGGCTCCGGCGCGCAGCCGGTCCTGCCGCGGAGCCGCGCGCGCTTGTCTGTCCGGGCCCGTGCGCCGCCTGCGATGGTCTGATCCTGCACCAACAGACACTTCAAAGACATGCACTGATATTCAGAAGGAGACAGATCATGTCCCTTAAATCACTCGTTTTTACGGCCGCCGCCGCCTGCACTCTTTCCTTCCTGCCGTTAGCCGCTCTGGCGGAGGAAGGAAAAACAGTGATGGTGGAGGATGCCTACGTACGCGTCGCCTCCAAGGCCGCCAAGGCTGGCGCAGCCTTCATGAAGATCGCTAACAACGGCGCCGGGGACGACCGGCTCATTGAAGTACGCTCGGACGTGGCGGCGCGGGTGCAGCTGCACACGCATGAGGCTGGCGACGGCGGCGTGATGAAGATGCGTCATGTCGAGGACGGTATTTCCATTCCGGCCGACGCAGGCCATGCGCTGAAACGCGGCGGCGATCACGTGATGTTCATGGGCTTGAAGCGCAGCTTGGAACATGGCGATACCGTGCCGCTGACCCTGGTCTTCGAGAAGGCGGGCGAGATCACCCTGCAGGTGCCGGTGGACCTGGAGCGCAAGCCGGAGGCGCATGGCGGTCTGGATCACTCCGGCCACTCCAACTGACACTTGTTCCGCAGAGGGGCGGGCGCGGCGGCAGGCTGCGCTGCGGCCCTCCTCCGCGCCTAAAGCCCGGATGCCTGGCCTGCGGGCATTTTGCCGCCCGGCGGCTAGCGGAGCAGCTCCGCTACCCAGGCGGGGACGATCTCGCTGGCCGGGCCGAAGCGGCGCACGGCGAAGCGGCTGGCCATGGCGGACGGCGCGAGGTTCAGCTCCACCGTATGCGCGCCCGCCATTCGTGCCTCCTCGACAAAGCCCGCCGCAGGGTGAACCTCGCCGGAGGTGCCGATGGCGGCAAAGAGATCCGCCTCCGCCAGATGCGCGCAGATCTCCTCCATGAAATAGGGAAACTCGCCGAACCAGACCACGTCCGGGCGGCCTGCGGGGGCCGCGCAGGCGGGGCAGGGCTCCTGCGGCTGCATCTGAAGCGGCGCTTGCCAGCGGTGGCCGCAGGCGGCGCAGAGCGCGCCTGCGAGCGTGCCATGCATGTGCAGCACGCCCTGCGCGCCTCCCGCTTCGTGCAGGCTGTCGACGTTCTGCGTGACGATTACCACCTCGCCCTCGTGTTCGGCCTGCAGGCGGGCGAGTGCACGGTGCGCACCATTGGGGGCGGCCTCCGCCGCCTGGGCGCGGCGGGCATTGTAGAAGCCCTGCACCAGTGCGGGGTCGCGGGCAAACCCTTCGGGTGTTGCCATATCCTCGATCCGGTGCTGCGCCCAAAGCCCGCCCTCGTCGCGGAAGGTGCCAAGCCCGCTTTCGGCGGAAATCCCGGCGCCGGTCAGGATCACCAGTTTTGCGGCAGGCTTTTCCATCTGCGCCAAACCTCCTATCACGGGGCCTGCACCTAAGGAGCCCCATTCCCATGCCTACCCGCATTCTGTTTGTCTGCCTAGGAAACATCTGCCGTTCGCCCGCAGCCGAGGGAGTGTTCCGCGCGCTGTGCCCGGAGGTGCAGACCGACAGCGCGGGCACGTCTTCGTACCGCATCGGCGAGCCGCCCTACGGGCCGATGCAGGCGGCGGCTCGGGCGCGGAGGCTGGACATCTCGGACCTAAGGGCGCGGCAGTTCCGGGCAGAGGACTTCGCCGCTTTCGATTTGATCGTCGCAATGGATGGCGAAAACCTCCGCGATATCGAGGCGCTGCGCCCGGCCGGCAGCGCTACGCCGGTGAAGCTGTTCACCGACTTTGCGCCAGAAGCGGCCGCGGACCACGTTCCCGACCCGTACTACACCCGCGATTTCGACGGCTGCCTCGACCTGATCGAGGCGGCGGCGCAGGGGCTGAAGCAGCGGCTGAAGGCGGCGCAGTGAGGGCCTAGTCCTCAATCACCCGGAAGTCCGGCGCCAGGAAGGGCAGCTGCTGCACCGCCGGGCTAATCATCTGCGAGTGTACCAGCCGCCGCACTGCCTGGGCCACGTCCTGCGGGACCCGGCCCGCCCAATCGGCGGCGGTGAACAGCGAGATCGTGCGCGCGTGCTGGCCGAAGGGCAGCGGGAAGACCTCGATCTCGCCGTGGAAGCGGGCCGCGCGCATGTAGCCGAGCGGCGTGGTGATGGCCCAGCCGATGCGCCGCGCCACCATTGCCATCAGTGCCAGGTGCGAGCCGATCTCGAAGCGGTTCTCGAAGGTCAGCTTTTGGCGTGCGAGCTGTGCCTCGATCTGCTGCGAGATCAGCTGGTCGCGGGCATAGCGCAGGAAGGGCAGGGCGGCGAGCTGCGGGGTGATGTCGCCGATGGACGACAGGAAGCCCTGCGGCGCCACCAGGAGGAAGGGATCCTGCACCAGCGGATATTCCACCAGCCCCTCGTGCGGCTCACCGCTGGCGGCGGCGACCGCGATATGCAGTTCGCGCGCCTCGACCGCCCGCACGACATCGTGGCTGGAGGCGGTGATCATCTTGAAGCGGCAGCGGGTCAGGCTGTCGGCCAGGATGGTGGCGAGCCGCGGCGTCAGGTCGTTGTCGAAGTCGTCGATCAGGCCGATCGACAGCTCCGGCAGGTGCGAGAGGTCCATCACGGTGAGCTCGCTCTGCGCCAGCCGCAGTTCTGAGAGCACGACGCCGGTGCGCGCGAGGAAGTTACGCCCCGCAGGGGTCAGTACCATCGGACGGCGGCCGTGATCGACAAGCGGACAGTCCAGCGCCTTCTCGAGGTTTCGCAATTGCTGGCTGACCGCTGGCTGGCTCAGGCCTGTCAATTGTGCTGCCTGGGCGACCGAGCCGGTCTTGGCGAGGGCCTCGAAAACTTCGAGCCCGCGCAGGGTAACACCTTTCATCAACATGCTAGCGCTCCAATACCTCGCCCGTGTTGTTGAGCCTTGCCCGGTGCCGGTCAAGGGGGCGGATCGGCGCGCTTTTCCCCCCGGGTAAAATTGCCGCAGGGGAAGATGTCGGGCGCTACTCCCCGAAAACGGGAAAAGGCGCCCCTGGGGCGCCTTTTGCAGTACCGCGGATGCGGCGCGGAAGGTGTGCCGCGGCTCAGCTGCAGGCGCGCGCGGCGGTGTCGCCGAAGGCTTTGTAGCGCTGCCACAGGCGCTCGTCGCTGCGGCGGCTGGACTGGCGCACGACCTGGGCCTGATGCGGATCGCGGAACCATTTCGACACTTTACGCTGTTCTGCCCGGGTCAGCTTGTGGCTGGCAATCTTCTGGATGCAGCCGCAAAGGGCGGGCGACGCACCGCGGTCGGACTGGCGGCAGGCGTTCTCGATCACGCCGGCCCCTGCGGAGCCCGGCGCCACCGCTGCCAGGCTGCCCGCGCAGAGCGCGGCCAAGAGGAAATGCTTCATCAACTGTGCCCCATTCTATTTTTTTCGGGCCCGCCAAGTAGCGGGTCTGCTTGACGGACGCAGTATGCCGCAGGCCCGGATGCGGTTCAATCGTGGTTAACCAGAAGTTTGGCCAGCAAGGAGTCCGGCACGCGGGGGGAAGCGGGTTGAGGGGCGGCGCTTTGCCGGTGATGTCACCCTGCCGGGCGCGTCCGGCCGGGCCGTCCCGGCGGTTCAGTCCGGCCGCGCACGGGGCGGCGCGGCCGGAGCGGTGTCAGGCCTGGTTCGGCCCGCGCATTGAGCGGATCGCCTGGCGCACCGCCTTCCAGTCACTGGCCTCGTCACTTTTGCCGGCCTCTTCGCATTGCCGCATTTTCTGTGCGGCTTCGGCTTCGGCCCGGTCGCCATGCGCGCTGTAGAGCGCACGGGCATATTCGGCAGCTTTCACGGCATCCATCATGGGTGTCCTCCAAGTGTTGCAGCCAAGTACGGGACGCTTCGCGCGTCCGGCGCGTGGCGGCACTATAACGTATTTCCGCCTGGTTCGCACAGTGGCTGGTAACAGGCCAGCAGCCGGACTTCCGGACGGCGCGGCCGGGCGGCGCGTGGCGGTGTTCCGGCCGCGGACATGTTCCGCAGGGAACGCCGCCCCGAACGGCCGTCCGATGGAATGGCACCGGGGAATGGTACTGGCTCCATTCCAGCGGGCCGGGCCCCCGGACCGGCAGGCACGGGCGACGTTCCGCCAGCCGTGACGGGAGCAAGGCGCCCAGCCCTCTGCCCGGCCCGGGAAAGCGTGCGCCGCCCACCGTCTGCCCACGCAATCCACCTTGACCAAAGCCGAAATCCAAATCATATCCCACCGCATGACAGACCTCGCTCATATCCGTAATTTCTCCATCGTCGCCCATATCGACCATGGCAAATCCACCCTTGCCGACCGGCTCATCCAGGAGACCGGCACGGTGCAGGACAGGGACATGAAGGCGCAGCTGCTCGACGCGATGGACATTGAGCGCGAGCGGGGCATCACCATCAAGGCCAACACCGTTCGGATCGACTACAAGGCGCAGGACGGCGAAACCTATGTGCTGAACCTGATCGACACCCCCGGCCACGTCGACTTTGCCTATGAGGTCTCCCGCTCGATGCGTGCGGTCGAAGGCTCGCTTCTGGTGGTCGATTCCACGCAGGGGGTCGAGGCGCAGACGCTCGCCAACGTCTACCAGGCGATCGACGCAGATCACGAGATCGTCCCGGTGCTGAACAAGATCGACCTCCCGGCGTCGGACTGCGACCGGGTGGCAGAGCAGATCGAGGACGTGATCGGCATCGACGCGAGCGGCGCCATCCAGGTCTCGGCCAAGACCGGCCAGGGCATCAAGGAAACGCTGGAAGCGATCGTCCAGCATCTGCCGGCACCCGAAGGCACCCGCGATGCACCCTTGAAGGCGATGCTGGTCGATAGCTGGTACGACAGCTACCTCGGCGTGATCGTTCTGGTGCGGATCATGGACGGCGTGCTGAAAAAGGGCATGCGGGTCAAGTTCATGTCGAACAGCACCCTGCACCACGTCGACCGCATCGGCGTTTTCCGCCCGGCGATGCAGGTGGTGGACGAATTGGGGCCGGGCGAGATCGGCTTTCTCACCGCCTCGATCAAGCAGGTGCGCGACACCCGCGTCGGCGACACCATCACCAATGACCGCAATGGCTGCGAAAAGCCGCTGCCGGGCTTCAAGCCCGCCCAGCCGGTGGTGTTCTGCGGATTGTTCCCGGTCGACTCGGCCGAATTCGAGGACCTGCGCGACGCCATCGACAAGCTGGCGCTCAATGACGCGTCGTTCAGCTTCGAGATGGAAACCTCCGCCGCCCTCGGCTTCGGCTTCCGCTGCGGCTTCCTTGGCCTGCTGCACCTCGAGGTGATCCGCGACCGGATCGAGCGCGAATACGATATCGACCTGATCACCACCGCTCCGAGCGTAATCTACCACGTCTACATGAAGGACGGGGAGATGATCGAGCTGCACAACCCCGCCGACATGCCCGACATGTCCAAGGTCGGCCACCTGGAGGAGCCGCGCATCAAAGCGACCATTCTGGTGCCGGATGACTACCTCGGCGACGTGCTGAAACTCTGCCAGGACCGCCGCGGCATCCAGATGGATCTCTCCTACGCCGGCTCCCGTGCGATGGTGGTCTATGACCTGCCGCTGAACGAGGTGGTCTTCGACTTCTACGACCGGCTGAAATCGGTGACCAAAGGCTATGCGTCCTTCGATTACCAGATGATCGGCTACCGGGAGGACAACCTGGTGAAGATGTCGATCCTGGTGAACGACGAGCCGGTGGATGCGCTCTCCACCATGGTCCACCGCGACCGCGCCGAGATGCGCGGCCGGGCGATGTGCGAGAAGCTCAAGGACCTGATCCCGCGCCACATGTTCAAGATCCCGATCCAGGCCGCCATCGGCGGCAAGGTGATCGCCCGCGAGACCCTGTCGGCGCTGCGCAAGGACGTGACCGCAAAATGCTACGGCGGCGACGCCACCCGGAAGCGGAAGCTTCTGGACAAGCAGAAAGCGGGCAAGAAGAAGATGCGCCAGTTCGGCAAGGTCGAGATCCCGCAGGAGGCGTTTATCTCGGCGCTGAAGATGGACAGCTGAGGCTGTCCGCACTTCAGCTCCTGCGGTGGAAGCGCCCCACCGAACTCAACTGAAAGACGGGGTCAAGACCCCGTTTTTATTGCCGAGTTGTCCAGTATTCCGCCCGGTCGGGACTCGGCATCGCCTCCGCCCAGGCCGGTCGCTGCCCTCTGCGGGGTAATCGAACACCGGAAGTTTCCCGAGAGATATGCATGGGCGTGCAATCCCGCCTGCTGCTGGCTTCGGGGCCCTCCGTCCCTATGCGCCACTCTCCGCCGGTCCTCAGCCTCCCGGCAACTCTCCGGATGAAAATGCCCGCGTTCCGTGTTATCCTCCGGACGGTTCACCTGGGGAGGATGAAATCATGAAATACCTGACTTGGGCCGCAGCCTTCAGCCTGCTGGCATCACCCGTTTTCGCAAGCCAGTGCCCCTCCGACATTGCCGCCATCGATGAGGCGATTGCCGCGGGCACCGAGCTTTCGGAAGAGGATCTGGCGCGGGTTCAGGAGCTGCGCGACGAAGGCCAGGAACTGCATGACGCCGGCGAGCATGACGCCTCGGTCGAGACCCTGGCCCAAGCCAAGGAGATGCTCGGGATCGAATGAGACCGGCGGCGGCCGGCAGAAAAACGAACGCCCGGCGGCTGACCGGGCGTTCTCCTTGTGTTGAGCGTATCAGCAGGAAAAACTCAAAAGCTGTTCTGCACGTCTTGCGCGGCGCCGGTGATGGCCTGGCCGGCCTTGGAAATGTCCCGGCCCGCGCCCTTTGTGGTCTCGCAGGCCGCAAGGCCGAGGCAGGCCAGTGCGATTAATACGGTGCGAATCATGTCTGTGTCCTTTTTCGGCCGCCGGGGCGCGGGTGGGTGTGAACGATTTTCCGCATTGATTGCGGGCCCCCCATATCCTGCGAGTTCATCGGTAGAGGTCAATATGCTATGGTGCGCCCACGTTAGGGTGCGCGACAACCGAAGCGGAGGAGGCGAAGTATGGAATTTTCCATGTCGAAGGAACTTCTTGAAGGTAAGCGCAAGAGACCCGCAGGGCGGCTGGCTGACTCGCAGCCCATTCCCGCCGCACCACGCAGATCCGGCCGCGGCATCCTGGCCCGGCGCGCCGCGGCAGCGCCGCTTGCGGAATCCGCGCCGGTCTGCATTGAAGAGCTGCGCGCCATCGATGCGGCGCTGGCCCGCCTGCGGGAAGGCTCCTACGGCTATTGCCAGATCTGCGGCGATGACATCTCCAGGGAATGGCTGAAGGAAAGCCCCTCATCGCCCTTCTGCTACAGCTGCTCGGAGTAGGGCAGGAGCCGCGCCGGGCGGCGGCGGGAGGTTCCACGGATCTGGGTCTCAGAACTTGAAATGAAGACTGCGGCGTCCGGAGTTTATCCGGGCGCCGTTTCGCTGCGGCCTGCGGCTTATCCGCCGCAGCCAGCGGCGCACCCGCGGCATTCCGGCAAGGGCCCCGTTGCCGTGCCGCAGCGGATGTGCCACAACCTCAAATAACAGACTGAACAGACGAGTTTAGCAGATGCCCGATTTCGCCGAACGCCGCCGCATGATGGTCGACACCCAGGTGCGGCCCTCGGATGTCACCAAATATCCGATCATCGAGGCGATGCTCTCGGTCCCGCGCGAGCAATTTGTTCCCGCCGGCCTGCGCGAAGCGGCCTATGCCGACAAAAATCTGGACCTCGGCGGCAACCGCGTGCTGCTGGAACCGCGCACCTTCGCCAAGATGCTCGATGCGCTGGATATCCGGGGCGACGAGCTGGTACTCGATGTGGGCTGCGGGCTGGGCTATTCCAGCGCCGTTGCCGCGCAGGTGGCGCAGATGGTGATCGGCGTCGAAGAGGACGCGCAGATGGCGGGCGAAGCGCAGTCGCTGCTGACCGGCACTGCTGCTGACAACGCAATCGTGCATGAAGGGCCGCTGTCCGAGGGTGCCAAGGAGCACGGGCCTTACGACGTGATCCTGGTGCAGGGCGGCGTGGAAGAGCTGCCCGCGGCGCTGGAGCAGCAACTGAAGGATGGCGGCCGGATTGCGGTGCTGTTCATGTCCGGTGCCCTGGGCGAAGTGAAAATCGGCTACAAGAGCGCGGGCCGGATCTCCTGGCGCTTTGAATTCAACGCCACCGCGCCGGTGCTGCCGGGGTTCGAGGCTGAGCGGGCTTTCGCGCTTTAAGCCGGGCACGGGCACAGGCGGGGGCGGAGCCGCCCCTGCAGCGGCCCGCGGCGGGCAATATCAAACGCCCCGGCGCCAAGAGCGGCGGGCATTAGCAACACTCCGCGGCGGGTGGCGCGGCAAAGGATTGGTCAAGTGATGCAGAAGAGATTTCCAGCGGGCATTCTGAAGACTTTGGTTTTTGCAGGCGGCGTTGCCGCCGCTGGGCTGGCCCCGCTGAGAGCGGCGGCTGACAATCTCACCGACGCGATGATCGGCGCCTACCGCACCAGCGGCCTCCTGGATCAGAACCGCGCCCTGTTGCGGGTGGCGGACGAGGATGCGGCAATTGCTCTGTCGGCCTTGCGGCCGGTTGTGCAATGGACCATCGACGCCAGCCACAGCTATTCGCGCGGCCCGTCACAGGGCAGTTTCTTCTCCGAGTCGACCCGCAACACGCTCTCCACCCAGCTGCAGCTGAGCCAGCTGCTTTACGACGGCGGCGCCACCCGCCTGCGCCGCCAGGCCGCGCAGGAGCTGGTTCTGGCGACCCGGCATCAGCTGATTAGTGTAGAGCAGCAGGTTCTGTTCAGCGCCGTGCAGGCCTATGTCGGCGTGCTGCAGGCGCAGGAACTCGTGGCCCTGCGCCGGAACAACCGCCGTTTGCTGCAGGAAGAGCTGAAGGCCGCGCAGGACCGTTTCGAGGTGGGCGAGGTGACCCGCACTGATGTTGCCTTGGCCGAAAGCCGCGTGGCAGCCGCCCGCGCCAGCGTGACCGACGCCGAAGGCGACCTGCTCACGGCGAAAGCGACCTACGCGCAGGTGGTCGGCCGCGCGCCCGGGCCGATTGCCGGTCAGCCCAGTTTGCCGCCGCAGGTCTCGCCGCTTGCCAAGGCGCAGGCGATCGCCCTGCGCAACCAGCCTGACCTTCTGAGCCAGCAGCGCTCGGTCAGAGCCGCCGACATCGTGGTGCAGGCCTCAACCCGCGACCTCGGCCCCAGTGTCAGCCTGTCCGCCCAGGCCGGCGTCAGCGAGGATCTGAACGACGGCGACAGCACCAGCAACAGCACCAGTATCGGCGTGCGGATGACGCAGGACCTCTATGCCGGTGGCCGCAACGCGGCGCAGCGGCGCCAGGCGATCGCCCGCGCCGATGCAGAGCGCGGCAGCCTCGTCACCGTGCAGCGCCAGGTGCAGCAGGCAGTCAGCGCGGCCTATTTCGATGTCGAATCCGCCCGTGCCAGCCTGGTCTCCTCGAACGAGCGCGTGCGCGCTGCGCGGGTCGCCTTTGACGGCATCCGTGAGGAGGCAACGCTCGGCGCGCGCACCACGCTCGACGTGCTGCAGGCCGAGCAGGAACTGCTCGACGCCCAGACCGAGCGGGTGCAGGCCCGGGCCAACCAGGCAACGGCGGCCTACCGGCTGCTGCAGGCGCAGGGTCTGCTGACCGCGGCTCACCTCGGCCTGCCGGTGGAGATCTACGATCCGGCGCTCTACTACAACCTCGTGAAAGACGCCCCCGCCCATGTCAGCAAGCGCGGCAAAGACCTGGACCGTGTGCTCAAGGCCTTGCGCCGCAACTGAGAATCCAGCTGATTGTTGTGCGGGAGCCGGAAGGCCGTTACACTCTTCGTAAAAAGGCAAGAGTGGTAATCCGAAACATGTCCGATCCCGTTACGCATGCCGAAATTGAAGACGTGCTGTCCTCGATCCGCCGCCTGGTGAGCGAGGACGGCCGCCCGCCGGAAGCGGCGCCAAAGCCGGCTGGGCGGCTGGTCCTGACCCCGGCCTTGCGGGTGCATGAGGGGCCGGAGCAGTCCGGGCACGCAGGTGCAGCCGCGGCAGATGCCGCGCAGGTGCGGGCGGAGGCTGCGGGCGTTTCGCCGGTGCTGGACCTTCTGGCCGGGCCGGATTGCCTGCAACTCCGAAGCGCCGACGTGATAACGGACGCGAAAGCTGACGCCGGTCCCAGGATGGCTGCAGAGGCCGCTCCTGCAACCTCTGCCGGGAACGGAGTACCGCCCGTCCGGGAAGATCAGGCGGGCCCAGCCGGGGTTCCGCCCGCCCCGGAAGATCATGCGGGCCCAGCTGGTGCACCAGACGCCGAAGCATTCAGTTCCGAAGCACCCTGGGCCGATCCGCGTGCCACGCTTTTTGCCGCTGCAACTTCTGCCCCGCGGATTAATGGCGCCTCAGACACCGCGGGCAGCCGTGCGGCCTCAGTTCTGCAGAAGATCGCCGAGCTGGAGGCCAAAGTCGCCCAGTCGCCCGGCGATTGGGAGCCCGACGGAGTCCCGCAGGATGCATTTTCCGGCACCGCGGCCGGGACCATCTCCTGGCAGGAAGAGCCGGAGCCGGAGAAGGAGAAGGAGGTTGAGGCGGCTGACACCGGGGCGCACGGTGAGCCGGCAGACGCCGAGGGGCGTCTTGGCGACGGCGTGGCGGAAGCCGCCTTGACCGATGCCGCACTGGAATCTCTGCCGCCGGAGGCCGCGTATCACGATGAAGACAGTTTGCGGGATCTGGTGTCCGCCATCGTGCGCGAAGAGCTGCAGGGCGCGCTCGGCGAGCGCATCACCCGCAATATCCGCAAGCTGGTCCGCCGGGAAATCCACCGCGTGCTGGCGACCCAGGACCTGCTCTAGGACGGCATTTCCGGTGTGAGGCACCGGCTGCGCCGGGCTCTGGCCAGCCGCCAGCGCTCCGCCGCTGCGCTTTCCTTTCCAGCGCGCCTGCTGCGGTAGCTTGCAAAGCGGACAGGGCCGCGCTGCGACCCGCCCCGGGGCTTTTGGTGAGAATCCCGCGCCAGTTGGGCGGCGCGCGGTTCTGCGGCGGCGAAAGGCGCCTTTCAGGAACGGCAATTCCGCCGGGAAGGCGTTGCGCGTTTCGATCGAACCGGAAAGCCTGATTGCAGGCAGGCAACGCGGGAGAGCGCAGGACGCCGCTGTCTGCGGCTGCCTTGGCTGGCGCTTTCAGAGCCGCACCGGCGCAGCCAGCTCCAGCAGACGCGGCAGGTCCATGTAGCGTTCGAGGTGCTCCGCAAGCGCGTCCAGCGTTTCCTCCACCCCGGCCTCGTAGCCCGCCTGGCTGGCGTGCCCCAGGCTGGCGAGAAATTCGGCCCGGAAGGCATCGGAGGAAAACAGCCCGTGCAGATAGGAGCCACGCACCCGGCCGCAGCGGGAGACCGCGCCTTCGGGGCGGCCATCGACACTCAGCCAGGCGCGGGCGCAATCGGGGCCGGTGCTGCGGCCCATGTGGATCTCGTAGCCGGTGACCGGCAGGCCGCTGCCTTGAGTCTGAGCCTCGGTCAGGGTCACGCGTTTTTCCACTGCCATCGTGGTCTCGACATCCAGGAGCCCGAGCCCCTCGGCGGTGCCGGGGCGGCCGTCTGCGCCCAACGGGTCGGCGATGCTGCGGCCGAGAATCTGGTAGCCGCCGCAGAGCCCAAGCACATGGCCGCCGCGGCGGTGGTGTGCGCGGATGTCGATGTCCCAGCCCTGGGCGCGCAGGAAGGCGAGATCGCCCAGCGTCGACTTGCTGCCGGGCAGGATCACCAGATCGGCATCGCCGGGCAGGGCGCGGCCGGGAGGCACGATCTCGACGGTGACGCCGGGTTCCGCCGCCAGCGGGTCGAGGTCATCGAAATTGGCCATCCGCTCCAGCTGGGGCACCACCACCTTGCAGGCGCCGCCCCGGTGCGAGGCGATGTCCATCATATCCTCGGCCGGCAGTTTCCAGGCGTCGTTGAACCAGGGGATCACCCCCAGCGCGGGCCAGCCGGTGCGGCGCGCAATATCGTCCCGGCCCGCGTCGAACAGGCTGAGATCGCCGCGGAAGCGGTTTACGATGAAGCCCGCGACATGCTCCAGGTCCTGCGGCTCCAGCACCGCCTGGGTTCCAACGAGCTGCGCGATGACCCCGCCGCGATGAATGTCGCCGGCCAGCACAACAGGCACCTGTGCGGCGCAGGCAAATCCCATGTTGGCAATGTCGTTCCTGCGCAGGTTGGTCTCGGCCGGTGAGCCCGCACCTTCGATCAGAACCAGATCGGCATCAGCGGCGAGCCGCCGGAAGCTCTCAAGCGCGGCTTCCAGAAGGCCGGTCTTGTCGCGCAGGAAGGAGCCCGCTGCCATGCTGCCGCGGCGCTTGCCCTGCACGATGAGCTGGGCGCCGGTGTCGGTTTCTGGCTTCAATAGGATCGGGTTCATGTCGGTATGCGGCGGGCGCAGGGCGGCGCGGGCCTGCAGCGCCTGGGCGCGGCCGATCTCACCGCCCTCGGGGGTGACGGCGGCGTTGTTGGACATGTTCTGCGGCTTGAAGGGCGCAACCTTCAGGCCGCGGCGCGTGAACGCGCGCGCCAGCCCCGCAACGATGAGCGACTTGCCGACATTGCTGCCGGTGCCCTGGATCATGATCGCCCGTGCCATTGCCCGCTCCCTGCCAATTCTGCCCGAAATGCGCGTCTGCCGGGCCTTCAATAGCAGGTTAGCGGCGCCGGTCCAGCGCGGCTGTGCCGCTTCCGGCACCTTCCGGTCCGGCGGCGGCGCTCATCCGCGCGGCAGCGATTCGGCGGGGCTGAGTACTCCGTCGAAAGGGCGCAAGGATCTGTCGGGGTAAATATCAATTCCGCCTGTCAGATCGCCCCGAATATGCGCCGCTCTCCGTTTTGAAACCGCAGTCGCCTTCACCAGGGGCCAGCGCGGACTGCTGCCCCCGCAGAAAAGAAAAACGCGCCCCAGGGGGACGCGCTTTTCAGCTAACATGGCAGGCGGCTTCAGGCCGCTTCGGCCTGTGCCGCGTGGCGGCGCTCGCTCTCTTCGCGCGACAGCGCAACCGAGGTCCGCACACCGCGGCCCACGAATTCCATCAGTCCGGAAACCACCCGCTCGTTGGGGTCGATCCCGGCACAGGTCAGCACTTCGCGGCCGTCCCGCGAGCGGGCCCAGCGGGCGATTTGCTCGGGGCCGTTGCCGTATTTCTTGTCATCGGCGATCGCATCATCCAAAGCAGCAAGCACAACGGCGGCAAAGAGTTTGCGCGCACGGTTGCCCTGCTCGTTGTTATATGCGGTGCCGTCAACGAAATCTCGCATCTCGCTTCCTTTGTTGTTCTTGCTGTTGCAATTTTCGCCGTGGCGCTGCTTATGACGGAAGCGTGACGATTCGGGTAGCCCGCAGATGCATAGCATTCATGCAAATTGCGCATACCTTTGCGGCACGCTCACACGACATAGGTTGTCTTGCCAGCCGACAGCCCGCCAGATATAGGGGCTGTTAAGAATACATCAACCATCTGAAAGGCATTTTTCCATGCCCAAGATCAACGGCAATGAAATCCGTCCCGGCAACGTTCTGGAGCATAATGGCGGCCTGTGGGCGGCGGTCAAGGTCGATCACGTGAAGCCGGGCAAGGGCGGTGCCTTTGCCCAGGTCGAGCTGCGCAACCTGCGCAACGGCTCTAAGCTGAATGAGCGCTTCCGCTCGGCCGACAAGGTGGAGCGCGTCCGGCTGGAGCAGAAGGACCAGCAGTTCCTCTATGAAAGCGACGGCATGCTGGTGTTCATGGACACCGAAACCTACGAGCAGATCGAACTGCCCGCGGACCTGCTTGGCGAGCGCCGCCCGTTCCTGCAGGACGGCATGACAATCGTGGTTGAATTCTACGAATCCGAGGCGTTGAACGCGACCCTCCCGCAAAAGGTGACCTGCAAGATCGCCGAGACCGAACCGGTGGTCAAAGGCCAGACGGCAGCGAACTCCTTCAAGCCCGCGATCCTGGAGAATGGCGTCAAGGTGATGGTGCCGCCCTTCGTCGGCCAGGACGAGATGATCGTCGTCAACACCGAAACTATGGAATACTCCGAGCGCGCCTGAGCCCGCTCGGCCAGCCGCACCGGCACCAGCTGTGATCGCGTTTCTTCAAGCCCCGCGCCACCCGCGCGGGGCTTTGGTGTTGGGCTTCAGCCGGGTAGCTCCAGGCTGAAGCCGCATTCATCCATCATCCTGCCATAGGCCGCGGTGAATCCGTTCAGCGAGGCAGTGAGCAAGGGCTTCCCTCCGGTCCGAATTTCAACCTGGCTGCCGGATCTCATCATCAGCAACATGGGCAGATGCATAGCAGGTTGCAGCTGGCTTTCGGCCGAAATCAGGCCTTCGCGGCTGGTCCAGACCGAGGCGGAACCATAGGCTGCACCGCCATGGTCGAAAAGAAACTCTACCGTCTGGCCCGGCTCCATCAAAGTGGAGTAATGGCGGGGCGCGGTCTCGGTTACCCGTGCCATCGGGTAGAAGTCCGGCGGCCCGCCATCGCCGTCGGAGACTTCGATCCGTAATGTCGGCATTCCGTCGCCACCAGTATAGGCGGTGCAGCTGCGGCGCAGATCCTCGCCGGTGGCTACGGCCTCAACCAATGTGTGCCAGTCGCGGTAGCTCCAGTATTCCGCGGCCGCCGGTGCGGTGGCTGCGGCGGCAAGCCCGAGGGCAAATAACAGGCGCATGTCTTCCTCCTTGCGGTTGCTCCCGGCCGGAAGAGGGAAAGGGCCGGATTTTGCGGGCAGGATAGCCAAGGGACATGAACAGGCCCCTGCCGCCTGCGGAAGAGCATGGGAGGAGCGCTGGGTAAGAAGGCTGCGCGCTTACCCGTGCCAGGAAACCCGGGCGTCCCCCGCCTGCATGTCCCCGCCCGCGCGGTCAAAGCGCAGGTAGGCGATGCCCTGGCCGCCCGACTGGGTGAAAAGCGCGCCTGCCGGCTTGCCGCCTGCGGTGATTTCGGTTCCTGCGGGGGCTTTTCCCTCGACCTTGACAGTGCGGAACCCTTTGCGCAGTTCGGTCTTGTGTTTCATCCGTGCGGTTACTTCCTGACCGACATAGCAGCCCTTGCGGAAGTCGACACCGTTCAGTGCCTCGAAACCCGCTTCCAGAATGAAGGTGTCGCCGGTCAGCTCCACTCCGGTTTCCGGGATGCAGTGGCGGACCCGTATCGCGTCCCAGTCGCTGCCGTCATCGCCGCCTTCAGCGCCATACAGCCGCCATCCCATCTCCGCATTGCGCGGATCGGCAAAGGCGCCTTCCGGCGCAGGGCCGGTACCGCGCTGTACCTTCAACTCGGTCTCCCCGATTTGCACATCGGCGCGCAGCCTGTACATTGCGAGCCTCTTCTTCAGCCCCTCGGCCAGGGGCGCGGCCACGTCCAGCAGCACCGCATCGCCCTCCGGCACAAGGAAGAAATCGGCTAGATACTTGCCCTGCGGCGTCAAGAGCGCGGCATAGACCAGCCCCTGGTCCAGACGGTCCACATTATTGGTGACAAGCCCCTGCAGGAAGCTGCGGGTGTCGGCGCCGCTCAGGCGCAGGATACAACGGTCGCTCATGTCGTGGTTCCCCAGGCATTTCAACTCTTGCGCCCGTGATATAGGAACTGGGGGGGAAGAGAACAGGAAAACCCGCCATGCCCGCACCGCTGAGCATCGTGATTCCCACCCTCAACGCCGAAGAGGAGCTGCCCGCCTGTCTCACGGCGCTGATGGAAGGGTTAAGCGCCGGGCTGATCCGGGAACTGATCCTGAGCGATGGCGGATCCGGGGACGCCACCCGCCAAATCGCCGCGGAGGCAGGGGCGCAGTGGTTAAAAGGCGCGCCTTCCCGAGGTGGCCAGCTCAGGCGGGGCTGCGCCGCTGCGCAGGGCGAATGGCTGCTCATCCTGCATGCCGACACGCAGTTGGAGGCAGGCTGGGCAGCGGCGGTAACAAAGCATCTGCAGGACGGGCAGGGGCGGCCCGCCTATTTCCGGCTCCGCTTCCGCGCCCGCGGCGCAGGCGCGGCCTGGATTGCTGGCTGGGCAAACCTCCGCGCCCGGCTGTTCGGCTTGCCCTACGGAGATCAGGGGCTGCTCGTGCGGCGGCAGGACTATGACGCGGCCGGCGGCTTCCCGGACCAGCCGCTGATGGAGGATGTGGCGCTGGTGCGCAGGCTGCCGCGGCTAACCTGCCTGCCCGCCGCGGCGCTTACCAGTGCGGCGCGTTACGAGCAGCAAGGCTGGCTCCGGCGCGGCGGCCGCAACCTATTGACCCTCGTACGCTATATTCTGGGCGCCGATCCTGAGACGCTGGCGCGCGCCTACCGCAAGTAGAGCCGTCCTCCGCGCGCCTAAGCCGAACATCAGCCGAACATCAGCCGGGCCATCCGCCGGAACCAGGTCGGCCGCGACTCCTGGCGCAGCTGCCGACGCGGCGCTTGCGGGCGCACGCCCTTGGGGTCGATCACCGTCTTGCCCTCCTGGAATTGCAGCCTGTAGAGATCGGCATAGATGCCGCCACGCGCCAGGAGTTCGTCGTGCGTGCCCTGATCCATCACCCGGCCGCGGTCCATTACCACGATCTTGTCAGCGTTGCGGATGGTCGAGAGCCGGTGCGCGATCACCAGCGTGGTGCGCCCCCCCGCGAGCTTGTCCAGCGCCTGCTGCACCACCTTTTCGGATTGCGCATCGAGCGCCGAGGTCGCCTCGTCCAGCAGCAGCACCGGCGTGTTGCGCAGGAGTGCCCGCGCGATCACCACCCGCTGGCGCTGCCCGCCGGAGAGCGCCGAACCCCGCGGCCCCACCTTGGTTTCCAGCCCGTGCGCCAGCTTCGGCAGAAAATCCGCCACATGCGAAGCTTCCAGTGCCGCCTGCAGTTCCTCCTCCGTCACATCGGTACGGCCCAGCAGAATGTTGTCGCGCAGCGTCTCATCAAACAGCATCGCGTCCTGCGTCACCACGGAAAACAGGGCCCGAAGGTCGTCGGTGCGGAGATTGTTCACCTCGACACCGCCCACTGTGACGGAACCGGCCTGGGGGTCCACCATGCGGGTAAGCAGATTAAAGATCGTCGACTTCCCCGCGCCCGACGCCCCCACCAGCGCAGTGGTCTTGCCCGCCTCGGCGATGAAAGACAGCTGGTGCAGGATCTGCGAGTCGCCGTAGCTGAGATCGACGTCCGTGAGGCTGATCTCCGGCAGGCCCTGCGGGGCAGGCTGCGGGCTCTTAGGCTCGGTCAGCAGGATCGGTGCATCGAGCAGCTCCTTGATCCGCTCCAGAGAGGCGGCGGCAGCCTGCCAGATGCCCGAGATATTGGCGAGCCGCCGCATCGGTTCGAAAGAGAGCCCGATTGAGGTAAAGAAGCTCATGAATTCGCCGACGGTCTTCTCGCCCGCGATGATCTCGGAGCCGCCGTAAAGCAGCACCGCCATAAAGCCGGCCCCCGCCATGATGTCGGTCATGCCGGAAATCGACGACGTGCCAAAGGCCGATTTCACCTCGGCCGTCACCAGCCGGTCCATCAGGCTTCCGAAGCGATTATTCTGGTACGTTTCCAGACGGTTCAGCTTGATCGGCACGATGCCGTGGAAGATCTCGTCCAGCCGGGTGGTCAGCGAAGCGCTGAGATCGCGCGCCAGCGATGCTTTCTTCCGCACGTAGCGCTGCGCCATTTTGATTGGCAGCAGCAGCACCGGCACCCCGATCAGCAGCACCGCGGTCCAGCGCCAGTCGATGCTGACCGCCACCGCCAGTACGGCGATCAGGGCCATCACATCGCGGCCCGCGCCGGTGATCATGGCGCGCCAAACCGCGTCGATGGCATTCACATCGCCTTGCACCCGCTGGATCAGAAGCCCCGGCGGATACATCTGGTGAAAGGCGGGGTCCTGCCGGATCAGCCGCGCCAGCATGTCCTTACGCAGATGCGCCGCGGACGTCTGGGAGACCTTGCTCAGCAGCACCTTCTGGGTAACGCTGGAGACACCGCGCAGGGTGAAAATGCCCAGGAAGGCCAGGCTCACCCAGAACAGCGCGCCGGTGTTGCCCTGCACGAAGACCAGATCGAACATCGGCTGCATCATGTATCCGAGCGCGCCCATGGTCGCACCCTCGAGGATCATGAATATCACCGCCACCCCCAGAAGGCCGATGTATTTGCGCAGGTAGCCGCGCCACAGCCAGCCCAAAAGCTCGCGTGCTGATTTGTACTCGGGCTTGCTCATATACGGCGGGTCCGGCAGGGAATTCGGGACATCTCAGGCCTTCTTTGACTTGCCACAGCCATTTAAGCAGCCAAGCGTCGGGGCGCAAGCGGTTCAACCCGGAGGGGAATTGACCGCCGCGCCGGTGAGGTTACTGTACCGGCGACAGGATCCGGCGGCGGCAGGCCCCCGGCAGCAGGCGGAGATTTGCGGCAATGAGCACATGGGGAAATGTTTCGGCAGGACGGCCCTATCTGGCGATTCCGGGGCCTTCGGTGATGCCGGATGCGGTGCTGCAGGCGATGCACCGGCCCTCGCCCAACATCTACGCGGGCGAGCTGGTGGAAATGACCGCCGCGATGATCCCGGACCTGAAGCGGGTGGCGCGCACCGCTCATCATGTGGCGATCTACATCGCCAATGGCCACGGTGCCTGGGAGGCAGCGCTGCAAAACACGGTGCAGCCGGGGGACAAGGTGCTGGTGCCTTCCTCTGGCCGTTTCGGCATCGGCTGGTCGGAAATGGCGGACGCGCTGGGGATTGAGGCCGAGCTTTTGGATTTCGGCACCGGCGCGGCCTGGGATCTGGAACAGATCGCGGCGCGGCTGGCGGCGGACAAGGGGCAGCGGATCAAGGCGGTGCTGGCGGTGCATGTGGATACCTCCAGCTCGATCCGCAACGACATCCCCGCGCTGCGGCAGCTTCTGAACGCGGCCGGGCACCCGGCGCTCCTGATGGCCGACTGCATCGCCTCGCTGGGCTGCGAACGGTTTGAAATGGACGAGTGGGGCGTCGACGTGATGGTCTCGGCCAGCCAGAAGGGGCTGATGGTGCCGCCGGGTCTGGGGTTCGTGTTTTTCAACGAACGCGCTGCCGCCGCCCGCGCTGCGCTGCCGCGAGTCAGCCGCTACTGGGACTGGGCGCCGCGCGCCGACCCCGGGGAGTTCTATCAGTACTTCGGCGGCACCGCGCCAACGCATCACCTTTACGGGCTGCACAAAGCGCTGGAGCTGATCCACGCAGAAGGTGTGGAGGCCGTCTGGAACCGGCACGCGCGTCTCGCCCGCGTCATCTGGGCTGCTTGCGAGGCTTGGAGCGCCGAGGGGCCGCTGCGGCTGAACGTGTCCGACCGGGCGCTGCGCTCACACGCGGTTACCGCGCTGCAGATTGGCGCTCCGCTCGGCACGCGGCTGCGTGAATGGCTGGAGCGGTCGCTGGGGCTGACGCTCGGCATCGGCCTCGGCATGGCACCGCCGCGCAGCGAAGCCTGGCACGGCTATTTCCGGCTCGGCCATATGGGGCATGTGAACGGCCATATGGTGATGGGGCTTCTGGGCGGAATCGACGCTGGACTGAAGGCGCTCGAGATCCCGCATGGGAACGGTGCCCTGACTGCAGCGGCCGGGGCGCTGAGCGGAGGCTGAGCAGTCACCGCCGCAAGTGCAATTCCCCAATCTTAGACCGGACCGCCCCGGAACACGGCCCCGGACCCGGCCGGGGCCAGGACTTGCCGTCGGCCGGGTTTTGCGGGGGGCGTTTGGTCGTCGGCGCTCCGGCAAACCTTTCTGGCATTGTCAGCCCTCGGCAGTCAGCTTCTGCGGCCAGCTGCCCTGCAGGCGGCGCGCATTCGCCAGCCGCTGCCTGCGGTCAGGCTCCACCGTCGGCCAGACGGGCCTCCAGGCGTGAAATAAAGTGGTTGATCAGCACTGCCAGCACCAGCACCGGCACCATCCCGTAAAGCATCCAGACCACGAAGAAGACCCACATCAGGTTCATTCCGGCAAAGGTGATCGCAGCGGTGAACAGATCCGGTGTGCCGTCCGGCCGTTCGGTTTCGCGCATGGCCATACTCCCAGAACAGGTTACCCAGAGATACTGTTCAAGAGAGTAGTCCGGCAGGGGTGAATGTCCGGTAAAACCCGGTTGATCTTTGTTACCGGGTGGCGGAAATCAGCCTGCCGCCCGTGCCGCCGCCAGCGCCACCGGCAGGGCCGCGGCAAAGGCGTCGAGCGCTGCATCCGGCCCGCAGCTGACCCGGATGCAGCGGTTCTGCGGCTCGGCAAAGGGCATCCGAACGAACACCCCCTGGGCCGACAGCACCTCCAGCACCGCGCGTGCGAAGGCACCGCCGCGGCCGCAGTCGATAGCGACGAAATTGGCCGCCGAGGGCAGCGGCTCGAGGCCGTTGGCCGTGGCAATTGCGGCAATCCGGCTGCGGGCGGCGGCAATACGTTCCAGCACCTCGGTCAGATAGGCGTGATCCTTCAGAGCGGCCAGCGCGCCTTCCTGCGCGATCCGGTTCACGCCGAAATGGTTGCGGACTTTGTTGAAGGCGGCGATCAAGTCCGCGTGGCCGATGCCATAGCCGATCCGCGCGCCGGCCAGCCCGTATGCCTTGGAGAACGTGCGCAAGCGGATCACCCGAGGGTCATCCGCGCGCCCCGGCCAGGCGGTGCCTTCGGGGGCACATTCCACATAGGCTTCATCCAGTACCAGCAGGCAGCCTTCGGGCAGGCGGTCGAGCAGCGGCGAAATCGTCCTGCCACCGTGCCAGCTGCCCATCGGGTTGTCGGGATTGGCGAGGTAGACCAGCTTGGCCCCGGTCTCGCACGCCTTGGCGAAGAGCGCCTCGGGATCCTCGTGATCGCCCCTGTAGGGCACAGTATGCAACGTGCCGCCAAAGCCCGCGACATGGTAGTTGAAGGTCGGATAGGCGCCCAGCGAGGTGATCACCGCATCACCCGGCCCCACGATCAGCCGTACCAGGCAGCCCAGGAGCCCGTCGATGCCTTCCCCCACGAGGATATTGCCGGGGCGCACACCATGCTGCGCCGCCAGGGCGTGGCGCAGGTCGTGGCTCTCGGAATCGCCGTATTTCCATACCTCGGCCGCGGCCTTCGCCATGGCCGCGACAGCGCGCGGAGAGGGACCGAATATGTTCTCGTTGGCGCCAAGACGGGCGGCAAAGGGCTCGCCTCGGTCGCGCTCCTGGGCTTCGGGCCCAACAAAGGGCACGGTGGCGGGCAGAGCACTGACGAGCGGGGTGTAACGGGGTCCAGTCATGCGCGCAGATAAGCGTTTCGCCGACCTCCCCGCAAGCCCCCGCGGCATGGCCATAGGCACTGCGGCGGGGGCGGGCGCGGGAATTTTCCGAACGCAGAACACCGGCCCGAAAATCTCCAGTTTCCCGCCGCTGCCGCACACGTCCTGCCCCGACGTTCCGGTGGATTCCGCGGCCGCCGCGAGGCAGGCTGGCGCGACATGGCTGCACAGGGCCAGCAGAACAGGGAGAGCGCCATGAGCCGGGTTTCCATCAGCTATAAAGACCATATCGCGCATGTGACGCTGACACGGGGCGATAAACGCAACGCACTCGACGAGGCGATGGTGAAGGCGATCATCGCCGCGGGCCAGGAGGTGGCCGCCTCCGATGCGCGCGCGGTGTTGCTCTCGGGCGAGGGCGAAAGCTTTTGTGCCGGGCTCGACCTCGGAAGTTTTGCGGGTTTCATGCAGCGCGACCTCGCGGCCTGGCTGATGGAGCGCAGCCATGAAGACGCGAACGAGATGCAGGAAGTGGCGATGGTCTGGCGCCGGGTGCCGGTGCCGGTGATCGCGGCGGTGCAGGGCGCCTGTTTCGGCGGCGGGCTGCAGCTGGCGCTCGGCGCCGATATCCGCGTCGCGGGGCCGGACGCGCGGCTGTCGGTGATGGAGATGAAATGGGGGCTGGTGCCCGACATGGGCGGTATGGTGCTGTTGCCGGGGCTTGTTCAGCCGGACGTGCTGCGCCGCCTGACCTACACGGCCGAGACGGTTCCGGCCGAAAAGGCGCTCGCCTGGGGGCTGGTGACCGAGCTGGCCGAAGACCCGCTGGCCCGGGCGCGGCAGCTGGCAGCAGAGATCGCCGCCCGCAGCCCCTCAGCCATCCGTGCCGCGAAGCGGCTTATCGCTTACGCCGAAAGCGGCGCCAGCCGGGCCGACGTGCTGTTGCGAGAAAGCGCAGAGCAGCTGGATCTGATCGGCAAGCCAGACCAGATGGAGGCGGTGGCGGCCGGGCTGTCAGGGCGGCGCCCCAACTTCGCCTGAGGACAGCGGCAGGCCGTCCCGCAACGGCCAAACCCATTGCCTTGAATTGCAATGCCGAATTTCGCTCAATTTTTCCGAAATGTGCTTCAACCGGCAAAAAGCCGCCGTCTGCCGGCGGGAAAATGCCGCGTAAAGCCAGCGCAAATGCACGTTAACCCTTTGATAACCTCCGGGGGGCGAGGGTGTCTCCAGCAAGGCGCAGAAGGGCCTGGCCAGCCGCAATTTCTTCGGGCGGCAGCTGCCTTCGCGGGGCATGGGAGTCCCTGCCGTCTTGCGATCCGTGGTGGATCCGGTTTCGGGCGGCGGCGGTCGCCCGGAGCCGGGCTTCAGAAAGGAGTGAGGCAATGCGAGTAGTTCAAAACAACCTTCGGGCAGTACAGACCAAATGGTTCATCCAGTTCGAAAGCGGCGGTCTATTGTCGCGCACGGAAAACCGGATTACTTATTTCTACGACGAGGCGCTGAGTTTCCAGAGCCGCGAGGAGGCGCTGCGCTACTTAGTCGCTAACCGGTATGCCGTCGACTGCACCGGGCTGCGCCCGTCCCTGACCGAGGCGGCCTGAGCGGCGGCGCGGCAGGTGACTCCGGAACGGCTGATAGGCGCAGGGCCAGATACTGCAGGCCGCGGCTGCCATGCCTAAAGCGATGCGGCGGCTAGCGGTCTGCCTGGGCCTGCTGATCTCGGCCGCGGCGCTGGGGTTTTGGCTCTGGATGCTGGGCGCAACCGGTTCGGATAGCTGGTTCAGCGCCGCCGCCGCCCGCCATTTCTGGCTGCCCTTCGGCACCGGTCTGGCGCTGGCGGTCGCCGCCTGCTGCAGCCGCTGAACAGTGCCGCCACCGTTACCAGAGAGCCGGGTCGTCCAGCGCCGGGACGCAGATGCAGGGGCCGGCCAGCGGCGGCATCGCGCCGCCTGACAGGCACTGCCCGATCCATCCAACGGGCTGGCTCAACGGGTGCGGCGCGGGCACCTCGGCCGGGTCCATCGGCTTGAAGCCAACCTTGCTATAGAAGGCCGGGTCGCCATAAGTGATGGCAATTTCCACCCCGGCGCCGCGCAACGCCTCCAATGCATGGCGCAGCAGGCCCTGGCCCACCCCTGTCCCTTGGCGGGCAGGTGCCACCGCCATGGGCGAGAGGATGAAGGCCGTCCGGCTGTCCTCAGCGAAAGTGAGGCGGGTGAAGATGGCGCTGCCAATCAGCTCCGTGCCGTCTTCAGCGAGGAAGATGTGAATGTCCTCCGGGGCGGTACTGGAGAGGAACCCGCGAACGAGCCGGCCGATCAGCGCGCCTTCTTCCGCTCCTTCTGAGGCGGTGAAGGCAGCGGTGAAGAGGCCAATGATGTCCTCTTCACGTCCGGTAGAGCTGTTCAGATACTGCATGCAGCTGTCTCCTGTGCTGGCGGCAAGACGGGACCGGTGTGAAAAGGGCCGCGCCCGGTTGGAGCGCGGCCCGTTCAGGCTAACTGTGCGAGGCCTCTGAGCCGCTTACACCGATGCCTCGTAGATTTGGGTGATGTTGGCGGCGAGAGCGGCGTTGTATTCCTCGTCGCTCATCGACACTTTCAGCCCCTCGGTCAGCGCCCGGCTGAAGGAGGCGATCATCTTGGGGTTCTGCGCCAGCTTCTCGCAGGCCTCATCTGTAGAATAGCCGCCCGAAAGCGCGACTACCCGGACCACGTTGGCCTGATCGGCCAGTTCGTCATAGAGACCCGGTTTGGTCGGGATGGTCAGCTTCAGCGACACCTTGGTGTCTGCGGGCAGGGCATTCAGCTCGGCGAGGATCTCTGCCCTCAGGATGTCCTCGATCGCGGCCTTGTCCGCGGCGTGGATGTCCACCTCCGGCTCGATGATCGGCACCAGCCCGGCGGCTGCGATCTGGCGGCCCACCTCGAACTGCTGCGCCACCACGGCCTTTATGCCCGCAGGATTGGCCTCCTTGATGACCGAGCGCATCTTGGTCCCGAAGATGCCCGCTTCCTTGGCGCGGGCGAGCAACGCATCGAGGTCCGGGATCGGCTTCATCACCTGGACGCCGTTTTCCTCGTCTACGAGGCCTTTGTCGACTTTCAGGAAGGGCACTACACCGCATTTCTCCCACAGATAGTCGGGTACGCGGATGCCGTCGATGGCGTTGTCCATAGTCTTTTCGAACAGGATCGCGCCGATGATCTTGCCGCTGCTGAATTCAGGTGCGGTAATGATGCGGGCGCGCATCTTCTGGATCTCGGCAAACATCTCGTCGTCGTTGGCATAGGCGTCCTCTTCGACGCCGTAGAGCTTCAGCGCCTTCGGGGTCGATCCGCCGGACTGGTCAAGCGCGGCAATGAAGCCCTTGCCAGTGGCGATGCGGTCGTATTGGTCCTGCCAGGTGGAAGCGTCTTTTGCCATAATGCGTCACTCTCTTGGAAAGGTGGGATGTCCTGCCGTGTCTATAGCGCGAATTGAACCGGAAACAACGGGGTGTTGCGCTAACACAATGGCGATTTCTGCGCGCAGGGCGGGGCCTTGTCCGGTGGCGCCGCCTGCACCCGGGCGCGGGGTCAGCCCAGCCAGTCCTTGCGGCAGACCGCATCGTTCAGCGCGGCGAGGTCGCGCCGCAGCGCGTCCAGTGGGATCGGGCCGCCGAGGCAGACCCGCATCGCCTCGGCTGGCGCGCCGGTCACCGTGAAGGCATCGCTGGGCATCAGGCCGATGCGGCATCCCGCCATCCGGCCCATCACCTCGGCCCGGCTGGTGCCGCGGGGCAGGTCGAGCCAGAGGTTGAAGGCGCCGGGTTCCGAGGCGTAGCTGCAGCCGCTCAGCACTTCCGCCGCCAATGCCTGCCGTTCCGTAGCGGCGCGGCGCACGAAGCCTTGGATCTCCGCGGCGGTGCCATCCTCGATCCACTGTCCCAGCAGCGCGAGGCTCAAGGGGGAGACCATTACATGCATTGCCCGCAAGGCCTGCGAAAACTGCCCCATAGCCTCCGCTTTCGGCACAGTGGTGCAGGCGAGCCGCAGCCCGGCGCCGAGGCATTTCGACAGCCCAGCCACATGCCAGCTCTGCCCCGGCAACTGACAGGAAATAGGCGCGGGCGCCTCCGGCGCCGTGAAGCAATAGGCGTCATCCTCCACCAGCGGCAGTTCCTGCGCACGCAGTACCGCGGCGATCTCCGCGCGGCGGGCCGTGGGTATCGTGCGGGTGGTCGGATTGTTGAGCGTCGGGTTCAGGTAGAGCGCCGCGGGCCAGTGGCTGCGGATCGCCGCCTCCAGCGCTCCGGGCAGGATTCCGTCCGCATCCGCCGCCACGCCCTGCAGCCTGAGCCCGAGTCGTGCCGCGATGGAGCGCAGCCCCGGGTAAGTTACCTCCTCGCACAGTACGGTGCTGCCCGGCTCGCCCAGAACCGAGAGGATGGCAAAGAGGCTCGCATGGGATCCGGGGGTGACCGCCAGCCGCTCCGGCGCCGCAGGCAGCCCGTTTGCCTCCATCCAGGCCGCGGAGCGGGCGCGGTCCTGGGAACTGCCGGTAACGGACTGGTAGCGCAACAGGGAAATCAGGTCGCCCGAGACCTGCGCCAGCCCGGCCTGCATCCGCGCCACGAGCGCCGGATCGTCCACCTCCGGCGGCATGTTCATCATCGGGTCTTCTTCGCGGGCGCGCTCGGGATCGGGCCTCGGGGGCAGGGTCTCGGGGGCTTTCACGAAGGTGCCGCGGCCGACGAAGCTTTCGATATGGCCGCGGCGCACGGCCTCCGCGTATCCCCGCGAGACGGTGGAAAAATCCACCGCCAGCGCCTGCGCCACCCGGCGCTGCGGCGGCAGCCGGTCGCCGGGACTTAAGTCGCCGCGGCGGATTGCCGCGCCGATGGCCTCGGCAATCTCCAGGTACCGCGGCTGCGGCGCTTCGTGCCCGGCGCGGGCGAAGCGGTCAGCAAGCTCGGGAATCCACTGTTTCACCTGCCGGGTCTCCTGCTGGCGGCGCACATGCCGTATTGTATCGAGATTGATTGGTTTAATGCCTCATGAAAAGCCGTCATGCAACAGGAATGATCGCATATTGATTGCATCGAGGCGGGGAATCGCTGTATCAGGCGGCAGTTTCAGGGAGGAAGTGCGATGCAGACGCAGGTGAGCGACGGACAGCAGGAAACGCCGCGGGCGCTGAAGCCTGCGCTGCTGAGGGGGCTGAGGCTGCGCTGCCCGGCCTGCGGGGAAGGCAAGCTCTTGCACAGCTATCTCAAGGTGAACGACGGCTGCGCCCATTGCGGCGAGGCGCTGCACCACCAGCGCGCCGACGATGGCCCGGCCTATCTGACCATCCTGGTGGTTGGCCACATCCTCGGCTTCGTCTTGCACATCGTCTATGTGCAGTTGCGCCCCGACCCCTGGACGCTGGCGCTGATCCTGTCGGCGGTCACAGTGGCGGCGTCGCTGATCATGCTGCCGCGGATGAAGGGGTTGGTGGTGGCCTATCAGTGGGCCAAGCGGATGCACGGGTTCTGAAGCCGCCCTTCGGGCAACGAAGTTGGCCGATAAACAGCGTCATGCTTCCGGCTCCGTTTGTCGCCCGGCGCCGATCACCGCATGAGGCTATGGCTGCTTTTTCTGAAGGGCCTGGCAACCGCCACACGGCACTCTGAAACAATTAAAATGCAAAAAAGGCGGGCCCTTGGCCTGCCTTTTTCCTGTTTCTCCCAGCGCCGCAAAGCGGCGCCGGGCCCAACAGGAGCTGCTCATCTGTTATGAGCATGCGACCGGCGGGAGAGCCCCGCCAGCCGCAGCAAGCCTTACACCAGACGCGAAGCTTGCTTGGCTGCGCGCACGAAATCGTCGAACAGCGGGTGCGGCGCGAAGGGTTTCGACTTCAGCTCAGGATGGAACTGCACACCGATGAACCAGGGGTGATCCGACCACTCCACGATCTCCGGGAGGCGGCCGTCCGGCGACATGCCGGAGAACTTCAGCCCGGCTTCCTCAAGCTTCTCGCGGTACTTGGTGTCGACCTCGTAGCGGTGCCGGTGGCGTTCCTCGATGTGGGTGCTGCCGTAGACTTCGGCCACTTTCGAGCCTTCCGCGAGCGTCGCGTCATAGGCGCCGAGCCGCATGGTGCCGCCCTTGTCATCGCCCACCTTGCGCTCCACGGTCTGGTTGCCGCGCACCCATTCCTTCAGATGGTAGACCACTGGCTCGAAACGCTTCTTGCCGGCCTCGTGGTCGAACTCCTCGGAGCCCGCCTCGGCCAGGCCCGCCACATTGCGCGCTGCCTCGATCACCGCCATCTGCATGCCGAGGCAGATGCCGAGATAGGGCACCTTGTTCTCGCGGGCGTATTGCGCCGCCTTGATCTTGCCCTCGGTGCCGCGCTCGCCAAAGCCGCCGGGCACCAGGATCGCGTGGAAGCCCTGCAAGTAGGGATCAGCGTCCTCCTTGTCGAAAAGCTCGGCGTCGACCCATTCGATCTTCACCTTAACCCGGTTCGACATGCCGCCGTGGGTGAGCGCTTCGGCAATGGATTTATAGGCGTCTTCCAGCTGGGTGTACTTGCCGACGATGGCCACCCGGACCTCGCCCTCCGGGTTGTAGATGCGGTCGGCGACATCTTCCCAGCGGCTGAGGTTCGGCTTCGGCGCGGGCGCAATGCCGAAGGCGTCCAGCACCGCCTGGTCGAGGCCCTCGCGGTGGTAGGCCAGCGGCGCTTCGTAGATCGACTTCAGGTCCTGCGCGGCAATCACGCTGTCGGGGCGCACGTTGCAGAACAGCGCCAGCTTTTCGCGCTCCTTCACCGGGATCGGGCCCTCGGAGCGGCAGACCAGGATGTCGGGCGCGAGGCCGATCGAGCGCAGCTCCTTCACCGAGTGCTGGGTCGGCTTGGTCTTCAGCTCGCCGGAGGCCTTGATGTAGGGCAGCAGGGTCAGGTGCATGAAGATGCACTGCCCGCGCGGCTTGTCCTGGGCGAACTGGCGGATCGCTTCGAAGAAGGGCAGGCCCTCGATGTCGCCAACGGTGCCGCCGATCTCGCAGAGCATGAAGTCGACCTCGTCCTCGCCGATGGAGATGAAGTCCTTGATCTCGTTGGTGACGTGCGGAATGACCTGGATGGTCTTGCCCAGGTAGTCGCCGCGGCGCTCCTTCTCCAGCACGTTGGTGTAGATCCGGCCCGACGAGATCGAGTCGGTCTTGCGGGCGGGCACCCCTGTGAAACGCTCGTAGTGGCCGAGGTCGAGGTCGGTTTCGGCGCCATCGTCGGTGACGAAAACTTCGCCATGCTCAAACGGGCTCATCGTGCCCGGGTCGACGTTCAGATAGGGGTCCAGCTTGCGCAGGCGGACGGAGTATCCGCGGGCCTGCAGAAGCGCCCCAAGTGCCGCCGAAGCGAGGCCTTTGCCCAGAGATGAAACAACACCGCCAGTGATGAAGATGAAACGCGCCATGAGTGTTCGGCTGCCCCCGTGAGAAGTCAGAATCTAGCTGCCCGGCGGTTTCCAGAATAGCACTAAAAACCGCAGCATCACGGGACTTCATTCATAAAGGATTCGCGCAAGCAACGCAAGGGAACCGCAAGATGCTGTTGCGGTCCCTCAAATCCTGGCTAGGTCTAGTAGTTTAGTCGGCGCTCGGCACCAGCGGTGCGTCATCGCCCTGCGCCGGCGGCAGAAGGTCGCTGCCCAGGGGCGCAACTGGCGCCTCCGGTTCGTCAGCGGTCTCTGCGCCCGGCAGGAGGATGCGGTCTGCAACCGAGCTGCCTGCCGACTTCTGCGCCGCCAAAACGGTGAGGGTGATCGAGGTGCCGATGAAGGCAACTGCCAGCACCCAGGTCAGCTTGCTGAGTGCGGTCGCGGCCGCCCGTCCGGTCATAGCGCCGCCGCCGCCGCCCATGCCCAGGCCGCCGCCTTCGGACCGCTGCAGCAGCACAACGGCGATCAGGCCCAGAGCCAGAAGAAGATGGATGATGAGAACAACGTTTTCCATGGGTCCCTGCGGCGGTTGGCTGAGTACCGGGCGGTAAATAGGGAAGATTGCCCGGAGGGGCAAGGGCGGAGTTGGCTTCCGCCGGAGCAGCCCGGGTGCGGGCCGCTCGCCAGAGTTTTGAGGCGGGCAGTGTGACGTGTGGTCCTGCGCCTCAGGTGGAGAAGTTCGGGCTGGACGTGGTATGCGCGTGCGGGGCAAAGTTTTGTCCATGCCCCATGATCATACTGGCCACCCGCACAGCCTGCTGCCGCCCGATCCCGCACTGCGCGTGAAGGCATTGGAGACGATTCTCACCCGCAAGGGGCTGGTCGACCCGGCGGCGCTGGACGAGATCATCGATACCTATGAAAACCGCATCGGCCCGCAGAACGGCGCCCGCGTGGTCGCCAGGGCCTGGTCCGATCCGGACTTCCGCGCGGCGCTGCTCACTGACCCGGACCCGGTGCTGGCCGAACTTGGCTATTACGGGCGCCAGGGCGAGCATATGGTGGTCGTGGAGAACACGGAACGGCGCCACAACATGGTCGTCTGTACCCTGTGCAGCTGCTACCCGTGGCCGCTGCTCGGCATCCCGCCCGGCTGGTACAAGTCCGATGCCTACCGCGCCCGCGCCATCCGCGAGCCGCGCGCGGTGCTGGCGGAATTCGGGGTGACGCTGCCGGAAGACACTGCCGTGCGGGTCTGGGATTCCACCGCCGAGGTCCGCTACCTGGTGCTGCCGATGCGCCCCCCGGGGAGCGAAGGCCTGGACGAGGACGCGCTTGCCGCGCTGGTCACCCGTGACAGCATGATCGGCACCGGACTGCCGCGCGCCCCCGAAGGCGGCGCACCATGACCCGCGTGCACGACATGGGCGGGCGATTCGGCGATGGACCTGTCACTTCCGAGCCGGAGGACGCCCCGGTCTTTGCCGAGGACTGGCACGCCCGCGCGCTGGCGGTCACGCTTGCCTGCGGCGCGCTCGGGCAGTGGAACATCGACACCTCCCGCCACGCGCGCGAGCGGCTGTCGCCCAAGGACTACACCCGCTTCAGCTACTACGAGAAATGGATCGCCGCGCTGGCGGATCTCCTGGTGGAGAAAGGCGTGCTCACGCGCGCGGAGCTGGAAGGGAAGGGCGCCGGGCTGCATGCGCTGGCGGAAAAGGCGCTGAAGGCAGCTGATGTGGGCGCGGTGCTGGCCAAGGGCGGACCGGCGAACCGTTCTGGCGGGCCTGCGCCGCGCTTCTCCCCAGGCCAGGCAGTGCGGGTGCGCCTGCCGGCTGGCAACCGGCTGGTCGCGGGCGGCCACAGCCGTCTGCCCCGCTATGCCGCCGGTGCCGCGGGCTATATCCAGCGGCTGCACGGCAGCCACGTGCTCCCGGACAGCAGCGCCCATGGCCTGGGCGAAGCGCCGGAGCCGCTTTATGCCGTGCGTTTCAGCGCCAGCGCGCTCTGGACGCATCCGGAACACCCCGAGGACGACGTGGTGCTCGACATCTGGCAAAGCTACCTGGAACCGGTATGAGCGGCTGCCCTGACATCTCAGCCCCGCGGCCGGTCTTCGAACAGCCCTGGCATGCCCAGGTTTTTGCGCTGACCGTGCACCTGAACGAGGCCGGGCGCTTCAGCTGGGCGGACTGGGTGCCGCGTTTTTCGGCCACCTTGAAACGGCATGGGCTGTCGCGGGAGCTGGACGGGGGCGAGGACTACTTCCGCGCCTGGCTGGAAACGCTGGAGGCAGTGCTGGCGGAGGACGGCGCCGCCCCGGCCGGTGAGGTGGAAGAGGTGCGCGGGCGCTGGGAGGAAGCCTATCTCTCGACCCCGCACGGCGCGCCGGTGCGGCTGGCGGACTGACCAGTGGGCACATGCCATAGGCGGCGGGTTGGGTAAGCGAATTCAAGCGCCGATTGAGCTACTCCTTAAGCTTCTCTTAGCTGCGGATCTGGTGCAGTTGATTACCAAGCGCGGAACAAGGCCGAAGGCCGCCGCGCATTGCCGGCGCGCGCCCACGCGGCGGCGATTTGGCTGAGGCTGGGTGGTGCCCTCGCGAAGGCGTACGGACTTTGCCGGGATAAACTGCCGGAAACGTCCCGTCGGATCGCCGCCGCACGCGTCGGCAATGCGCAGCTCACTAATGAACGAAAGCCCCTGCGGCAAAAATCCGGTTCCAATGCCGGGGCGGCAGGGCTATAGGGGGGGCTGGTTTCAACCAGAGTGCAAAAGGACCGGATATGGCCAACGTCGTCGTAGTCGGCGCCCAGTGGGGCGACGAAGGAAAAGGCAAGATCGTGGATTGGCTGAGCGAGCGCGCAGACGTGATCGCGCGCTTCCAGGGCGGCCACAACGCCGGCCACACGCTGGTGATCGACGGCAAGGTCTACAAGCTGCACGCGCTGCCCTCGGGCGTGGTGCGCGGCGGCAAACTGTCGGTGATCGGCAATGGCGTGGTGCTGGACCCCTGGCACCTGGTTAAGGAAATTGCGACCGTCCGCGGACAGGGTGTCGAGATCACCCCTAAGACCCTGATGATCGCTGAGAACACCCCGCTGATCCTGCCGCTGCACGGCGAGCTGGACCGTGCGCGCGAGGAAGCGGCCTCCAAGGGCACCAAGATCGGCACCACCGGCCGCGGCATCGGCCCGGCCTATGAAGACAAGGTCGGCCGCCGCGCCATCCGTGTTGCCGACCTCGCCGACGAGGCCACCCTGGAAGCACGTGTCGACCGCGCGCTGCAGCACCATGACCCGCTGCGCAAGGGGCTCGGTGTCGACCCGGTCGACCGCGACGCGCTGATCGCGCAGTTGAAGGAAATCGCCGCGGAAATCCTGCCCTTCGCCGCCCCGGTCTGGAAGGTGCTTAACGAGAAGCGCAAGGCCGGCAAGCGGATCCTGTTTGAAGGCGCGCAAGGCGCGCTCTTGGACATCGACTTCGGCACCTATCCCTTTGTCACCTCCTCCAACGTTATCGCGGGCCAGGCCGCGACCGGCGTCGGCATCGGCCCGGGCTCGATCGACTACGTGCTCGGCATCGTGAAGGCTTATACCACCCGCGTCGGCGAAGGCCCGTTCCCGACCGAGCTGGATGACGAGGACGGCAACCGTCTCGGCACCCGCGGCCACGAGTTCGGCACCACCACCGGCCGCAAGCGCCGCTGCGGCTGGTTCGACGCCTGCCTGGTGCGCCAGACCTGCGCCACTTCCGGCATCAATGGCATCTCGCTGACCAAGCTCGACGTGCTGGACGGCTTTGAGACGCTGAAGATCTGCACCGGCTACGAACTCGACGGCGCGCGGCTGGACTATCTGCCCACCGCTGCCGATCAGCAGGCCCGCTGCACCCCCATCTACGAGGAGATGCCGGGCTGGAGCGAGTCGACCGAAGGCGCGCGCAGCTGGGCCGATCTGCCCGCCAACGCGATTAAATACGTGCGCCGGGTGGAAGAGCTGATCGAATGCCCCGTGGCGCTCCTGTCCACCAGCCCGGAGCGGGACGACACCATCCTGGTGACCGACCCGTTCGCAGACTGATGGCTGCGGGCAAAGGGCTGAGCTACAGGGCCCGGCGGCTGTGGTCGCTGGTGATCCTGCTGGTCGGCTTGCCGCTTTACGTGGTGGCGGCGGTGACTGTGCTCAATTGGCTCGGCCGCCCGCCGCTGCTGGTGGAGCTGGCGGTCTACATCGTGCTTGGCGTGCTTTGGGCGCTGCCGTTCAAGTTCGTCTTCCGCGGGATTGGCAAGGAAGATCCCGGGGCAGTGTCCGGGTCCGATACCGGCAAGAAGTAATGCAATAGGGGAGGGGCGCTGCCCCTCTTGGCCTGCGGCCAATTCACCGCGGGTATTTCCGGTCAGAAAGCGGCCGCTGCCTTGGAGACCTCCGCAGGACGGTGTCCGGCCAAGAAACGGCGCCTCGAGGGGCGCCGTTTCTTGTTTCCGGTCCTGAGAGCTCAGCCTGCGGCGCGGCTGCCGGGCTGAAAGCCGATCTCGCCCGAAGCGGTGAACTGGCCGTTGCCCGAGCGTTCAATCTTGCCCTCGCGCAGCAGTTGGCCGAAGGAACGCAGTCCATCTTCACGGTTGAACTGGCCGCTGCCGGCGCTGCGCACCTTGTTCATCAGCTGCGGCCTGGAGAATTGGCCCCGGCCTTCGACAAAGCTCATGTAAGCCGCGGCCGCTTCGAGCAGATCCTGCAGCCCAGCCGCGCCGCATTCCGCTGCATAGGCAGCGAAACCGCTGGCGCTTTCGGCGCTTTCCTTGCCCAGCACGTCCTCGGAGACCCGGCGCGGGCGGACAGGAGCGGCTGCGCCGGAAGGCACGTCCGCTTCGCCGATGCGCTGCTCGGCCACAAGCTTGAGCGGGGCCGGGCGTTCGCCGGTTCGGCCGGCGGCTTCCGGGCGGCGCGGCCGCACGACGCTGGCGAGGTCCTGGCGGTAGGGTTCGGCACCGTCGCCGCTGTCGCTGGAGCGGTCGGCCTCGGCGGCAGCCACGGCGGCGCGCAGATGGCTGTAGGTCTCGCGCGAGGATGCGGCTTCGGGATCGTCCAGCCGGGCGTCAGCCGCGGCCATCAGGCGGTTCACGTCATTGTCGACCGAAGCCTGCGCGCGGTCAGGAGCGCCGCTTTCATCTGCCGCGGCATCCTCCGCCGGAGCGGCTCCGGCGGGAGCGTCCCCGGCAGCGGCGGTGCCTGTCAGCCGGTCCTCCGCCAGCACTTCGGGACCGGCGGGGGGGACGGCTTCAGCCTGCTCCTCTTCTTCCGGGACTGCAGCCGCGGCGGCGAGGAGTTCGGCCTCGACCTCGGCCAGCTCGCGCATCAGGTCGGCCTCGTCTTCATCCGAGAGAAGCGATTCCGCTGCGTCGAGAGGCTGCTCCTGCGGCTCGTTACTCTCCGCCGTCAGCCCGGCGGTGATTTCCTCAAGGCGGCCGCTGGCGACGGCGGCTTCGAAATCCGCGCGCTTCACCTTGGCTATGCGCGGTCCTGCCGGCGCAGCGGGCTCCGGAGCGGTTTCGGGACCTTCCGCGGATTCCGCTTCGGCCTCTTCCGCCACATCCGGTCCGGAACTGTCCCGCGGGCCTTCCAGGTCCAGGCGGTCCAGCGCGCGGGCGATTTCCGCGTCGGGCTCGTCCTCGACCGTGGAGGTTTCTTCGCGGCCGTCCTGCTCGATCGCCTGGGAGATCTCGGCGGCGGCATCCTGGAGAATGCTGTCGGCGTGCTCGTCTTCAAGAAATTCGCTTTCCGGCCCCCGCTGGGCCACGACGGCACGGATGCGCTGCAGCTTGGCGGCGATGCTGTCAGGAGAAAGCGTCCCCTGCGGCTCATCTTGCGGCTCATCGTGCGCAAAATCCTGCGCGGCTGGTGCAGTTTCGCTGGACCGGGCGGAGCCTGCGGCAAAGAATTCTTCGGCTTCGGCTTCGGCTTCGGCTTCGGCTTCGGCTTCGGCTTCGGCTTCGGCTTCGGCTTCGGCTTCGGCTTCGGCTTCGGCTTCGGCTTCGGCTTCGGCTTCGGCTTCGGCTTCGGCTTCGGCTTCGGCTTCGGGCGGGAGCTCCCCGGCCACAGCGGGCAGCCCGTCTGGCGCGGACTCCTGAACGGCTTCGGTCTCGGGTTCCTTGGCCTCCTCGGACGCTGCCTGCGGGGCAGCATGAGGCACGGCGGCGGGCGCGGGTTCGGCCTCCGGTGCCTCGGTACTATCTGCCTCGGGCTGTGGCGCCGGATGCGGGGTTCCGCCCGCGGCAGGCGGAGGGGGCGCGGAGGCCAGGGAAGGCGCTGCGGCACGCAGGTGGATGCCGCCGCCGCTGCTGCGGGCCTCGACCTGGCGGGCGATCTCGCGCTGGGCGATGCGGGCGAGCATATCGGCGTCGGGCTGCGGCGGCTCGGCACCGAAATATCGGTCGTCGGAGGCGAGGTCGCGGAAGTACTCGGCGATGGCCTTCATCGTGCCGAAGGAATCTTCGAACCCTTCCAAGGTGCAGGAAAAGGTCCCGTAGGATACGGTCAAGACTTTGTTGTTTTGTACCATTAGCGTCTCCGTCCTTGCCGCGTCCGTTGTCCCTCACTTTCGTTAGCGAAAGGACAAATTTTGCTCGAATCCGTGCAATTGATCGTATCATTTTGTGTTCACATTGTGGCTGGTTTCCAAATCTGCAAGGAATGCGCGCATGAAGCGATGGATTGTTGAGGAAACCGGGCCGGTAACCCTGGTTGGCGGCGGGGAGATTGCGCGGGGCAGCCTGGCCGAGGCGCTGGCGCTGGCACCGGTGCTGGTGGCCGCCGATGGCGGTGCGGCGGCGGCGCTGGCGGCGGGGCATATCCCGGAGGCCGTGATCGGCGATTTCGACTCTCTGCCTGCCGAGACCCGCGCCGCCCTGCCGCCAGAGCGGCTGTTTCACGTGGAAGAGCAGGACAGCACCGATTTCGACAAGGCGCTGCGCGCGATTTCGGCGCCGGTGGTGCTGGCAGTGGGGTTCCTCGGCGCGCGGCTCGACCACCAGCTGGCAGCCCTCAGCACACTGGTGCAGGGGCATGAGACACCGTGCGTTTTGATCGGCGGGACCGAGGTGATCTTTCACGCAACGGGTCCGGTGGAGCTGCCGCTGGAGGCGGGCGACGTGGTGTCGCTCTACCCGATGCAGGAGTTGAGCGGCCGCTCGGAGGGGCTGCGCTGGCCCATCGACGGGCTGACGCTGTCGCCGATGGGGCGGGTTGGCACGTCGAACCGGGCGCTGGGCCCGGTCCGGATCAGCCCCGACGGGCCGGGGCTGCTGGTGATCGTGCCGCGCCGCGCGCTGGCAGCGGTGATGCAGGCGGTCAGCCGGGGTGTCAGGCAGCAGGAGGGGCCGCGGGGGTGACGCGGGCCTTGGCGCGGGCGGTGTGGTGTTCGCGCAGCACCACGTAGAGCCCGGCCGCAACCGTCAGCGCGATCCCGGCGGTGGCCAGCGCATTGGGCAGCTCCGCGAAAATCAGCCAGCCGATGAAAGTGGCCATCGGGATCTCCAGGTATTGCATCGAGGCGAGCGTCGCGGCGGGGGCAAAGCGCAGGCTCCAGGTCATGAAGAGATGCGCCACCGTGCCGAGCGCGCCCGCAGCGGCCAGCAGCGTCCAGGTGTCCTGCGGAGGCAGTTCAAGGCTGAAGCTTGTGGAGCCTAGCGCGCCGCCGATCAGGAACACGGGCGCCAGCATCGCGGTGCCCATCGCGCCCGCCAGCGCCTGCACTGCGATCGGGTCGGTGTGCTTCGCGATTTTACGGGTAATCAGCATGAATAGCGCAAAGATCACCGCCACCGCCACTGGCCAGAGCGCGTGCCAGCCAACCTCAGCAAAGCTCGGCTGGATCACCAGCAGCGTGCCCGCAAAGCCCACAGCGCAGGCAGCCAGGCGGCGCAGGCCGACCTCCTCGCCCAGCACGTATCTGCCCAGGAGCAGCATGATAAAGGGCATCACGAACGCAATTGCCACCGCATCGGCCAGCGGCAGGTGCTTCAGCGCTATGAACATCGCGCCGATACCGCCCATCTGGAGGATCGTACGCACCACCAGCAGCGGCAGCACCTGCCGGGACACGCTGAGCGGCAGCCGCAGCGCCAGCGCCAGCGGCACCAGAAGCAGCGCCTGCGCGGCAAAGCGGATAAACACGATCTGCGCCACCGGCACGCGGGCGGCCAGCAGCTTGGCGATGGCATCGCCAAGCGGGATCACGGCACAGAAGCCCAGCATGAGGGCTATGCCAAGAAGAGGGCGGTCGTTGGTCATGGCGCCACGCTAGGGGCGGCGCCTTGGGTTGGCAAGCTGACCGTGGCGTTTTTTTGAGCGCTCTCAGCAGTTTGGAATGTTGACGGCGAGGCCGCCAAGCGAGGTTTCCTTGTACTTTTCATGCATGTCGGCGCCGGTCTGCCGCATGGTCTCGATCACCGCGTCCAGAGGCACGAAATGCTGGCCGTCGCCGCGCAGCGCCAGCGAGGCGGCGGAGACCGCCTTGATCGCGCCCAGCCCGTTGCGCTCGATGCAGGGAACCTGCACCAGTCCCTTCACCGGGTCGCAGGTCATGCCGAGGTGATGCTCCAGCGCGATTTCGGCGGCGTTTTCCACCTGTTCGGGGGTGCCGCCCATCACCGCGCACAAGCCCGCTGCCGCCATTGCCGCGGCCGAGCCGACCTCGGCCTGACAGCCCGCCTCGGCACCGGAGATCGAGGCGTTGTACTTGACCAGCCCGCCGATCGCAGCGGCGGTCAGAAGGAAGTCCTCCACGTGGCGCTCGGACGCGCCCGGCACGTGGTCGAGGTAGTAGCGCAGCACTGCCGGCAGCACGCCTGCCGCGCCGTTGGTGGGTGCGGTCACCACCTGGCCGCCGGCCGCGTTCTCCTCGTTCACGGCCATCGCGTAGACGCTCATCCAGTCGTTGATGGTGTGCGGCGCGTTGATGTTCTTGCCGCGCTCGGCGAGCAGCGCATCGTGGATCGCCTTGGCGCGCCTGCGCACCTTGAGCCCGCCGGGCAGGATGCCGTCGCGCGTGAGCCCGCGCTCTATGCAGTTGTTCATCACCTCCCAGATGCGGGCGGTGCCCTTGGCGAGGCTCTGCTCGCAGCCGCGGGAGATTTCGTTGGCGCGCTTCATCTGGGCGATGGTCTTGCCGCTCTCCCTGGCCATCTCCAGCATTTCGGCTGCGGATTTGAACGGGTAGGGGACCGGCGGACCGTCGTCGGTGTCCTTGCCCGCGGCGAGCTCCTCCTCGGTCAGCACGAAGCCGCCGCCGACCGAGTAGAACACCTGCCGCAGGATCACGTCGCCCTGGGCGTCGGTTGCCATCAGGATCATGCCGTTGGCATGGCCGGGAAGCGCCTGGTCGTAGTCGAAGATCATGTCGGCTTTGGGGTCGAAGCGCAGTTCCGGCAGGCCCTCGGGCTGCATGGTCCTGGTCTCGGCCAGCCGGGCAAGGAAGGCTTCAGCCTTCTCGTCATCGTAGGTTTCCGGCTCGAAGCCGCCCAAGCCCAGGATCGTCGCGCGGTCGGTGGCGTGGCCAGCGCCGGTGAAGGCCAGCGAGCCGTGCAGCGAGGCGCGCAGGCCGCGGAATTCAAACGGTGAGGCGCGCATCATGTCGAGGAAGCGCGCGGCGGCCACCATCGGCCCCATCGTGTGCGATGAGGAGGGGCCGATGCCGACCTTGAACATGTCGAAGACGGAGAGGAACATCAGGTGGCGGATCCTTCTGGGGGATTGGCATAAACAGGAGAAGTGAAGGGCCGGGGCCCGAGGCCTTCGGCAGCTTGCGCGGCGGCGGTGGCGGGGCGCTGCTCCAGCCCGGCGCAGAGGCGCTGCAGGCAGGGGTAGCGGCCAAGCGCGAACCACGACCGGTCGTCATTCGCCGGGTAGAGCGCCATCCAGCGCAAGAGGCAGGCGAGATAGTAGTCCAGCACCGATGGCTGCGGCGCGCCGAGCCAGGACGGGCGCTCGGCGGCGGCGCTTTCGACGCGCTTAAGGTGTGCGTGCAGGCGCTCGCGCAGCACGTGGCGCAGCTGCGTCTGGTGGCTGTCGCCGCTGCCGACGTATTTCTCCGGGTAGAACAGCATGCGAAGGTCAGCATGCAGCGTGTTGGAGGTGAAGACCAGCCACTTGAGGAACCCGGCCCGCTCGGAACTCAGCTCTGCCGGGGCCATCGCGTTTTGCCGCCCGCTGAGCCACAGCAGGATCGCCGCGGTTTCGAAAATCGGACCATCCGGCGTCTCCAGCACCGGGATCAGCCCGTGCGGGTTGAGCGCCAAATAATCCGGGCTCTGGTGCGCGCCGGCCCCGCGGTCGACCAGCTGGCAGGTGTAGGGCAGGCGCAGCTCCTCCAGGACCAGCCGGACGATCAGGCTGGCATTGTCGGGCGCGTAATGGAGACGGCAGGTTTCGGTCATGGCGCGACACTATGCACAATGGCGCGGAAAACTAGCCCGTTTCCGCCGTTTCCGATAGGAAACACGCCGCAGCGGTGCATCTTTTTCAACCCATGGCCCGATTGCCCGGAGATTTGTGGCCGGGCCGGACGAAACCCGCGCAATGGCCCCTCGCACCGCGCTGCCAATGCGCCTATAAGCGGCGCAAAAGCTTAGTACGGGAGCCTCGCTCATGACCTCAGAACTGTCGCCTGTCGACAAGGCAAAATTCGTCGCCGCCAAGCGGGCGGCCGACATGGTTGAAGACGGTATGCGTGTCGGTCTCGGCACCGGCTCTACTGCCGCCTGGCTGGTGCGCTGCCTCGGCAGCCGGGTGCGCGACGAGGGGCTGAAGATCACCGCCGTGCCGACCTCCTCCCGCACCGCCGCTCTGGCGCGTGAAGTGGGCATCAGCGTGGTCACGCTGGACGAGGCGAAATGGCTCGACCTCACCATCGACGGCGCTGACGAGTTTGACGCCGATCTGAATCTTATCAAGGGCGGCGGCGGCGCGCATCTGCAGGAAAAGATCGTCGCCACGGCCTCGGACCAGATGGTGGTGATCGCCGACGCCGGCAAATCGGTGGAGACGCTGGGCGCCTTCCCGCTGCCTGTGGAGGTGATTCCCTTCGGCTGGCAGTCCACCCGCTCGCTGATCGAGGAGACGCTGGTATCGATGGACGTTCTTGGCCGCGATACCTCGCTGCGGATGGACGGTGACGAGCCCTTCATCACCGACGAAGGGAATCACATCCTGGACCTGCACCTCAACCGCATCGGCAATCCGCGCCAGCTGTCGCTGGTGCTGAACCAGATTCCCGGCGTGGTCGAGAACGGGCTGTTCATCGACATCTGCGATTCCGTGGTGATCGGCTATGGCGACGGCAGGGTCGAGGTGCGCGACATCAACGAAGGCACCGTGGAGCAGGACCAGCTCGACGCGGGTGAGACCGAAAACCTGTTCAAGGACCTCCCCGGCTGACGGCCTTCCCCCCGCGGTCGGTGCCGCGGGGGATCACAAACGCGCGGGGTGCCGGTCCGGCAGGACCGCTGGCAGTTGAATCCCGCGCTTTTGCGCCCACTTAGGCATATGGCGTTTGGTGTCCCGTTGTGGGATACCGGATCTGGAAATGCAAAAGGCGGGACATCATGAGCTTTGATTATGATCTGTTTGTCATCGGCGGCGGCTCCGGCGGGGTGCGGGCTGCGCGGGTCGCGGCGCAGGAGGGCGCCAAGGTGGCGCTGGCCGAGGAGGACCGCTATGGCGGCACCTGCGTGATCCGCGGCTGCGTGCCGAAAAAGCTGATGGTGTTTGCCTCGGAATATTCGGACGCGCTGGAAGATGCGCGCAGCTACGGCTGGGACGTGCGCCGCGGCAGCTTCGATTGGCCTGCCTTCAAGGACAAGCTGCACAGCGAGCTGGATCGGCTCGAGAACGTCTACCGCGGTATCCTGAAAAACAACGGGGTCGACAGCTACGACCGGCGCGCCAGGCTGGCCGATCCCCACACGGTGGAACTCGCCGACGGCACCCGCAAGACCGCTAAGCACATCCTGATCGCCACCGGCGGCTGGCCCTCGGTACCGGATTTCCCGGGCTGTGAGCTGGCGATCACCTCGAACGAGATGTTCCACCTCGACAAGCTGCCCGAAAGCCTTCTGATCGTCGGCGGCGGCTATATTGCCTGTGAGTTTGCGGGTATCATGAACGGGCTCGGCGTGAAGACCACCCAGTTCTACCGCGGCGCCCAGATCCTGCGCGGATTCGACGACGAGGCGCGCGGCCTGATCTCCGAGGAAATGTGCCAGGCGGGCGTGGACCTGCGTCTCGGCACCAACGTGCTGGAGATGCGCAAGGAAGGTGATAAGATCTGGGTCAAATCGACCAACGGCCAGGAGCAGCTGTTCGATAAGGTGATGTACGCCACCGGCCGCAATCCGAACGCGGACAACCTCGGGCTGGAGGACATCGGGGTCGAGCGCGGCCGGGCCGGCGAGATCATGGTGGACGAATACAGCCAAACCTCCGTGCCCTCGGTCTATGCGATCGGCGATGTCACCGACCGGGTGCAGCTGACCCCGGTGGCGATCCGCGAGGCGATGGCCTTTGTCGAGACCGTGTTCAAGGGCAACCCGACGAAGCCCGATCATGACCTGATCCCGACCGCGATCTTCACTCAGCCGGAGATGGGCACCATCGGGATGAGCGAGGAGGAGGCGCGCGAGCGGGAGGAGATCGAGGTCTACGCGACCTCCTTCAAGCCGATGCAGCAGGCCTTTGCCGGGCGCACGCGGCGGGTGCTGATGAAGCTGATCGTCTCCAAGGCCAGCCGCAAGGTGCTGGGCTGCCATATCGTCGCACCCAGCGCGGGCGAGATGATCCAGCTGGCGGGAATCGCGGTAAAGATGGGCGCGACCAAGGAAGATTTCGATCGCACCGTTGCGGTGCATCCGACAATGTCGGAAGAGTTGGTGACCATGAAGACTCCGGTGCGCACGGCCTGAGGGCCGGGCGCACCGGCAATAACCGGAAACAAGAGCCGCCCGGCGCGGCGGAAGTTTGGATAGGAGACATATGGCGGGCAACAGTGGCGGCCCCTGGGGGGGCGGAGGCTCATCCGGCGGCGGAGGAGGAAACCGGGGTGACAAGGGCGGCAGCGGCGGTGGCGGCGGACGCAGACCCGATGACCCCCAGATCCCCGAAATCGACGAGCTCGTGAAGAAGGGCCAGGAACAGCTGCGCGTGCTGATGGGCGGCCGCGGCGGCCGCGGCGGCGGCTCCGGCCGCGGCCCGGGCGGCGGCGCACCGCTGTTCACCAGGGGCACCCTGGGTCTGGCTGCACTTGCGGGTGTTGTGCTCTGGGGCATGGCGAGCTTCTATACCGTGAAACCGGAAGAGCAGTCGGTCGAGCTGTTCCTGGGCGAATATATGGCGACCGGCCAGCCCGGCCTGAACTTCGCGCCATGGCCGCTGGTCACCTACGAGGTGATCCCGGTGCGGGTGGAGCAGGTGGAGAACATTGGCGCGGGCGGCCGCGGCTCGGATGCCGGGCTGATGCTGACTGGCGACGAGAACATCATCGACGTCGACTTCCAGGTGGTCTGGAACATCTCTGATCCGGCCCGCTATCTGTTCAACCTCCGCGACCCGCGCGCGACCATCCAGGCGGTGGCGGAATCGGCGATGCGCGAGATCATCGCCCAGTCCGAACTGGCGCCGATCCTGAACCGCGACCGCGGCGCGATCTCGGCCCGGCTCGAAGAACTGATCCAGTTCACGCTCGACAGCTACGACAGCGGCGTGAACATCGTCCGGGTGAACTTCGACGGCGCTGACCCGCCGGAGCCGGTGAAGGACGCCTTCCGGGAAGTGCAATCGGCAGGCCAGGAGCGCGACCGGCTTGAAAAGCAGGCCGACGCCTACGCCAACCGCAAGCTGGCAGGCGCCCGCGGCCAGTCCGCGCAAACGCTGGAAGAGGCCGAAGCCTACCGCGCCCGCGTGGTGAACGAGGCCCAGGGTGAAGCCAGCCGCTTCATCGCGGTTCTGGAGGAATACCAGAAGGCACCCGAGGTGACCCGCAAGCGTCTCTACCTGGAAACCATGGAAGAGGTGCTGGGCCGCGTGGACAAGATCATCCTGGACCAGGCCGGCCAGGGCCAGAGCCAGGGAGTGGTGCCCTACCTGCCGCTCAACGAACTGCGCCGGACGGAGAGCAACTGATGCGTAAGACGACCTTTCTTCTGCCGGTACTTGTAGTTGCACTGATCGCCGTGCTTTCGGCGATCTTCATCGTGGACGAGCGCCAGAAGGCGCTGGTGCTGCGGTTTGGCCGCGTCGTGGCGGTCGAGGAACAGCCCGGTCTCGCCTTCAAGGTGCCGCTGATCGACAATGTGGTGCGCTACGACGACCGCATCCTCAGCCTGGAAGTCGGCCCGCTGGAAGTCACTCCGCTGGACGACCGCCGCCTGATCGTGGACGCCTTTGCGCGCTACCGGATCGTTGACGTGGAGCGCTTCCGCCAGGCGGTTGGCGCGGGTGGCATTTCGGGCGCGGAATCACGGCTCGACAAGATCATGCGTGCCCAGACCCGCGAGGTGCTCGGCTCGGTCAGCTCGAACGACATCCTGTCCTCGGACCGGGCCGCGCTGATGCTGCGCATCCGCAACGGCGCGATTGCCGAAGCCCGCAGCTTCGGGCTTGAGGTGATCGACGTGCGCCTGAAGCGCACCGACCTTCCGCAAGCCAACCTTGATGCCACCTTCGCCCGGATGCGGGCCGAGCGGGAGCGCGAGGCGGCGGACGAGATCGCCCGCGGCGAGGAAGCCGCCCAGCGGGTCCGCGCCCAGGCCGACCGCACCGAGGTCGAGCTGGTTTCGGAGGCGCGCCGCGAGGCTGAAGTGATCCGCGGTGAGGCCGATGCAGAACGCAACGCCATTTTTGCAGAGGCCTATGGCCGCGACGGGGAGTTTTTCGAGTTCTACCGCAGCCTCAACGCCTACGCGCGGGCGCTGCGGGAGGGCAACTCTTCGATGGTGCTGTCACCGGATTCGGACTTCTTCAACTATCTGAAGTTCTCCGGCGGCGCTGCGGGGTCGCGTGCCCCGGCTGCGCCGGGCGCGGCGCAAGCCCCGGCCGCCGCACCCGAAGCGCCTGCCTCCGAGTCGCGCGCGCCGGAAACGCCCGCCGCAAACAACGCCGCGCAGGCCGGCGGTGCTGAAAGCGAGTGATGGCGATGCTGCTGCTGGCCATCGGGCTGGTGTTGATCGTGGAGGGGCTGGTCTACGTGCTGGCCCCTTCGCTTATTGAGCGCTTGCTGGAAATGCTGCGCCTCCTGACCGAGGAACAGCGCCGGATTGCGGGACTGTCCGCCGTGGCGCTGGGACTGTTGCTGGTGTGGCTCGCTTTCCGCCTTGGCCTATGACCCGGCGGCAGGGCGGCGCTGTGCTCACGCGGGCTTGATTGCCTGCAACATACATTGCGGTACGGCGGCAAACCCCTACATTGGAGCCGTGACCGCCCGCCGGCGGCCTGTTTCCCAGGGCGCGCACCGGCGCAGACAAGAACAAGACGGCTATGACAAGGAGTAATTCCGTGGAGCCACAGGCAATAGTTTTATCCAAACAGAACAGCGAACGGCCCGCCGCCATGCGGCTCTTCCTCCTGACGCTGCTGAGCGCGGCCATTCTGCTGCTGCAGGCGTTGCCCGGGCTGGCACGGCCGGAAAGTCTGGCACCGCTGGCAGAAAAGATCAGCCCCTCGGTAGTCAATATCACCACCTCCACCATGATCGAGGGCCGCACTGGCCCGCAAGGCATTGTGCCCGAGGGCTCCCCGTTCGAGGATTTCTTCCGCGAATTCCAGGACCGCAACGGCAACGGCACCCCGCGGCCGCGCCGCTCTTCTGCGCTTGGTTCGGGATTCGTGATTTCCGAGGACGGCTACATCGTCACGAACAACCACGTGATCGAGGCCGCCGACGAGATCGAGATCGAATTCTACCCGGGCGAAGGCCAGCCATCGCGTCCGCTGCCCGCCAAGGTGGTCGGCACCGATCCCAACACCGATATTGCGCTTCTGAAGGTGGAGGCACCCGGCCCCTTGAAGTTCGTCAAATTCGGCGACAGCGACACCGCGCGCGTCGGCGACTGGGTGGTCGCGATGGGCAACCCGCTGGGGCAGGGTTTCTCGGTCTCAGCCGGTATCGTCTCCGCCCGCAACCGCGAGCTGTCGGGCACCTACGATGACTACATCCAGACCGATGCGGCGATCAACCGCGGCAACTCGGGCGGGCCGCTCTTCAATATGGACGGCGAGGTCGTGGGCGTGAACACCGCAATCCTTTCGCCCAACGGCGGCTCCATCGGCATTGGCTTTTCGATGGCTTCCAACGTGGTCAGCAAGGTGGTCGAGCAGCTGAAGGAATTCGGCGAAACCCGCCGCGGCTGGCTGGGCGTGAAGATCCAGGACGTGGATTCTGATCTCGCGGAGGCAATCGGCCTCGACAGGCCCAAGGGCGCGCTGGTCACCGAGGTGCCGGACGGCCCGGCCAAGCAGGCGGGCATGATGGCGGGAGACGTGATCGTCAGCTTCGACGGCACCGATGTTGCCGACACCCGCGCTCTGGTGCGCCAGGTTGGCAACACCGAGGTCGGCAAGACCGTGCGCGTCGTGGTCCACCGCGAAGGCAAGACCGAAACCCTGCGGGTGACCCTCGGGCGCCGCGAGGACGCCGTGGGCGGCTCCTCCCTGCCGGAAGCCGAAGGCGGTCCGGACGTCACCGAGAAGGAGCTTCTCGGCCTCTCTGTCGGTGTGCTGAACGATGAGCTGCGCCGCGAGCTGAACGTGCCCGCCGGCGTCGAGGGCCTGGCCATCCTGTCGGTCGATGAAGCCTCCGAGGCTTGGGAGAAGGGCCTGCGAGCTGGTGACGTGATCACCGAGGCGGGCCAGCAGAAGGTCTCATCCATCGCTGAGCTGGAAAACCAGGTCGCGGATGCCCGGGAAGCGGGCCGCAAGTCGCTGCTGCTTCTGGTGCGCCGCGGCGGCGAGCCGCGCTTTGTCGCGCTGAACCTGGCGGAGTAACCCCCGCAGCGAGACCTTGTTTGAACTGCCGAAGGCCGGGCTTCTGCCCGGCCTTTTTCCTTGTCGGCGGCAGTGTCAGGCCTGCTGCATGAACAGCAGGCCGCGGCTGTCCCTTCGGTTGCACCAGGCCCCCGCGCGCCGCCGCAATGACCTTACGGAAGTCTTCCAGATTGCGCGGTTCGACGGCGATCAGCACCCAGCCACCCTTGCGCATATGCGGCAGTCAGCGGGCCAGAACTGCCCGCCGGTCCGGGGCGGCCAGCATGTGCAGGGTCCGGCCGAACAGCAGGATGCCGTATTCCCCGTCCGGTTCCCAGAGTAACGGCCGGGGAGGGAGCCCCAGCGCATCCGGGGTTTTGCGGTACAGTCTGTCCTAGTCATATGCCATGCGCGGCAGGTTAGCGGTCCGGTTCCGGAAAGCCTAAGTGAATATGTTTTGAACAAAGAGGGACAAAGCGGCCCAAATTATGGCAGCCGGAGAGGAGAAGACCGGCCAAGGACTCTTCGGAATAGTCTTGGGCAAGAGTTTTCAGAAAACTTTTTCGCCCGGCGTCTCCCAGGCTGTGGAGGGCTGGGCACCGGGCAAGGGAAGAGCCATGTGCTTGCGGGCACATGGCTCTTGTTGGACAGGCAGCCATCGGGATGGAACGGATAATGGCTGTCCGCAGAGCGGTTATGGCGCGGCAGCGCCAAGGCTTCTGTAACCCGGATTACAGAGCGCGGATTTTCTTAGGGAGTTTCGGACGAATTGCAGCGGGTGGGGGTCAGATCGAGTCCGGTTGGGCCAGTACTGCCAGTTCCGTGCGGTCCAGGATCTCCACTCCGCCGCGGCTGATGCCGACCACCCCGCCGCGTTTCCAGGCTGCCAGCGTCTTGGAGACCGCCTCCCGGGTGGCACCGACGAACTCCGCCAGCTCCGCCTGGGAAAGCGCCACCCGCCCATTGCCGTTTTCCGGCGCCAGATAGATCAGCTTGCGCGCCAGCCGCACAGGCATTGGCAGGAATACCTGCTCGTTCAGCTGCGCGTTCATCCACCGCATCCGCTGCCCGGCCAGGCGCAGAAGATCGGCGGCCAGGTCGGGATGCTGGCGGATCTGCGCCATCACGTCGCGGCTGCGCACCCGGCGCAGGCGGCTGGGCTCTGCGGCCGTTGCTGTGGCGGTGCGCTCGCCCGGGTCGAAGAGCGCAATCTCGCCAAAAACCGCGCCGGGGCGCATCATGTCCAGCGACAGCTTGCGCCCGGAGGCTGACAGGATGGAGAACTCCAGCGCGCCCTCGATAATCGCATATAGTGCATCGCCCGTGTCACCGTGCTCGAACAGTGTCTCGCCCTGGCGCAGCCGCACTTCGGTGGATTGGCTCTCGAGCATGCGCTTGAGCGGCCTGGAAGCGCCGGAGAGGAACCCGGTGTCGGGCAGGCTGGTTTTCAGCATGGCGGGCGGTTCTCCTATGCGGCGGGGCGGACGGCGGAGCCGCCCAAGCGGAGCCTAACAGACGGGCGCAAAGCTGGGAACTGCCTGCGCGGGCAGGGCGACCGGAGGTGAAGCGGGGCTGCATCAGCTCCCGATCGCCACCAGCCCCAGTTTGCGCGCGGCTGCGAGCGACAGGGTGCCGTTGTCCAGCCCCGACGGCCGCTGATAGCGCTGCACGGCATCACGGGTGGCGGCGTCCATGCGGCCATGCACCGGCCCGCTGTAGAACCCGCGGGCTGCCAGCGCGCGCTGCACCGTGCGGATGAACTCCGGCGTCATGCTGAGGGCGCAGGGAATCTCGAACCAGGTCTCGCGGCGCGGCTCGACAATCTCCTGCCGGGTTTCGGTGCGGAACAGCGCCGCGCGGAGCACCCCGCCCGCGGCGTCGGTCTCGGCAGGCCGCACCATTACTTGGCTGGTCACGGTCTCGATCACGGCCGGGCGGGTGTGCTTGCTCCAGCAGGTTCCGGGCGGCGCGCCGGGGGGGGCGTAATGGCCCGCGCGGGTGGCGGCGCCTTCGGTGCCCGCGGCGCTGCAGGCCGTCAGCGCCGCCAGCAGCAGGACCGCCAGCGCGCCCTTCGGCAAGGCAGGCGGCAAGGGGCAGAGGGTGAATCGGCTCGGCGGCATGCGCGGGGTCCCGGGGGGCAGGCACGGCGCGCGCCTGCGGTTCGGCCGGACCCTAGCCCAGTTCCGGACCCGGCGCAAAGGCGGGATCGTCCTGCCGCCCCTGTTCGCTCAACAGGTGATCGAGCATCGGCGAGATGTCCTCAATGGATTCGGCGATCACATGGGTGACAGCATGCGCCCGCTGCAGCCGCCCGGTCACCCGCAGGAGACGCCCGGCAATCACCGCCCGGCGGAAGGTTTCGTAGATTTTGCGCCAGACAATCACGTTGACGATGCCGGTCTCGTCCTCGAGCGTGAGGAAGATCACCCCCTTGGCGGTGCCCGGCCGCTGCCGCAGGATCACCAGCCCGGCCACGGTAATGCGGGCGTTCTCCGGCGGCTCGCCCAGCCGCGCGGCGGGCAGGCAGGCCGGCGGGCGCGGCCAGGGGCCGCGCGGGGGCGGAACGGATACGGGCGGGAGCGGCGGTGCGGGCGGCATGGGGCCTCGGGGTGCGGGATGGTTGCGGGCGGGGACAGGCTGAGAACATATATAGAACATTTGCGCCGGGCGTCCAGCCGCGTCAGCCCGGGGTCGTAAATGGGACTGGCAGCGGCACGGCGGCTTGGCTACACAGTCCAGCAAGTACCGGAGAAGGGAAGAGAGCTGACGATGGCAAAGATCACCTATATCGAGCACAACGGCACCGAGCACGTTGTCGAGGTCGCCAGCGGGCTGACCGTGATGGAAGGCGCGCGCGACAACAACATTCCGGGCATCGAGGCCGATTGCGGCGGCGCCTGTGCCTGTTCGACCTGCCATGTCTATGTCGATGCCGCCTGGGTGGAGAAGCTGCCGGCGAAGGATGACATGGAGGAAGACATGCTGGACTTCGCCTACGAGCCCGACCCGGAGCGCTCGCGCCTGACCTGCCAGCTGAAGGTGACCGATGCGCTGGACGGGCTGATCGTGCATATGCCCGAAAAGCAGATCTGATGCGCAGGGAGGCGGGGGCGCGGCGTCTGCCGGTGCGCCCCTGGCTCCGCTCTGCCCGCCGCGCCGGGGCAGCGGCGCTCCTGTGGCTGACCGCTTCAGCGCTTCCGGCAGCGGGCGCCGAAACCCGCCGCTGCATCGAAGGCGGGGGGCAGTATCCGGCAAAGGCCTGCTACACAGGCAATCCGGAACAGGCGCCTTATGGCCACGGTGTGCTGGGCCGCACGCCCGAGTGGCAGCGGTTGGTCATTTTCCGCCCCAGGGGCGGGCAGCAGGAGATTTCGCAGCCGGATCATATCTTCGAGGACACCGCCCCGCGGCTCGCCGATGTGACCGGTGATGGCCGCCCGGAGATCCTGGCCGTGCAATCCAGCTTTTCTCTCGGCGCGAGGCTCGTGATCTATGGCCTCGAAGGCGGGCCGGAGCCGCTGGCCGCCACACCCTACATTGGCCGCCGCAATCGTTGGCTGGCTCCGGTGGGCGCGGCGGATCTGGATGGCGATGGCCATGTGGAGATTGCCTATGTGGACCGCCCCCATCTGGCGAAGGTACTGCGCATCTGGCGTTTCAAGGAGGGGGCTCTGACGGAAGTGGCGAGCCTCCCAGGCGTTACCAATCACCAAATCGGCCAGGAGGTCATAACCGCGGGCCTCCGGGCATGCGGCGCGGGACCTGAACTGCTGCTGGTCAGCGCGGATTGGAGAAGAATCGTCGCGGTCCGGCTGGCCGGCGGAGAGGCGGTTGCGCGGGAAGTCGGGCCGTTCCGCGCGGAGAAGGGCCTAAGCGGCGCGCTCGCCTGCCCGTAAGCGGTGCCTGCGTGGCGAGAGGGCCGAATGCAGGGAGTTTCCGGCAAATCAGGTTGGGCGCCAGGGCGGCATCAGCCTGAGCGGTCCGTCATGACAACCGAGCGCAGATGGCAGACCTGCCGGCCGCGCCCGCGCCAGGAAATGCCGGCCGGAGGCGCGGCAGGCGGCGCGCCTCAGTTCAGCACGTAGTTCGCAGGCCGCAGCGGCGGCGGATCCAGGTCCAGATGCGGCGCCAGCGAGATTTCCACTGTGCGGCGCATCGCGTCCAGCGGCAGCCCGTTGCCGGTGGCACCGAAGGGATGTGCGAGCTCCTCAGAAACCTCGGCCAGCCCGAAGAACACATAGGCCGCGATGGCAGTGAAAAGCGGTGTCAGCCAGCCCGCCGCGTCGAACAGAGCAAAGGGGATCAGAAGGCAGTAGAGATACGCCGTGCGGAACACCAGGAGCGAATAGACGTAAGGCAGCGGGGTTGCCGCGATGCGCTCGCAGCCTGCCTGCGCCAGGGAGAGATCTGCCAGCCGCTTCCCGAGAGCCTTGCGCCCGAAGCCGTCAGCGCCGGAGGCTGCAATCTCGGCCTCCATCCGGTCCAGTGCCGCGCAGGCGGAGCCAGGTGCGGGCTGCGGCAGGCCGGATGTCCAGGCGGCCGCCGCGCTGTCCAATGACAGGCCGCGCAGGTTCAGCCGGTGCAGGTGCAGGAAGGCCAGCGCCAGCCGCAGCAGGCGCCGGCCGCTGTCCTCGGAGGGAATGAAGATCGCCGTCTCCCGCCCCAGCGCGCGCAGCCCGGCTACCAGCTGGCCCCAAAGCCTGCGCGCCTCCCACCATCGGTCATAGGCGGCGTTGTTGCGGAACCCGAGGAACAGCGAGAGCGCCACGCCGAAGACGGCCATCGGCCCGGGGTCGAGGTGCGGCAGCGCGATCACGGCGCCATCGGCCCAGACCATCAGCGCGGCCAGGCCGGCCAGCGCAAGAATGCGCGGCAGGATACGCGGCAGGACGGATCCCTGCACCGCGAACAGGAGCTGAAACGCGCCAGGCTTTTCTCTCAGAATCATGCCGGTTTCCTTTGTTCCGTCCGGCTTCCAGGTGATAGGCATCAGGCCGGCGGCATATGGCTGCAAACGGCAGGTTGCGCGTGAATGCGGCATGGCAGCAGCCGCGCTCTGCTAAGGCTCTGCCGCGCAATGGTTCCGCCGGGCGCGCAAGCGCCCGGGCCACGGTTCAATTGCAAGGCCCTTCTGCCGGATGGGCCGACGCGGGCGGGGGCGCAACCGTTGCCGGAGGCGCGGCGATCAGGCGCGGATCAGCTCAGCGCCCGCCAGCCGATGTCCCGGCGGCAGAAGCCTTCGGGCCAGTTGATCGAATCCACCATCGCATAGGCGCGGTCGCGGGCTTCCTGCAGGCTGGCGCCGCGCGCTGTCACGTTCAGCACCCGGCCGCCCGCGGCCAGCACCTTGCCATCTTCGGCCCTGGTGCCCGCGTGGAACACCATGTTGCTGCTGTCCTCCGGCAGGCTCTCAAGCCCCTTGATCTCGGAACCCTTCTGGTAGGCACCGGGGTAGCCCTCGGCGGCCATGACCACGGTGATTGCGTGGTCTCCCGCCCAATTCACCCGCGCGCTGGCCAGGCGGCCCTCGGCCGCGGCGTGCATCAGATCAAGAGCTTGCGCGCCGAGGCGCATCATCAGCACCTGGCATTCGGGGTCGCCGAAGCGGACATTGTACTCCACCAGCCGCGGCTCGCCGTTCTGGATCATCAGACCGGCATAAAGCACGCCCTGGTAGGGCATGCCGCGCTCGGCCATCACCTTCATTGTGGGCTTCACAATCTCCTCGATCGCCTTCTCTTCGATTGCGGTGCTCAGCACCGGCGCGGGGGAATATGCGCCCATGCCGCCGGTGTTGGGGCCGCAGTCGCCTTCGCCCACGCGCTTGTGGTCCTGCGCGGTGCCGATCGGCAGCACCTCCTCGCCGTCCACCAGCACGAAGAGCGAAGCTTCTTCGCCTTCCATGAATTCCTCGATCACCACCTCGGCACCGGCCCCGCCGAAGGCGCCGCCGAACATCCCGTCAATCGCGTCGAGCGCCTCCTGCTCCTGCATCGCGACGATCACCCCTTTGCCGGCGGCGAGCCCATCGGCCTTGACCACAATCGGCGCGCCCTGCGCCCTTACATAGGTCTTCGCCGCTTCGGCATCGGTGAAATGGCCGTAACCTGCGGTGGGCGCGCCGGCGGCATCGCAAATCTCCTTGGTGAAGCGTTTGGAGGCCTCCAGCCGGGCCGCTGCCTCCGAAGGGCCGAAAACCAGGACACCTGCCTCGCGCAGCCGGTCGGCGACACCCGCCGCCAGCGGGGCCTCCGGCCCTATGATCACGAAATCGATGGCGTTTTCCTCTGCAAAGCCCGCTACCGCGCCGCCGTCCTCGATGTCGAGGCTCGCGCAATCGGCAATCTGGGCGATGCCAGCGTTGCCCGGCGCGACGATCAGCTTGTCGCACTTGGGGTTCTGCATCACCGCCCAGGCGAGGGCGTGTTCGCGCCCGCCGCCGCCGAGAATAAGGATGTTCATTGCCGCGCTCCGTTCTGCCGGCCGGGACCTGCCCCGGCGCCTTGCCGCCATTCCCCCCGGCCGCGCGGCCGGGGCTTGCCATGCTTGCGGCGGGTTCTATGCTGCGCGCCACTGCAAAACAAGAACCCCCAAGGCCGCAGGAGAGCAGAACCCCTTGTCCGACCTGTTTGATGACCCCCAGCCGGGACAGAACGCCCCCGAATTCACCGTTTCCGAGATCTCCGGCGCCGTAAAGCGCACACTGGAGGGCACCTTCGGCCGGATCCGGGTGCGCGGCGAGGTGGGCCGGGTGTTCAAGGCCCGCTCCGGGCACCTCTATTTCGACATCAAGGACGACCGCAACGTGCTGGCCTGCACCACTTGGAAGGGCCAGATCGCCGGGCTTTCCGTGGTGCCCGAGGAGGGGCTGGAAGTCGTCGTCACCGGCCGTCTCACGGCCTTCGGGGCCCAGTCCAAGTACAACCTCAATGTCGAGGAGGCCGCGGCGGCGGGGCAGGGCGCGCTGATGGCGCTTCTGGAGAAGCGCAAGAAGCAGCTGGAGGCGGAAGGGTTGTTCGCGCCGGCCCGCAAGAAGCCGCTGCCCTATCTGCCGCACATCATCGGCGTGGTCACCTCGCCCTCGGGGGCGGTGATCCGCGACATCCTGCACCGCCTGCGCGAACGGTTTCCGCGCAAGGTGCTGGTCTGGCCGGTGGCGGTGCAGGGCCGTACCTGCGCGCCCGAGGTGGCCCGTGCCATCGAGGGTTTCAACCGGCTCACGCCCGGCGGCGCGTTGCCGCGGCCCGATCTGATCATCGTCGCCCGCGGCGGCGGCTCGATCGAGGATCTCTGGGGCTTCAACGAGGAGATCGTCGCGCGCGCTGCGGCGGCCTCGGATATCCCGCTGATCTCGGCGGTGGGGCATGAGACCGACACCACGCTGATCGACTTTGTCTCCGACCGGCGGGCGCCCACTCCCACCGCCGCGGCGGAGCTGGCAGTACCGGTGCGGCTAGAGCGCTTGGGGTGGACGGAGAACCAGGGCGCGCGGCTGACCCGTGCCGCGGGCCAGGCGGTGCAGCTGCGCCGCCAGCGGCTGAGCGACCTCGCCCGTGCGCTGCCGCGCCCGGATACGTTGCTGGAAACTCCGCGCCAGCGGCTCGACCGGATCGCCACGCGGCTGCCGGATGCGCTCACCGCGGGGGTGCAGCGCCGCCGTCTGCACCTGAGCGAGGCCGCGGCCTCGCTGCGCCCTGCCACGCTGCGCGGGCTGGTACAAGCCCGCCGCGACCGGCTGCAGTACCTGTCCTCCCGGCTGAGCCTGCGGCCGATCCAGCGCGAGATGGCGCAGCAGAAAGACCGCATCGCCCAGCTCGGCCAGCGTCTGCAGGCGGCCGAGCGGATGCGCGCCGACCGCCGCCGCCAGAGCCTCGCCGCAACGGGCCGCCAGCTGGAGATCCTCAGCTACAAGGCAACGCTCGCGCGTGGCTACGCGGTGGTGCGTTCCCGAGGCGAGGTGCTGACGACCAGGGCCGCCGCCGCCAGCGCCGGTCCGCTGCAGATCGAATTTTCCGATGGCACGCTGGACCTGGACGGAAAGGCAGCGGGACCCGGCCCGTCCGGCACAGAGCCGACCAAACCTGCCGGAGAAGCGTCCCAACCTCCAAAGACCCCTCCCGAGGGCGGCCAGGGTTCGCTGTTCTGATCCGTGCTTGCGGGGCTGGCACGGTGCCCTGCCGCTCCGGGAGCCCTAAACCCCGGTGTCGGGCCCGTAGCAGAGCATTTTCTCACCGATATCTTCGGCCTCGTATAGTTCGGTCGCGTTGGGATCGTTCTCGAACCGCGCGGTCAGTCCGCGCGGGCTCAGCTCGAAGCTCCAGCACTGCGGCTCTTCGCGGTTGATGTAGATAAAGCAGATCTGGCCCGCGTCCTCGTACCAGCGGCCCTCCTGGCAATTGCCATCGAGGAAGGACCAAATCACCCGGCGGTCCGGCAGGTAGCGCTCCACTCCGTAAAGCGTGCCGCCGTAGCCATAGTAGAGCGTGCGCCCCTGCGTGTAGCGGTCAAACTCTTCGGCCCCCATCGGCGCCGCCACGGCGCGCCCGCCGCCCGGCCCCACCGGCCCAAGCAGCGCGGGAAGGAAGGGAATCAGCAACAGCCAGCGCATGAGCCCACTCTGCCAGAGCGCCGCGCCGTGGGCCAAGGACTATCGCCGCACGCGCAGGCAAGGCGGCTCCCGCAAGGTCACCTTTGACCCGCACTGCTTTGCCCGGGTTAGCTTGCCCCGCGCAAAGCGGCGAAGGAGGCAGGCAATGGAAGTATCGGCAGATCCCCGGATGCTCTGGGGTGGGGCGGCGGCGCTGGCGTTTTGGTACCTGCTTCTGGCAGCGCGCCCGCCGGGGTTCTGGCGCAGCGCCGCAAAAACCGGCGCCGTTCTGCTTCTGGCACTGGGTGCCTGGGCCTCCGGTGCGCCGGCTCCGCTGATTTCCGCGCTCGGCCTTTGCGCGCTGGGCGATCTCTTCTTGTCGCGCGACGGGGAGGGGGCTTTTCTCGCGGGTGTTGCAGCCTTTGCCGCCGGGCACCTTACCTATGCGGCGCTGTTCCTGACCCGGGACGCCAGCATGCCTGCGCGGATTCTGGAGCTTCCGGGGCTGGCGGCCGCCGCGGCGATGGTACTGGCCGGACTGGGGATGGCCGTGCTGCTTGCGCCCCGGGCCGGGCCGCTCAAGGGCGCGGTGCTGGGCTATGTCCCGGTGATCCTGGCAATGGGCTTTGCCGCACTGACCCTGCCCGGAGCCTTCGGCGCCGCCGTTTTTGCGGCCGCCTGCGCGTTCATGCTGTCGGACATCGTGCTGGCGTTCGAGACCTTCGTGCTGCCCCCGGCCCACCCCCTGCGGCGGGTCACCCCCTTCGCGGTCTGGGTGCTTTACTGGGGTGCGCAGGCCGGATTCACCGCCCTGTTTTCCTGACCCGCCCGCGCGCTTGCGCTTTGCACTCAGCCGGAAACCGCATTAGGTGAGGTGAAACCACCCTGCCAACCTTCTGTGCGGAGACCAAAATGGCGTTTTTCTCGAAGCTCAAGGACCGGCTGTTCAAATCCTCCTCCAAACTCGAGCAGGGGCTCGATGCGATCGTCGAGGAGGGAACGGCGGATGGCCCGGAGCAGGCGGCCGCGGCCCTGGCGGAGGCGCCTGCGCTGAGGCCGGAACAGCCCGCCCCGGCACCGGTCCCTTCCCCCGCGCCATCACCTGCGCCCGAACCGGAAGCCGCACCGGGTACCGCGCCCGCCCCGGCGCCGCAGCCGGCCCCCGCAGACCCCGCCCCGAGGCCTGCTCAGAAATCGCCCGCACAGAAATCGCCCGGGCTCCTCGGCCGCCTGATCGGCCGCGCCGCGCCGGAGGAGCCCCGCCGGGCGCTTGATGACGACATGCTGGAGCAGATCGAGGAGCTGCTGATCGCCGCCGACATGGGCGTCGACACCGCGCTGCGCGTCACCTCCAACCTGGCCGAGGGCCGTTTTGGCAAGCGCGTCTCCAGCCGCGAGATCAAGGAACTGCTGGCGCAGGAGATCGCCCGAATTATGGAACCGGTCGCCAAGCCGCTGCCGATCTACTCCAAACGCCCGCAGGTGGTGCTGGTGGTCGGCGTCAACGGCTCCGGCAAGACCACCACGATCGGCAAGCTCGCCAGCCAGTTCAAGGCGGCGGGCAAGCAGGTGGTGATCGCCGCGGGCGATACCTTCCGCGCTGCCGCGGTAGAGCAGCTGCAGGTCTGGGGAGAGCGCGCGGGCGTGCCGGTGCTGACCGCGCCCGAAGGCTCCGACCCGGCGTCGCTGGCGTTCGATGCGCTGACCAAGGCGCAGGAGGAAGGCGCTGACCTGCTGATGATCGACACGGCCGGCCGCCTGCAGAACCGCGCTGACTTGATGGAGGAGCTGGCCAAGATCGTCCGCGTGATCCGCAAGAAGGACGAAACCGCGCCTCACAATACACTTCTGGTGCTGGATGCCACCACCGGCCAGAACGCGCTGAGCCAGGTCGGCACCTTCCAGAAGCTGGCCGATGTCTCCGGCCTGGTGATGACCAAGCTCGACGGCACTGCCAAAGGCGGCGTGCTGGTGGCGCTGGCCGACAAGTTCGGCCTGCCGATCCACGCCATCGGGGTCGGAGAACAGATCGACGATCTCGCGCCCTTCGACCCGGAGGAATTTGCCGCCGCGCTTACCGGCCTGGAGAAATCTTGAGAACCCATTGCTCCGGCCGTGCCCGACCATTGGCGGCGGAGCGAAGCCGCGCAGAGGCCCGGCAAGATCCTGAGGAAAGCACGTCGTTTCTTCCAACCCCTTCCTCTTGCTGAAAATATCCCCAGGGGTCCGGGAGCAGGCAGCCCCCGGCGCACTAGTTTTGTACGAAGGCATTGAATTTGAGCGATTGGCTGATTTCCCTCGAAGGCACCCAGGCCGGGCAGCAGGTGGCGCTGTATCTCGCCGTGATGGCCGCCCTCCTGCACGCGGTCTTCGGGGCGCTGCAGAAGGGCCGCCATGACCCGTGGCTGTCGCGCGGGGCGATCGATTTCTCCTATGCCGCAATGGCGGCGCCATTTGCTTTCTTCGCAGTACCCTGGCCCGAGCCCCACATGTGGCTGATTTTCTTCGGAGCCTGGGTCATCCACGTGCTCTACAAGCTGTTTCAGGCGCTGGCCTATACCAAGGGCGCCTACACCGTGGTTTACCCGGTGGTGCGCGGCACCGGGCCGCTGTTTGCGGTGATCGGCGCCTACCTGCTGTTTGGCGAGACCTTCACGGTCACACAGTGGCTGGGCGTTGCGGTGCTGCTCGCCGGAATCTTCGGGCTCGCCATCTACAACTTCATTTTCCTGATTACCGCGCGGGAGACGCTGGGTATCGCCTTGGTGCTGGCAGTGATCACCGGGCTGTTCGTGGCGCTCTATACCACCTATGACGCCTACGGCATCCGGGCCACCGCCGACCCGTTCACCTTCCTTGCCTGGTTCTTCATGATCGACGGGCTGGTGTTCCCGGTTATCGCCTTTGCCCGCTGGCAGGGTATGGCCGAACCGCCCGCGCCGGGGCCGCTGATGGTTCGCGGCTTCTTCGGCGGGCTGGTGGCCTTTGCCTCCTTTGGGGCGATTATGCTGGCCACACGGCTCGACAAAGTGGGCGAGGCGGCGGTACTGCGCGAGACCTCCACCGTCTTTGCCGCGCTGATCGGCTGGCTGGTGCTGAAGGAGACCGTCGGCCCGCGGCGGATTGCCTTGATGGCTTTGATCGCGCTGGGCGCCGTGATAGTGGAAATGGGCAGCGCTTGAGCGCCGCCGGCAGCATGCAGACCGCCCGCAGCATATCAGGAGACCTAATGGCCGCCAAGAAGATCAACCCGACCCTCAAGATGGTCCTCGAACTGGGCCCGATCGTCCTGTTCTTCATCGGCTACCTGAAGCTGAAGGACGAGGTCTTCCTGCTCGGCGGAGAGGAATACCGCGGCTTCATCGTGGTGACCGCGGCCTTCATTCCGCTGATGATCGCCTCGACCCTGGCTTTGTGGAAGCTGACCGGGCACCTTTCCAGGATGCAGTTCGCGACGCTGGTGCTGGTGGTGCTGTTCGGCGGCATGTCGGTCTGGCTCAACGACGAGCGCTTTATCAAGATGAAACCGACGATGCTCTACCTGCTGTTCGGCGGGCTCTTGGGAGCGGGGCTTCTGCGCGGCAAGAGCTACCTCAAGGTTGTGATGGAGGAGGTGATGCCGCTCGAGCAGGAGGGCTGGATGATCCTGACCCGCCGCCTCTGCGGCTTCTTCCTGGCGCTGGCGGTGGCCAACGAGCTTATCTGGCGGTTGCAGAGCGAGGAGACCTGGGTCTATTTCAAGACCTTCGGCCTGCCGGTGGCGATGTTTGCCTTCTTCATGCTGCAAGGCGGGCTGCTGCAGAAATACGGCATCGAGGACGAGGAAGAGGAGGCAGGCCCGGCCGAATGAGCCGGCGCCTCCCGTACCGCGCGCGGCCTCTGGAGCTTGACGAAACCCGCGGCTGTGCGTATTGGGAACGGAGATTGACCGTGGCGATTTGTTACCGGATTGCGGGCCACGTTAAACATTCCCGCTAAAGAGGTCAGGACGTGAAGGACCCCCTTTCGCTTGGCCGATCGGGGGTTTTTTGTTGAAGCGCGTCCGGTCACTCCCGGCCGCCCGGCGCGCGAAGGAGACTGTGACGAGATGAGCGACAACGCAAGCAGCACCTGGAACAGCCGCACCAGCATGGTTCATGGCGGCACCCGCCGCAGCCAGTACAACGAGGTGAGCGAGGCGATCTTCCTGACCCAGGGCTTTGTCTACGACAGCGCCGAACAGGCCGAGGCGCGGTTCATCGAGACCGGCCCGGACGAGTTCATCTATGCCCGCTACGGCAACCCGACCGTGGCGATGTTCGAAGAGCGCATCGCCGCGCTGGAAGGGGCGGAGGACGCCTTCGCCACCGCCTCCGGCATGGCAGCGGTGAGCGGCGCGCTGACCTCGATGCTGAAGGCGGGCGACCACGTGGTGTCGGCCAAGGCGCTGTTCGGCTCCTGTCTCTATATCCTGGAAACCATCCTCGCCCGGTTCGGCGTCGAAGTGACATTTGTCGACGGCACCGACCTGGACCAGTGGCGCGCCGCGGTGCGCCCGGAGACCAAGGCTGTGTTCTTCGAGAGCATGTCGAACCCGACGTTGGAAGTGATCGACATCGCCGCGGTGGCTAAGATCGCCCATGCCGCAGGCGCCACCGTGGTAGTGGACAATGTCTTCTCCACCCCCGTCTTCTCCAACGCCATCGCGCAGGGCGCCGATGTGGTGGTGTATTCCGCGACCAAGCACATCGACGGCCAGGGCCGGGCCCTGGGCGGTGTGGTGCTGGGCACCCGCGACTTCATCCGCGGCACGCTGGAACCCTACATGAAGCACACCGGCGGCAGCCTCAGCCCGTTCAACGCATGGGTGATGCTGAAGGGTCTGGAGACCATCACGCTCAGGGTCAACGCCCAGGCCGAAACCGCGCTGAAGATCGCGGAAGCACTGGACAGCCACCCGGCACTGAACCGCACGATCTATCCCGGCCTCGCGTCCCACGCTCAGAACGCGTTGGTGCAGAGCCAGCTTGGCGGCAAGGGCGGCACCGTGCTGTCCTTGGACCTCAAGGGCGGCAAGAACGCCGCCTTCCGCTTTCTCAACGCGATGACTATCCCGGTGATATCCAACAATCTCGGCGATGCTAAGTCGATCGCAACGCACCCCGCCACCACCACCCACCAGCGCCTAAGCGACGAACTGAAGCAGGAGCTGGGTATTACCCCGGGACTTGTGCGCTTTTCGGTTGGCCTGGAGGACGCCGAAGACCTGATTGCCGATCTGAAGGCGGCGCTGCAGGCGGCGCAAGGCTAAGCCAGGCCGCCTGCCGGCAGCGATGGTTCACCTTTTGGAAATAACTCCTGTGATAGATTGGCCAAAAGGCGAAGCGGGGGCCGGCGCCCCCTACTGCCTGCAGCGTCCGGTTTGGGCGGTGCGGGGTCCGAATAGAAGCCATTCCTGCCGCATTTGACCGATCCGTTTTGAGTTTTGCGGCGTAACAGGGTAATACAGATGCCTGCCGGCTCCGTTCCGGGCCGGCCAGTGGAAGGACATGCGCCAATGAACATGCACCCCCGCGACGGCGGCGACTCCTCCGGACGTGAACACAGGGGACCCGGATCCCCCGACCGCGCCGCTGCAGCCGCCGCGCTGGACTTGCTGCGGGTCTGGGCGGCCAGCGCCAGCGAGACCGAGATTGCCGAGCTCCACCCGGCGGTGGCACGGCTCCTGCCGGGGCGCGCCGCCGCTAATTATCCGGAGCTGTCGCGCAGCTACCCCGCGGATTTCCGGGCTGGTGAGGCCTACCGTGCCACGCTGCCCGATTTGCAGAACGGCCCCACCAGCCTGATCCGCGGCGCCCGCCAGCAGATTCAGCATGTGGGGATTTCCAACTTCCGCCTGCCGATCCGCTTCCATACCCGCGACGGCGGCGATTTGACGCTGGAGACCAGCGTCACCGGCACCGTGAGCCTTGATGCCGAGAAGAAGGGCATCAACATGTCCCGCATCATGCGCTCTTTCTACAAGCACGCGGAGCGCACGTTCAGTTTCGAGGTGATGGAATCGGCGCTGGACGATTACCTCAGCGATCTTGACAGCCCCGACGCCCGGCTGCAGATGCGTTTCTCCTTCCCGCTGCAGGTCGAAAGTCTGCGCTCGGGCCTCAGCGGCTATCAGTATTACGACCTTGCGCTGGAGCTGTCGGACCATGACGGGGTGCGCGAGAAGATCATGCATCTCGACTATGTCTACTCCTCGACCTGTCCCTGCTCCCTGGAGTTGTCGGAACATGCGCGCCAGGCCCGCGGCCAGCTCGCCACCCCGCACTCGCAGCGTTCGGTGGCGCGGATTTCGGTACAATACGATCCGGACGGTCCCTGCCTTTGGTTTGAGGACTTGATCGACCATTGCCGCCGCGCCGTGCCGACCGAGACACAAGTCATGGTCAAGCGGGAGGACGAACAGGCCTTTGCCGAATTGAATGCCGCCAACCCGATCTTCGTGGAGGACGCGGCGAGGCTGTTCTGCGAAGCTCTGCAGAGCGATCCCCGGATCGGCGACTTCCGTGTCATTGCCAGTCACCAGGAAAGCCTGCACAGCCATGACGCGGTGAGCGTTATGACCCATGGCCCGCTGTTCAAGGCGGTGAGCCTTGATCCCAAGCTGTTTTCGACCCTGATTCATCAGGGCTGACCCGGAACGGAATGACCTCTGCGCCATGCCGCTCCGGGGGTAGGCGTAGATGCTTTCTGCGGCGGTTTTCCGCTTTTGCCGCGGCCGCTTCTGCGCTGCGGCATTTTTTATGCTGCCATGCGGAATTTCATGCTAGCCTGCCTTGGAACCGGCCGGGAATCCCCGGCGGGTTCCAATGGGGAGCCGATGCAGATGTGTTCGCGACCAACTGCCCGCAGCCGCCCTGCCTCCACATGCGGGGGCCGGCGGCCTGCTTCCCGCCGCTTGCCGGCCGCCGGACTCCGTATCGCGGCCAGGCGGGCCAAGTGCTAGATGTAAGGAGTATCGAATGACCCGCTCTCACGACCCCGAGGGGCTCTCTTTCCCGGCGCACCAATGGGCAGGCTACGCGGCCGGCGCGCAGATGAAGCTGTGGCGCCAGCTGGCCGAGGCTGCCATCGAAGTGCCTCTGCAGCAGATCCGGCTTGCGCACAGCCTTTTTGACGTGCAGCGCAGATTGATGGGATTCCCGGTGCCGCAGCAGCAGGGAGATGCGCCCGCGCGCGCAGAGCAGGCCTCTGTGGCGGCCACCGCTACCCCGGCCGCAAAGCCCGAAGCAGCGCCGGCCGCCGCGAAACCTGCGGCGCGCAAGCCCGTGAAGCGCAAGCCCGCTGCCCGCAAGACTGCGCGCCCGGCCGCAGCAACCGCGGCCACTACGGCACGGGCCGCAGAGGTTAAGCCTGCCGCCGGGAGCCCGTCCCGCAAAAGCTCCGAACCGGCTGCCAAGACCGCCGCGTCCAAGGCCGCCAAACCCGCCGGAAAGGCACCGGCGAAAAAGGCACGTGCTGGCGAAGCAAAGCCACAGACGGCCAAGCCCGCTGAGACCAAAGCGTCCAAGCCTGCAGAGGCGAAGGCAGCAGAACAGCCGAAGCCCGCGGCGGCCAAACCCGCCGCTTCCGCCGCGCCGGAACCTGCAGCGGCGGCCAAAACCGGGCGGGGGGCTGCCAGCACCGCAGGCGAGGATGCCATTGCCAGAGCCGCGGCCGCGGTTGCTTCCGCAACCACGAAGCCGGCGCAAGCGGCCCTGAATGGCAGCGAGGCCTCGCAAGCCAAACCCGGCCGCCCGCGCCAGCCCTCGGCACTGCCGCAGATGCCTGAGCGCAACGGCGCCAAGGACGGCGGCAACGACGGCTGAGCGGCAGGCTTGACAGTTCCGGCGCGCGGGCCCAACGCTGCGCGCCATGTTGGATCTGCGCCCGGTCGGGTATGTCATCGGCCTTCTGGTCGTCATTCTGGGAGCCACGATGGTCTTCCCGCTGCTGGTCGATCTCTATGATGGCCAGGGCCAGTGGCCGGTGTTCCTGCAAAGCATGGTCTTCACCGTGCTGGTCGGCGGGCTCCTCGCGCTCAGTTGCGCCAATGGCGTGCGCGAGGGGCTGAGCATCCGCCAGACCTTTCTGCTGACCACCACGGTCTGGCTGGCGCTGCCCCTGTTCGGGGCGGTGCCGCTGATGCTGGGGGCGACGGAGCTGCGCTTTGTCGATGCCTTCTTCGAGGCGATGTCGGGGCTGACCACTACCGGCTCCACGGTGATCACCGGGCTGGACAGCTTGCCGCGCGGTCTCCTTTTGTGGCGCGGCATCCTGCAGTGGCTGGGCGGCATCGGCATCATTGTTGTGGCGATGGTGTTCCTGCCCGAGCTGCGGGTCGGCGGTATGCAGATCTTCAAGTCCGAAGCTTTCGACACGATGGGCAAGATCCTGCCCCGCGCCCAGGCCATCGCCAAGCAGATCTCGCTGATCTACGTGGGCCTGACGCTGGCTTGCATGCTGGTCTACACGTCTCTGGGGATGGGGGTCTTCGACGCGCTGGTGCATGCGATGACGACATCCTCCACCGGCGGGTTCTCAAACTACGACGCGTCCTTTGGCACGTTTTCCGGCCCGCCCGAATATGCCGCTGCGGTTTTCATGATTCTCGCCGCTCTGCCATTCGTGCGCTACGTGCAGCTTCTGAACGGACATGCGGCGCCGTTGTACAGGGACAGTCAGGTCCGCACTTTCTTGATATCCATCGCTCTGCTGGTCAGCGTCACCGCCGCCGTATTGACCTACGTTTTCCCGCATCACCCCGAGCAGGCTCTGCGGGAAGCCCTATTTAATATCACCTCGATCATATCCGGCACCGGATATGCCAGCGTGGATTACATGGAATGGGGCAGTTTGCTGATCATGATCTTCTTCTTCGTCGGGTTGATAGGAGGCTGCGCGGGCTCGACGGCCTGTTCGGTAAAAGTATTCCGATACCAGATCCTGTTTTCCGCGATAAAGGTGCAGATCCTGCGCATCCGTTCGCCCCACGGTGTCTTCGTCCCGCGCTTCGACGGCCGCCCGGTAGGCGCGGACGTACTGAGCTCTGTAATCTCCTTCTTCATGTTCTTCGTCCTGACGCTTGGCATGATCGCCCTGGCGCTTGCGCTGACCGGGCTGGATTTTGTGACCGCCGTATCGGGGGCGGCCACGGCGGTGGCAAATGTCGGCCCCGGGCTGGGCGACATCATCGGCCCAGCTGGCAATTTTTCCACGCTGAACGACCCCGCCAAATGGATCCTGAGCGCGGCCATGCTGATCGGCCGGCTGGAGCTGATGGCGGTTTACGCGATCCTCACCGTCCGCTTCTGGCGGGCCTGAGGCGCGCGCCCCGGAGCCGTGAGGCCTCCGTGTATCGCTACAATGCGCCGCTTGCTCTTGCAGGGCGGCTCGCATAAGAGGCTCTGGATTATAACCCGCAAGCGCAGGGAGACGATTTCCTTATGCCCGTACTTGTGATGAAATTCGGCGGCACGTCGGTCGCCAATCTGGACCGCATCCGCCGCGCCGCAAAACGCGTCGGCGTTGAGGTGGCCAAGGGCTATGACGTGATTGTCATCGTCTCTGCCATGTCCGGCAAGACCAACGAGCTGGTCGGCTGGGTGGACGAGACCTCCCCGCTTTATGATGCGCGCGAATATGATGCCGTGGTGTCCTCGGGCGAGAACGTCACCGCGGGCCTGATGGCGCTGACCCTGCAGGAGATGGATGTCCCGGCGCGCAGCTGGCAGGGCTGGCAGGTGCCGCTCAAGACCAACTCGGCCCACAGCCAGGCCCGGATCGAGGAGATCCCGCCGGAGAACATCACCCAGAAGTTCAACGAGGGCATGAAAGTCGCGGTGGTCGCGGGTTTCCAGGGCATCAGCCCCGAAGGCCGCATCACCACGCTGGGCCGGGGCGGCTCGGACACCACGGCAGTCGCCTTTGCGGCCGCCTTCGAAGCTGAGCGCTGTGATATCTACACCGATGTGGACGGCGTCTACACCACCGACCCGCGCATCTGCGACAAGGCCCGCAAGCTGGACCGGATCGCGTTCGAGGAAATGCTGGAACTGGCTTCTCTCGGCGCCAAGGTTCTGCAGACCCGCTCCGTCGAACTGGCGATGCGCTACAAGGTGAAACTGCGCGTGCTGTCCAGTTTCGACGAACAAACCGACGAGGCCGGAACCCTGGTCTGCGACGAGGAGGAAATCATGGAATCCAATGTTGTGGCCGGTGTGGCCTATTCCCGTGACGAAGCCAAGCTGACCGTGCAGTCGGTGGCCGACCGCCCCGGCATCGCGGCCACCATCTTCACCACGCTCAGCGACGCGGGAGTGAACGTCGACATGATCGTGCAGGACATCTCGGAAGAGGGCCGCACCGACATGACCTTCTCCTGCCCGACCGACCAGGTCGCGCGCGCGGAGCAGGCTCTGATGGCGATCAAGGACAAGGGCGAGCTGAACTATGCCGAGCTGCTGGCCGACAAGAACGTCGCAAAGGTTTCGGTCGTGGGTATCGGCATGCGCTCGCAGTCGGGCGTGGCGGCCAAGATGTTCAAGGTGCTGTCGGATGAGGGCATCAACATCAAGGTGATCACCACCTCGGAAATCAAGATCTCGGTGCTGATTGACCGCAAGTATATGGAGCTGGCCGTGCAGGCGCTGCACGACGCCTTCGAGCTGGAAAAAGCCGGCTGAACGCCGCCGCATGCAGCCTCCGGAGACCAGAACCACAGCATAGGCGCCGTCAGGGCGCCTTTCTTTTGCGTGGCCGGAGCCGTGCCGGACGGTTTCTGCGCTGCGGCACCGTTTGCCGCCCAAGCTGGCGGCAGGACTGCAAAAAATCTTGGACTTTTTTCGCCGGGGTGGGACAAGTGGGTGGAGGAGAGACGGCTGGCGCACTACTTTGGGCGGTGCCCGCACAGGCACGGATTGTGCAGCTGAGGCGGAAGTGCGGTAGCCGGGGAAAGGGTGGCAATGGCTGAAACGATGGAATCCGAGAGCAGGAAGCTTCTGGTCCGCCTGCGCGAGGCTATGGCGGGCGATGACGCCGGCCAGGCCCGGCTGAACAAGATCACGCATTTGATCGCGGACAGCATGGGTACCGAAGTTTGCTCGGTCTATCTCTTCCGCGATGACGAGACTCTGGAGCTCTGCGCCACCGAAGGCTTGAACCTCGAATCGGTGCACCAGACCCGGATGCGCATCGGCGAAGGCCTGGTGGGCCGTGTTGCCCGGTTTGGCAAAGTCATAAACACCCCTGACGCTCCGCATGCCAAGGGTTTCCGCTACATGCCGGAGACCGGGGAAGAGCGTTATTCCTCTTTCCTCGGCGTGCCGATCCAGCGCCTGGGCGAGATGCTCGGCGTGCTGGTCGTCCAATCCAAGGAAGCGCGCGAGTTCTCCTCCGATGCGGTCTATGCCCTGGAAGTCGTGGCCATGGTGATCGCGGAGATGACGGAACTGGGTGCCTTTGTGGGCGAGGGCGCGGCACTGTCGCCGCTGCACCAGCAAGCCGTGATGATCCATGCGACCTCGGCGCAGGAAGGCGCCGCGGAAGGCCACGTCTGGCTGCACGAGCCGCGCGTCATCGTGACCAACCCGATTGCCGATGATCCTGACCGCGAGCTGGAGCGGCTTACTGCGGCAGTGGAAGAGCTGCGCGTCGGCGTCGACAAGATGCTGGAGGTCTCCCGCTCGGGCGATTCCGAACAGCTGCAGGTGCTCGAAGCCTACCGGATGTTTGCCAACTCCAAGGGCTGGATGCGGCGCATGGAAGAAGACATTGCCCGCGGCCTCAGCGCCGAAGCCGCGGTGGAGAAGGAACAGTCGCAGGCGCGTTCGCGCATGGCACAGGTGCAGGACGCATACCTGCGGGAACGTCTGAGCGACTTGGACGACCTCTCTAACCGCCTCTTGCGGATTCTGACCGGGCAGGGCTCCAACACCGGCGCCGAGCTGCCCGACGATCCGATTCTGGTCGCCCGCAACATCGGCCCCGGCGAGCTGCTGGAATATGGCCGCTCCCTGCGCGGCATCGTGCTGGAAGAAGGCTCGGTCGGCTCCCATGCCGCCATCGTGGCCCGGGCACTGGCGATTCCGCTGGTCGTGAATGCCAAGCGCATCACCACCGAGGCGCTGAACGGCGATCACCTGATGGTCGATGGCGACCAGGGCGTCGTGCACCTGCGCCCCGAGGACACCGTTGTCAGCGCCTTCCGCGACAAGATCGCTATGCAGGCCAAGGCGCAGGAGCGCTACGCCTCGATCCGGGACTGCCCCGCCGTCACCCGCGACGGCCAGCGCATCAACCTGATGATGAACGCCGGTCTGATGGCGGATCTGCCCTCTCTCGATGGCTCCGGCGCCGAAGGGGTGGGGCTGTTCCGCACCGAGCTGCAGTTTCTGGTGCGCAACCAGATGCCGAAACGCTCGGAGCTGGTGGCACTCTACCAGCGGGTGCTGGATGCCGCCCACGGCAAACCGGTGGTTTTCCGCACGCTGGACATCGGGTCGGACAAGGTGCTGCCCTACATGAAGCCCACGGACGAGCCGAACCCGGCACTGGGCTGGCGCGCGATCCGGGTCGGGCTGGACAAGCCGGGCATTATGCGGATGCAGCTGCAGGCGCTGATCCGCGCTGCCGACGGGCGGCCCCTGACGGTGATGTTCCCATTCGTCGCCCAGTTCGAAGAATACCGCGCTGCCCGTGCCGAGGTCGAAAAGACGCTGGAGCGGGAGCGCATCCTGGGCCACCCGCTGCCGTCGGAGCTGAAGGTGGGGGCGATGCTGGAGACGCCCTCGCTCGCCTTTGCGCCGCAGAAGTTCTTCGACGAAGTCGCCTTCCTGTCGATTGGCGGCAACGACCTCAAGCAGTTCTTCTTTGCAGCCGACCGCGAAAATGAGCGGGTGCGGCGGCGCTACGATACGTTAAACGTCAGCTTCCTCAGCCTGATCGAACGTATCGTGGAGCGCTGCGGCATCTCCGGCACTCCGCTCAGCTTCTGCGGCGAGGATGCGGGGCGCCCGATTGAGGCGGTCTGCCTCGCGGCCATGGGCATCCGCACGCTGTCGATGCGCCCGGCTTCCATCGGACCGGTGAAATCGCTGCTTTTGCGGGTCCATCTTGGCGAACTGCGTAAGATCATCGCCGACGCCCGCCACCGGGGCGATCAGGCGGTGCGCCCGGCGGTGATGCAGTACCTGCGCGAGCTCTGACCTTATGGCCCGTGCTGGTGCTGGCGGGGGCGGAATGATCATCAGAAGGGAAGAAACCGGGCCGCGGCACAGCCGCGTGCCCGCTTCCTGCGTGGGATTATCCGCGCATCCCACGGACCGGCCCGCTTTGTTTCAAGCATGAAATTTTAAGCTTGAAGTTTTAACCGGCCGCCTTATCCTGCTTCGCAACGGAAATGCGGATCGCAGAGAGGGAGTGCCATGAAGATCGCCTGTCTAGGGGGAGGGCCCGCCGGGCTGTATTTTGCCATTTCCATGAAATTGCGCCAGCCCGATGCCGAGGTCACTGTGATCGAGCGCAACAAGGCTGACGACACCTTTGGCTGGGGCGTTGTGCTTTCGGATGACGCGCTGGAGAACCTCAGCGCCAACGATCCGGTCAGCGCAGCGGCGATCCGCGAGAACTTTGCCTATTGGGATGACATCGCGGTGGTGCGGGGCGGTGAGCGCGTGGTTTCGGGCGGGCATGGTTTTGCGGGCATCGGGCGCAAGAAGATGCTGCTTCTGCTGCAGGACCGCGCGCGCGAACTGGGGGTTGATCTGCGTTTCGAGACGGAGGCGAAAACCGCGGCCGAATATCAGAAGGACTATGACGTGGTGGTGGGCTGCGACGGCCTCAACTCCCGCGTGCGCACCGAGTTTGCCGAGCACTTCAAGCCCGACATCGACGTGCGGCCCTGCAAGTTCATCTGGCTGGGCACCAAGCAGAAGTTCGACGACGCCTTCACCTTCATCTTTGAAAAGACCAAGCACGGCTGGATGTGGATCCACGCCTATCAATTCGACAAGGACACCGCGACGGTGATCGTGGAATGCTCGGCCGAGACCTGGGAGAAATGGGGTTTCGAGGGTATGTCCAAGGCGGAAATCATCCGTACCTGCGAGGAGATCTTCGCCGATCACCTGGGCGGCCATGAGTTGATCTCCAACGCCGCCCACTTGCGCGGTGCGGCGGTCTGGATCAATTTCCCCCGCGTGCTTTGCGAAAAATGGCACCACGAGAATGTGGTGCTGCTGGGCGATGCCTCCGCTACCGCGCATTTCTCGATCGGGTCGGGCACCCGGCTGGCCTTTGACAGTGCCATCGCGCTCGCGGAATTCCTGACCACCGAACCGACGCTGGAACGTGCTTTCGAGCGTTATCAGGAGGAACGCCGCCTCGACGTGCTGCGCCTGCAATCGGCGGCGCGCAACTCGCTTGAGTGGTTCGAGGAGGTTGAGCGCTACCTGGGCATGGACATGGCGCAGTTCAACTACTCGCTGCTCACCCGTTCGCAGCGTATCAGCCACGAGAACCTGCGCCTGCGCGATGCAGACTGGCTGAAATCGGCGGAGAAGTGGTTTCAGAACCGGGCCGGCGCGCCTGCCGATGCCCCGGTGCGGCCGCCGATGTTCGCGCCCTTCAAGCTGCGTGACATGGCGCTGAAGAACCGCATCGTGGTCTCGCCGATGGCACAGTACAAGGCGGAGGACGGCTGTCCGACCGACTGGCATCTGGTGCACCTGGGCGAGCGCGCCAAGGGCGGCGCCGGGCTGGTATACACCGAGATGACCTGCGTCAGCGCCGAAGGCCGGATCACACCGGGCTGCCCCGGTCTCTACGCGCCGGAGCATGAGGCCGCCTGGAAGCGCATTACCAGCTTCGTGCATGGAGAGACGCAGGCCAAGATCTGCTGCCAGATCGGCCACTCGGGCCGCAAGGGCTCGACCAATTTGGGCTGGGAAGGCATGGACAAGCCACTGGACAGCGGCAACTGGGAGATCCTCTCGGCCTCCGCGATTCCGTGGTCGGATGAGAACGCAACCCCACGCGCGATGACCCGTCAGGACATGGATCAGGTCACGGATGATTTCGTCTCCGCCGCCCTGATGGCCCAGCGTGCGGGCTTCGACATGATCGAGCTTCACGCGGCGCATGGCTACCTGATCTCCTCCTTTATCTCGCCCGTGTCCAACATCCGTGATGACGAATACGGCGGCAGCCTGGAAAACCGTCTGCGCTACCCGCTTGAGGTCTTCGCCGCCATGCGCGCGGTCTGGCCGGTCGGCAAACCAATGTCGGTGCGGATCTCGGCCAACGACTGGGTCGGCGAAGATGGTGTGACTCCCGAAGAAGCGGTGGACATCGCCAAGGCCTTCACCGAAGCGGGTGCCGACATCATCGACGTCTCTGCCGGCCAGACCACGACGGCGGCAAAGCCGGTCTACGGCCGCATGTTCCAGACCCCGTTCTCGGACCGCATCCGCAATGAGGCGGGCATCGCGACCATGGCGGTGGGCAACATCTACGAGGCCGACCACGCCAACTCGATCCTGATGGCGGGGCGGGCCGATTTGGTTGCCATCGCGCGCCCGCACCTGGCCGATCCCTATTGGACCCTGCACGAGGCCACCCGCATCGGCGACCGCCACGCCAGCTGGCCGCTGCCCTATGAAGCGGGCCGCGATCAGGCCTGGCGCCTGGCCGACCGCGAGGCAGAGGTGATCCGCGCATGAGCACGGCGGAAAATATCGCGGGCCGCCATGTGGTGATCTCCGGCGGCGGCTCCGGCGTGGGGGCGGAGCTTGCGGCGCAGTTTGCGCAAGCGGGCGCGTGCGTCACCATCCTCGGCCGCCGGCTGGACGCGCTGGAGGAGGTGGCCGCGCAGACCGGCGCGCATGTGGAAGTCTGCGACGTCACTGACCGCGCGAGCCTTGACGCCGCCATCGCCAGCGCGGTGGAGGCGCTAGGCCCGGTGCAGATTGCAATTGCCAATGCCGGTGCCGCGCCCTCCAAACCCTTCGAGCGGATGACAACGGGCGATTTCGAGGCGGCACTGGACGTGAACCTCACAGGGGTGTTCAATTTGTGGCAGGCGTGCCTGCCCGGCATGAAAGACACAGGCTGGGGGCGGCTTATCGCCATCGCCTCCACCGCGGGGCTGAAGGGTTACCCCTATGTCTCGGGCTATTGCGCAGCCAAGCACGGTGTCGTTGGGCTGACCCGCGCGCTCGCGGTGGAGCTTGCCCGCACCGGCGTCACCGTGAACGCGATCTGCCCGGGCTTCATCGAGACCCCCTTGCTGGAACGCTCGATCCGCAACATCGTGGAGAAGACGGGCATGAGCGAGGAGAAGGCCGCCAAGTCCCTGCGCGCGGGCAACCCGCAGGGCCGCTTCATCCAGCCGGGCGAAGTCGCCTCAGCGGCGCTGTGGCTGGCTAGCGAGGGCGCGGGCTCGGTCAATGGCAGCGCGCTGCCGGTTACCGGAGGTGAGATTTGAGCGATACATCCAAAGACAGGCTGCGGCTGTGGCTGAAGGTGCTGAAAGCGACCCGCGCGGTGGAAAGCGAGATCCGCGAGAACCTGCGCAACGACTTCGCCACCACGCTGCCGCGCTTTGATGTGATGGCGGCGCTGATGCAGCACGAGGACGGGCTGAAGATGAGCGAGTTGTCCGGCGTGCTGAAGGTCTCCAACGGCAACGTGACCGGCATCGTGGAGCGGCTGGTGGAGGACGGCCACGTGCTGCGTGAGAAGGTCGCGGGCGACCGCCGCGCAAGCCGCGTCCGGCTGACCGGGCAGGGGCGGGAGGAATTTACCCGCCAGGCCGCCGCGCACGAAGCCTGGATCGACCGCATTTTCCAGGACGTGAGCCACGAGGACGCGCAGCGGGTGGCTGCTGCATTGGATGCGGTCGCCCGCCAGACCGGCAAGGGGGAAAAGGACAGATGATGAATACCGATACCAAGCACTTCCTGTGCAGCATCGAGGGCGGCATCGCTACCGTCGCGCTGGACCGGCCCGAGCGCAAGAACCCGCTCACATTTGACAGCTACGCCGAGCTGCGCGACTGGTTCCGCGACCTGCACTACGACGATAGCGTAAAAGCGGTGGTGTTCTCGTCGAACGGCGGCAACTTCTCCTCGGGCGGCGATGTGCATGACATCATCGGGCCGCTGACCAGGATGAGCATGAAAGAGCTGCTCGCCTTCACCCGCATGACTGGCGATCTGGTCAAGGCGATGGTGAACTGCGGCAAGCCCATCATCGCCGCCATCGATGGAATCTGCGTCGGTGCCGGCGCGATCATCGCGATGGCCTCGGACATCCGGATCGCGACGCCGGAAGCCAAGACCGCCTTCCTGTTCACGCGGGTCGGGCTCGCGGGCTGCGACATGGGCGCCTGCGCGATCCTGCCCCGCATCATAGGTCAAGGCCGTGCGGCCGAGCTGCTGTATACCGGCCGCTCGATGAGCGCCGAGGAGGGCGCCGCCTGGGGCTTCCACAACAAGCTTGTGCCCGCGGCGGAGCTGGCGGGCGCGGCGCGGCAATGGGCCGAGCGAATCGCGGCGGGCCCGAACTTCGGCCACATGATGACCAAGACCATGCTGGCGCAGGAATGGTCGATGTCGATCGAGCAGGCGATCGAGGCCGAGGCCCAGGCGCAGGCCATCTGCATGCAGACCGCGGATTTCGAACGCGCCTACCATGCCTTCGTGAACAAGGACAAACCGGTCTTCGAGGGCGACTGAGGCGTGACGTAAAGGGCTTTCGCGCCGGAGGAGGGCGCGGGAGCCTCCGGCGGGGATATTTCGGGCAAGAGGAAGACCTGTGTGCAGGTCGCGACGGCCCAAGGGAGGAGAATATAATGGCGGACAAGAGCTTTCTGAGCTGGCCGTTCTTCGAAGACCGCCACCGCGCGCTGGCGGCAGAACTGGACGAGTGGGCCGCGGGCGCGCTTGCGGGGATCGACCATTCCGACACCGATGCCGCCTGCCGGTCGCTGGTGGCGGCGCTGGGCGAGGCGGGCTGGACCCGGCACAGCGGAGCGGAGGCGGGCGAGAGCCTGGATGTGCGCACGCTCTGCCTGATCCGTGAAACGCTGGCACGCCATGACGGGCTCGCGGATTTTGCCTTTGCCATGCAGGGGCTGGGGACCGGGGCGATCTCGCTCTTCGGCACGCCTGAGCAGCAGGCTGAATGGCTGCCGCTCACCCGCGCGGGCAAGGCGATCTCCGCCTTTGCGCTGACCGAGCCGCAGTCGGGCTCGGATGTCGCGAACTCCACCATGACGGCAGAGCCGGATGGCGATCATTACGTGCTGAACGGCGAGAAGACCTGGATCTCCAACGGCGGGATTGCCGATGTCTACACGCTGTTTGCCCGCACCGGCGAGGCCCCGGGCGCTAGGGGGCTGTCGGCCTTCATCGTTCCCGCCGGGCTGCCGGGGTTCGAGGTGGCAGAACGCCAGCAGGTGATCGCGCCTCATCCCTTGGCGACGCTGCGCTTCACTGACTGCCGGATCCCGAAATCTGCGCTCTTGGGCCAGCCCGGCGCGGGCTTCAAGATCGCGATGTCGGTGCTCGATGTGTTCCGCTCCACCGTGGCAGCCGCGGCGCTGGGCTTTGCCCGCCGGGCGCTGGACGAAGCGCTGGCTCGGGTCTCCACCCGGCAGGTCCAGGGTGCGCCCTTGTTCGACTTGCAGATGGTGCAGGGCCATATCGCCGACATGGCCCTGGATGTGGATGCCGCGGCGCTGCTGGTCTACCGTGCCGCCTGGGCCAAGGACTCCGGTGCGGCGCGTGTCACCCGCGAGGCCGCGATGGCAAAGCTGTTCTCCACCGACCAGGCGCAGCAGGTGATCGACAAGGCGGTGCAGCTGCATGGCGGCGACGGCGTGCGTTCGGGCCAGAAGGTGGAGGAGCTTTACCGCGATATCCGCGCGTTGCGCATTTACGAGGGCGCTTCGGATGTGCAGCGCGTGGTGATTGCCCGGCAGACGCTGGGCGCTTTCCAGGGAGGGCAATGAGATGCTGGGACCGTCTGCCCACGAGGATACTTTCACGCGCGACAACCTGCCGCCTGCGGAGCAATGGCCCGAGTTCCTGCTCGACGGTTTCGACTACCCCGAGCGGCTCAACGCCGCTGTGGAGCTGACCGACGCGATGGTTGCCAAGGGCTTTGGCGACCATACCGCGCTGATCGGCAACGGCCGCCGCCGCACTTACAAGGAACTGAGCGACTGGACCAACCGGCTGGCGCGCGCGCTGACCGAGGATCTGGGCGTGAAGCCCGGCAACCGGGTGCTGATCCGCTCCGCCAACAACCCGGCAATGGTGGCCTGCTGGCTGGCCGCGACCAAGGCGGGGGCGGTGGTGGTCAATACCATGCCGATGCTGCGTGCCGGAGAGCTGTCCAAGATTGTCGACAAGGCCGAGATCAGCCATGCCCTCTGCGACACCCGGCTGAAGGACGAGCTGGTTGCCTGCGCCAAGACCTCGAAGTTCCTGAAGACGGTGGTGGGCTTTGACGGCACCTCCAACCACGACGCCGAACTGGACCGGCTGGCGCTGCAGAAGCCGGTGACCTACGAGGCGGTGCCAACGGGCCGGGACGACGTGGCGCTTCTGGGCTTCACCTCGGGCACCACCGGATCGCCCAAGGCAACGATGCATTTCCACCGCGACTTGCTGATCATCGCCGACGGCTACGCCCGTGAGGTCCTGGACGTGCAGCCGGAGGATGTTTTTGTCGGCTCGCCGCCGCTGGCCTTTACCTTCGGGCTCGGGGGGCTCGCAATCTTCCCGCTGCGCTTCGGGGCGGCCGCGACGCTCCTGGAGAATGCCTCCCCCCCGAACCTGATCGAGATCATCGAGACCTACCGCGCCACCGTCTGCTTCACCGCGCCCACCGCCTACCGGGTGATGCTCAGGGCGATGGAGGAGGGGGCGGACCTATCCTCGCTGCGGGCCGCCGTGTCCGCCGGGGAGACGCTGCCCGCGCCGGTTTACGAGGACTGGATCGCCAAGACCGGCAAGCCGATGCTGGACGGGATCGGCGCCACCGAGATGCTGCATATCTTCATCACCAACCGCTTCGACGATCACCGCCCGGCCTGCACCGGCAAGCCCGTGGCCGGCTACCAGGTCAGAGTGCTGGATGCGGACGGCAACGAGGCGCCGCGCGGCGAGGTGGGGCGGCTTGCCGTGAAGGGGCCGACCGGCTGCCGTTACCTCGCTGATGACCGGCAGGCGGAGTACGTGCGGGACGGCTGGAACGTCACCGGCGACAGTTTCGTGATGGATACCGACGGCTACCTGCACTTTGCCGCGCGCAACGACGACATGATCGTTTCGGCCGGCTACAACATCGCGGGGCCGGAGGTGGAGGCGGCGCTGCTGGCGCATGAGGCGGTGGCCGAATGCGCGGTGATCGGCGCGCCGGATGACGCGCGGGGCGAGATCGTCGAGGCGCATGTGGTGCTGGCGGAAGGCCACACAGCCTCGGATGCGCTGGTCAAGCTGCTGCAGGATCACGTGAAGGCGACGATCGCGCCCTACAAGTATCCGCGGTCGGTGGTCTTCACCGAGGCGTTGCCGAAGACCGAAACCGGCAAGATACAGCGCTTCCGCCTGAAGCACTGACGCCCCGCGCAAGGGCAGGGCGGCGTCACGAAAAAGGGCAGCGCACTGGCGCTGCCCTTCGGTTGTCTGCTGCGTTAGCGGACGATGTGAACCACGGTGCGGTTCTCCGCTTCGACCAGTACGGGAACGTTGTTCACGTAGACGTAGCGGTACTCGGAGTCCGGGATTTCCTTCAGTTCCACGGTTTCCGGCAGCTGCACGCCGGTTACCACTTCACCTTCCAGGTAGACTGGCTCGACTTTGTTGGTGCGCACGTAGCTCACCACCTCCTCGGCCGGTTCGGCCAGCGCACCTGCGGTGCCGCCGATGATAGCGCCTGCTGCAGCGCCAACCGGGCCGCCGATCAGCGCGCCTGCGACTGCGCCGACGGTGCCGCTGCCGGCCACGGCGCCTGCGTGGTCTTCATTCTCGTAGGTCACGGTGCCGGTCTCGATGGTGGACTGGCTCGAGACCACGGGCACGAAAGTCTGGGTTTCAGCTTCTGCGTCTGCGCCGCCGAGGTACTCGCCGTAGGCCCAGCCGGTGGTGCCGTCATAGGTCACCTTGCACCATTTGCTGTCTTCCAGGCAGCCTTCGATGTCGGCGCTGGCGTCCTTTGTGATCACGCCGATCACTTCATGCTGGGGACCGGGGCCTGCGCGCAGGTTCAGGTCGGTCACGGCCATGGCGGAGGTGGCAGCCAGACCCGGGCCCGCAACAAGGGCCAGAGCGGAGGCGGCGAGGGTAAGGAACTGCTTCTGCATTGGTTTTCTCCTTTTGACTTCTCAGGACGGCAGGTTTTGCGCCGTTGCCGGGGGACAACTTCGCAAGACCGGGAGAGTTCCAAAGAATGTGTGCGCAGAGGAGGGCTATCAGCGGGAATCGCCGCACCGAAGGGCGGTCCAAGCGGCATGCTGCCGGTTCCCGGGACTATGGGCTGCCTTTACGCGCGACTGACGGCAGCAGCCCGTTGCCCGACGGGCTGTGAGCGCGGCCGGGCGGGTGCGGGCTTGCCCGCTTTCTGCGGTGCCGGGGGGCAGATCGAGCGGGCCGGCCAGCCCGAAACGCACAGCCAGCTTCAGGCCGGGGCTTGCCGGGCGTGCCGCACCACTCCGATTATTGCGCGCGCCGTAAGCAGTAAGAGGCCAAGCGCCGCCAAAACCTTGACAGGCTGGCTGTGGCCATCGGCTGCGTGGCCCACCAGGAGCGCAAACAGCGCCCAGCAGACCGCCGCGGTATAGGTCCAGGCAACGGGCCGCAGCGTCTGCACGATCACCGTCACCGCCAGCACCAGGGCGAGACAGAGGATGGCGGCAGCTTCCGCTCCCATGAGGCCGAAACCGGGCAGAACGATGCTGAGGGATACGCCCGAGGCTGCTGTCAGCCAGCCTGCGTAAAGCCCCACAGGCCCGCGTTTCCAGATCCTGTTGTGGATGTTGGCGCGCAGCACTGCGGCAATCGCGCCCGCCGTCATCAGCAGGATCATCACCGTCGCTGCTACCGGCGCGCTATTGGCGGCCGGCAGCCAGAATATCCCGAGCGCCAGGCTCAAGGCGAGGGGTTGACGCATCCGGTGCCAATTGCCGCTGCGTGGCGCTTTCCACGCCCCATAGCCCGCGCCGGCCAGCAGCCACAGGTAAATCAGCCCCCAGATCGAGAAGGCCCAGCCCGCCGGCTGCATTGGCGGGTTGGGCTGCGGGTAGGGCAGCTGTTCGGCGGAATATCCGGCGAAACCGCCGGTGAAGTAGGGCGCAAGCGCAAAGGCCAGCGCCAGAAAAAATACGCCATAGGCCAGGATCTTACGGGTCATTCCTGCTCCTCTGTAGGACCGCTTTCCGCGCTGCCGCGCCGTCTGCCTCCAGGGACGTAGCCTAGGCACGATTTCCTAAAGCAATTCTTTCAGTTCCGCCAATGTCCCGGCTTCTGATGCTGGTTTATCGCTGCGTATGCGGTTGATGCGGGGAAACCGCATGGCGACGCCGCTCTTGTGGCGGGAAGAGCGGTTCAGCCCCTCGAAGGCCACTTCCAGCACCAATTCCGGTTTCACGGCCCGCACCGGCCCGAATCGGTCGGTGGTGTTGTTGCGGACGAAGCGGTCGAGCGCTTTCAGCTCGGCATCGGTAAAGCCGAAATAGGCCTTGCCCACTGGCACCAGCGCCTCGCCGTCCCAGACCCCGAAGGTGAAATCCGAGTAATAACCCGAGCGCTTGCCGTGGCCGCGCTGGGCATAAAGCATCACCGCATCGACCAGCATCGGGTCCCGCTTCCACTTATACCAGTAGCCGCGCTTGCGCCCCGCAAGGTAGGCGCTGTCGCGGCGCTTGAGCATCACGCCCTCGATCACCGTCTCGGGCGGCGCGGCGCGCAGGGCCGCGAGTTCCTGCCAGGTGGCAAACGCCAATGGCGGCGAGATGTCGATGCGGGGGGAAGCGAGCTCCGCCACGCAGGCGTTAAGCGCCCGCAGCCGCGCCTCCAGCGGCTTGCCCCGCAGATCCTCGCCGTTCCAGACCAGGAGGTCATAGGCCCGAAGCGCGGCGGGATGGCTTTCCAGTAGCGACTTGCCCACCCGCTTTCGGCCCAGCCGTTTCTGCAAGTCGCCAAAGGCCGCGACCTCGCTGCCCCGCCTCACCAACAGTTCGCCGTCCAGCGTGCCGGAGAAATCCAGCGCCTCCGCAAGGTCGGGGAAGGCGGCCGAGATATCTTCGCCCGTGCGGGTATAGATCCGCCGCACGCCGCCGTCGTTGCTGGCCTGGACCCGGATGCCGTCCCACTTCCATTCCGAGATGAACTCGGCAGGCTCAAGCGTCTCCAGATCCTTTTCAGTGATGGGGGTGGAGAGCATCACCGGCCGGAATGGCGCCGCCGCGAGGCTTACGGGTTTTTCGCCGCCGTCGAGCCAGGCGAACAGCGGCCGGTAGGGCGGGGTGAGGGCGTGCCACAGTTCCTCGATCTCCTCCACCGCGACGCTGCCGTATTCGGCAAGCGCCGTCCGTGCCAGCCGCCCCGAGACGCCGACGCGCAGGCCGCCGGTGGCCAGTTTCAGATAGGCGTAACGCTCGGAGGGCAGCAGCGCCCCGAGCCGCCGTTCGATCAGCGCCGGCAAGGCGGCCTTTGGCGTGGCGGACAGTTCAGCCACCGCGTCCGGGAGGGTCAGTGGCACGGCTTCTGCCTGCTGCGGCCAGATCAGCGCAACGGTCTCCGCCAGATCACCGACAAATTCATAAGACAGCCGGAAAAGCTCGGGATCGGTGCGCTCCGCAACCAGCGTGCGGAGCAAGGAGGGCGTCACTTGCCGAAGGTTCAAATCCCCAGTGAAAGCCGCCAGAGCGTAGCCGCGCGCCGGGTCGCCCATCGAGGAGAAGGCGGTTTTCAGATGCGCGATCTTGCCGTTGCGCGACGGGGTGAAAGCAAGCTGCTCAAGAAGGCGGGCGAATTCCTGCATTACTCGGCCTCGTCTTCGTAACCGACCAGCCGCAGCGGCCGCGCGGCAATCTGGTTCAGCGCGCACCAGCGCACCAGCGCGTCCTCCCGCCCGTGGGTGACCCAGACCTCCCGCGGGGCGAGCTCCTTGATAGTGCGGGTGAGGCCGGTCCAGTCGGCATGATCGCTCAACACCAGGGGCAACTCCACTCCGCGCTGGCGGGCCCGGGCGCGCACCTGCATCCAGCCGCTTGCGAAGCACACCACCGGATCCGGGAAGCGCTGCGCCCAGGCGGCGGCAAAGGCGGATGGCGGCCCGAGGATGATTTGCCCTTTGAAGGCGTCCTTGCCGGTCTCCGCAGTGGCGGGGCGCAGCTCCCCCAGTTCGATCCCCTGCGAGATATAGTAGTCGCACAACCGTTGCAGCGCGCCATGCAGATAGACGGGCTTGTCCCAGCCAGCCGCGCGCAGGAGCGCGATCACCCGCTGCGCCTTTCCAAGCGCATAGGCCCCGACGAGGTGGCAGCGTTCCGGCTGGGCTGTGACAGACGTGAGGAGTTTTGCAATTTCTGCCATTGGGTCAGGGTGGTCGAAGACCGGCAGGCCGAAGGTCGCTTCCGTTACGAAAACATCGCAAGGGGCGGGCTCGTAAGGCGCGCAGGAGGGATTCTTGTCGCGGGCATAATCGCCGGAGACGGTGATCCGCGTCGCTCCGTCGCTCACTGTGATCTGACAGGAACCGAGCACATGCCCCGCAGGGGTGAAAGTGGCGGTGACGCCGTTCACCTGCACGGGGCCGTCAACCGGGATGGCTGTCTCGCAAAAGGCCTCGCCATAACGGATTGCCATGATGTCGAGCGTTTGGCGGCTGGCCCAGACGGTGCCGTGGCCTGCACGGGCGTGATCGGCGTGGCCGTGGGTGATCATCGCGCGCGGCACCGGATTCATCGGATCGATGTAAAAATCGCCGGGGGGACAATACAGTCCGGCAGGCCGGGGGTGCAGCAGCGCTGCGGGATCCGCCCTTTCCGCGTTTGCTGGGCCTGACTGGGCCAAATTGCACTCCTTCCCGGACGTGCGGCCTTTGCCCCGCTGTGCGGCCGCCCTGTCCTGGACTAACGCCGAAGCCGTGCGCAGGTTCCGGCCGGATGACGCACAGGGCAATTGCCTTTGCCTAAATGAGAACATATAGAGAACAGCATGGCACGTCAAACCTTACAACAGAAGCTCGAGATTCTGGCGGATGCGGCAAAATACGACGCCTCCTGTGCATCCTCGGGCACCGAAAAACGCGACAGCCGAAGCGGCGGGCTTGGCTCAAGCGGCGGCGCGGGCATCTGCCACGCCTATGCGCCCGACGGGCGCTGCATCAGCCTTTTGAAGATCCTGATGACGAACTTCTGTATCTACGACTGCTCCTACTGCATCAACCGGGTGTCCTCGGACGTGACCCGGGCGCGGTTCAGCGTCGACGAGGTGGTGAAGCTCACCATCGAGTTTTACCGCCGCAATTATATCGAGGGGCTGTTTCTTTCCTCCGGCATCATCCGCTCGCCTGACGATACGATGGGGGACATGGTGCGCATCGCCCGCAAACTGCGGGAGGAGGAGAACTTCCGCGGCTACATCCACCTGAAGACCATCCCCGATGCCGCGCCTGAGCTGATCGCCGAGGCGGGCCGCCTGGCAGACCGGCTGTCGATCAACGTGGAGCTGCCCACCGATGATGCCGTGCGCCGCCACGCGCCGGAGAAGAACCCGGCGCAGATCCGCAAGGCGATGGGTGAGGTGCGTCTGCGCCGCGAAGGCGCGAAGGAGACCAGCCACCGCGGCAAGCGGCCGCCGCGCTTTGCGCCCGCCGGACAGTCGACGCAGATGATCATCGGTGCAGATGGCTCTAATGATGCGGCGATCCTGGGGCAATCGGTGCGGCTTTATTCCAGCTACAAGCTGAAGCGGGTCTACTACTCCGCCTTCTCGCCGATCCCCGGCAGCTCGGCCCGGCTGCCGCTGGTGCGCCCGCCGCTGGTGCGCGAGCACCGGCTTTACCAGGCCGACTGGCTCTTGCGCTTCTACGGTTTCGGGCTGGAGGAGATCACTTCCGCCGCGCCGGGCGGCAACCTGGACCTGCACCTCGACCCCAAGCTGGCCTGGGCGCTGGCGAACCGGGCGCTGTTTCCGCTGGATGTGAACCGTGCCAGCAAGGAGATGCTCCTGCGAGTGCCGGGGTTCGGCGTGAAGACGGTGGACCGCATCCTCGCCACCCGCCGCCACCGCAGCCTGCGGTATGAGGATATCGCCCGAATGGGCGCTTCGATGAAGAAGGCCCGCGCCTTCATCACCGCGGGCGGCTGGACCCCGGGCGGGCTCACTGACAGCGCGGACCTGCGCGCGCGGTTTGCCCCGCCGCCGGAACAGCTGAGCCTGTTATGATGCAGCGCGCCGTTCTGCCCAGGATCGGCACTGCAGAGGCGTGGCGCGCTGCGGCGCGCGGGTTCCTGGCGGCGGGCGTTCCGCCCTCCGGCATCCTCTGGCGCAGCGCGGCGGAGGAGGGGGATGCGTCCGGCCCACCCGCGGCGGGGGACCTTTTCGCAGGCGCCGCTCCTGCCGCAGCACCGGCGGGGGAGGGCGTGGCAAGTGTGCCGCGCAGCTTTCTGGCGCTGGCGAACAGCGTGGTCTGGCATAGCGATCCGGAGCGGTTTGCGCGGCTTTATGCTTTCCTCTGGCGCCTGCGGGAGGCGCCTTGGCTGATGAGCGACCGCGGCGATCCCGGTCTCGCCCTGCTGCGGCGGATGGAGAAGGGTGTTCACCGCTGCCAGCACAAGATGAAGGCCTTCGTGCGCTTCCGCGAGGTGGGCAGCCCTGAGGCCCCGCGCCGCGCCTTTGCCGCCTGGTTCGAGCCGGAGCACCACACGGTGGAGCCCACCGCCGCCTTCTTTGCCCGCCGCTTCGGCGACATGGACTGGCGTATCCTCTCGCCGGACGTGAGCGCCATTTTCGAGGGCGGCACGCTGCGCTTCGAGCCGGGCCAGCCCCGGCCCGGCTTGCCGGAGGACGCGAGCGAAGCGCTGTGGCTCACTTACTTCCGCAGCACCTTCAACCCGGCGCGGCTGAACCTCCGGGCGATGCAGTCGGAAATGCCGAAGAAATACTGGAAGAACATGCCAGAGGCCGCGGCGATCCCGGAGCTTGCCGCGTCCGCCAGCGAACGGGTGCGGGCGATGGCGGCCGCCGCGCCGGTGCCGGTGCCTGCGCGTGCCGCCCGCATCCAGGCGCAGCTGCCGCCGGAGCAACCCGCGTGGCAGGGCACCGGTGGAGAGCTGGCCCAGGCCATCCGTGGCTGCATCCGCTGCCCGCTCTACCGCGACGCGACTCAGGCGGTGCCGGGGCAGGGGCCGGAGAATGCCGCGCTGATGATTGTGGGCGAGCAGCCGGGCGATCAGGAGGATCTTTCGGGCCTGCCGTTCACTGGGCCCGCCGGGCAACTGCTGGACCAGGTGGCGGCGCGCGCCGGGCTCGACCGCAAGGCCGCTTATGTCACTAATGCGGTCAAGCACTTCAAATTCAAGCCGCGCGGCAAGCGGCGTCTGCACGAGCGTCCGAATGCAGGCGAGGTGGCGCATTGTAAATGGTGGCTGGACGCCGAGCTCGCTCAGGTGCGGCCCCGGCTGGTGCTGGCGCTGGGCGCCACCGCGGCGGGTGCGCTTCTTGGCGAGGGCAGCAGCCTAAGATCCCGGCGCGGCACGGTGGAGCATACTGCCGCCGGCCTGCCGGTTCTGATCACTTTCCACCCGGCTTTTCTGCTGCGCCAGCAGTCCGCCGGGGAACGGCAAGCTGCAGAGGCGCTTTTCGAGGCCGACCTGCGCCTGGCCGCGCAGATGCTGTCCGGGGCCGGCAGCACCGCCTAGCCCATCCCGCGGCGCGCGCCTTTTTCTTTCCAGATGTAGCCCTGGGACCAGACCGCCAGAGCATCCAGGTAATCGTCATCCGATCTGCAGTCCCCAGCATCGAAATTCGGAAGCCCGCTCAGAATCACCCGCAGCCCGGTGAGGTTGCCCTTCTCGGCATGCCAGGCGCGGGCAAAGCGCAGCAGGCCCTCGGGCAGGCGGCGCTGCGCGTCGGCAGTGGAAAAATAGAGCGCATGCGGCTGGCTGTGCAGGTTTGCGGTCAGCTTCGCCAGAGTGTCCAGCATACCGCTGCGGTCCTGGCCCAGCTCGGCCTGCGCCTCCGCCGCGGCCAGGAAAGCCCGGCCCAGAGTCACCGACTGGGTGGTGTTCAAGACAAAGCTTACCGACAGCGTCAGCACTACCATGCCGTTTACACCCACCACCACCGAGATCAGCGCCCACAGCGGCCCGCCGGGCTGCACTATGCCGCCGCCCAGTGTTGAAAGCGCCTTGCCCACATAAGCAAGGTCCAGCGCCGGGCCGGCGGGCTGCTTGCCCTCGGTGAGAACCACCGCCTCCGTCGCAGCCTGAAACACCAGCAGCCAGCCAAGTGCGACCATGACAATCCAGAACACTGCGATCGAAGTCATAACTAGCGGCCCGATCGCGGTGCGGCTCCAGCCCGCCGATGGCAGGATCCTGGCAAGCCCCTTCCAGACCACCGCCGCCACCCAGCGGGATGGCAGCTTGCGGTCGGTGATACCAGTGGTGGTCAGAAGGAAGTCCGCCGCTGCAAATAGAAGTACGGCAAGTCCGGCCAGAGCAAAGATCATCGTCCCTCCCTCCAGCACCACTGTACTGCCTCCCGCCGGGACGCCCCACAGGCACCAGACAAATTGTGAAACCTGCGGAACTCTCGCCCAGGAAGATCGTTAATTCAATGCGAACAACGGCCGGTGCAGCCGGCTGCGGGCAAAAGGAGACAGCCATGAACTGGGACGAAGTCCAAGGCAAATGGAAAGAAATGAAAGGCAACGTGCGCTCCAAATGGGGCGAGCTGACCGAAGATGAGGTCGACCAGGTTGCCGGTGACCGCGAGGCGCTGGAAGGCAAGATTCAGCAAAAATACGGCCGCAGCAAGGAAGAGGCGCGCCGCGAGGTGGATGATTTCATCCGTACGCTCTGAGCGCAGCGGATTCAGGCAGACGGGCGGCCGCATCGGTCCGCCCGTTTTCTGATTCAGCAAGCTTGGCGAGGCTGGGTTCAGCAGGGTTGGCGGCGCTGAGTGCAGCCAGGGCCTCGGCAGGCGGCGGGGGACAAGCGCGGCCCGGCTTGTTAGGCTCGGCGGGGACTAGCCGGAATTTCCCATTGCGGAGGATTGATGGACGCGCATTCCCTCTTCGAATTCTCTCCCTATCACATCCTGATGGCTGGCGTGGGGGCGGTGATCATACTCGCCCACTGGGTGCCGCGGTTTTTCTCAACGCGTGAGCCGGTGGCGGCGCCGCTTCTGATCCTTCTAGGTATGGCGCTTTATCTACTGGTGCCGCAATTCCCGGCGCTGCCCGACCCGCGCGCCACCCCGAAACCCTGGGAGGTGGTGAGCGAGCTGACCGTGTTGGTAGCGCTCTTTGCCTCCGGCCTGAGGCTCGATGATCTGCGTCCTTGGAAGAAATGGGGCCGGACGCTCCGGCTTCTGCTGGTTGGCATGCCGCTTACCATATTGGCCGCAGCGCTCCTTGGGCTCGGCCTTGCGGGCATGACAGTCGCGGGCGCGCTCCTGGTCGGCGCGGTACTGTCCCCGACCGACCCGGTGCTTGCCGGCGACGTGCAGGTCGGCCCGCCGCACGAGGGCGACGAGGAAACCGTGCGCTTTACTCTCACCACCGAAGCCGCGCTGAATGACGGGCTCGCCTTTCCCTTTGTCTACCTTGGTCTTCTGGTTGCCGCCGAGGGGCTGAACCCGGCGGGCTGGATCGGCGAATGGCTCCTCGTGGATGTGGCCTACCGGATCGGTGTCGGGGCCCTGATGGGCATTGGGGGCGGCTGGGTGCTGGCTCAGATCCTCTTCGTGATCCCCAGCCATTCTGTCCTTGCCAACACTGGCTCCGGCGTGGTGGCTCTCGCCGGGGTGCTTCTATGTTACGGCACCACCGAGCTCGCCGAGGGCTATGGCTTCATTTCGGTTGCCACGATGGGGCTGACACTGCGGCGGGTGGAAAGCGACCACCGGTTTCACCGCCGCCTGCACGATTTCTGCACCACCATCGAACATGCGCTGACGGCAATTCTGCTGGTCGGCCTGGGCTGCGTGCTGCCGGTCTTGTTCAGCGAGCTCACGCCTGGATTGGTGCTGTTTGCAGTGCTGATGATCGTCCTTGTTCGCCCCTTGGCGGGCTGGCTGTCGCTCGCAGGCAGCCGGCTGGAACGCAACGACCGGCTGGTGGTCTCGGTCTACGGGGTCCGCGGGATCGGCTCGATCTACTACCTCTGCTACGCGGGGCTACACATGGAGTTCGTGAACGAGGCACAGATCTGGGCGCTGATCGGGCTTACCATACTGCTGTCGACCATGCTGCATGGGTTCACCGTGAGCCATGCGATGAAATACACGTCGCATCCCCCGCGCTAGCGGGCAGGCACCTGCTGCTCCAGCCGCCGGAAGGCCAATGAGATCAGCCCGGCAACCGCCATGTAGAAGGCTGCCAGCAGCAACAGCGGCTCATAGACCACGAAGGTATCGGCCCGCACCCGGGAAGAGACCGCATAGATCTCGATTACCGTTATGGTGGCGACCAGGGGGGTGGCCTTGAGCTGCAGGATGGTCTCGCCGCCGAGTGTCGGCAGCACGTTGCGCACCGCCTGCGGCAGCCAGATCCGGCGGAACATGGTGAAGCGCGGCATGCCGAAGGATTTCGCCGCCTCCAGCTGCCCCTTCGCGACGCCGGAAAACGCCCCCCGCATTACCTCGCCCTCATAGCCCGCGTAGGAGAGGGTCAGCGCCAGCACAGCATAGGGCCAGGCCTGCCGCAGGTAGGGCCAGAGCTCAGACGAGCGGATCCATGGGAACTGCGGGAACAGCGAGCCCAGCCCATAATACAACAGCCAGATCTGCAGAAGCAGCGGCGTGCCCCGGATTACGGTGCAAAAGGCGCGGGCCGGAGCGGCCAGGTACCAGGGCCCAACCGCCTGCGCGAGGCCCAGCGGCACCGCGAGCAGGAAGCCGAGCACCGTGGTCACCGCCAGGATCCAGACCGTGCGCCACATGCCTTCCAGGATCAGCGGCGCATAATCCGGTATCCAGTCCCAGCGCAGGGAGAGAGCGCACCAGATGACGAGCAGCGCAAACAGCGCCAGCAGCACGATCCGGTGCGGCTGAAGGAACTCCCGAACCCCGTTCATCCGCGCGCCTCCTTCAATGAGGGCTGGCCGCGGCGTGCCCATTTCTCGATCCGCGCAAATACCGCGCCGGAGCAGAGCGTCACCAGGAGATACAGCGCGCCCGCGGCAAGGAAGAAGGTGAAGTACGCCCGCGTGCTGCTGGCTGCCTGGCGGGTCTCCAGCGTCAGTTCGGAAAAGCCCACGATGGCTAGGAGCGCGGTGTCCTTGGTGGCGATCAGCCAGAGGTTCGCAAGCCCCGGCGTGGCAAAGGCCATCATCGCCGGGATGGTGACCCGGCGCATGATCATCAGACCGGGCATACCATAGGCCCGCGCCGCCTCGATCTGGCCCGCAGGCACCGCCTGGATCGCCCCGCGCAGCACTTCGGTGGCATAGGCGCCCTGCACGACACCCAGGACCCAGATCCCCGCGGCGACGCCGCTGATCTCCACCCGGCCGCCGCCCATCGCGGCGGACAGTTTATTGATGAGGTCACTGCCCACGTAATAGAGGATCAGGATCAGCACCAGTTCCGGTACCGCCCGGATCACCGTGGTGTAAATGGCGAGAAGGTCGCGCGTGACCTTCCCGCCATAAAGCTTGCCATAGGCCCCCAACAGCCCGATCACCAAGCCCACCCCGAAGGCGCCAAAGGCGATTTGCAGGGAGTTGGCCAGCCCGCGCAGCAGGTTGGCCCCCCAGCCGGGCGGCGAGAGCGACAGAAGTTCTGCACTGCGGGCCAGGCCGAGCATGTCGAGGACGGTATTCACAACAGCGCCTTAGTAGATGCTGGTGGTGAAATACTTGGCGGTGATCGCCTCATGGGTGCCATCGGCGAGGATTTGGGCGATGCCCTTGTTCAGCGCCTCGCGCAGGGCATCGTCGCCCTTCCGCACGCCCGCGCCGACGCCGCGGCCCAGAATCGCCGGATCGTCCGCGACGGCGCCCTTGATTTCGCAGCAGCCGCCCGCATCCGATGCGACGAAATCCGCCATCGCGATGCTGTCGGCCTGGGTTGCGTCGATGCGGCCGGCAAACAGGTCCTGGTTGGCCTCGTCCTGGGTCTGGTAGACGCGCAGCTCGGCGTCCTTGAAGTACTGCTGGGCATAAGCCTGGTGGATGGTGGCGGCCTGGATGCCGACGACCTTCCCGGCAAGCGACGCCGGGGTGGGCTCTATATCCAGAGACTTGTCCGCCACGATCACCGCAGGCGTGTTGTAATAGGGATCGCTGAAATCGATGGTCTTCATGCGCTCCTCGGTAATCGACATGGAGGCCATGATGGCGTCGATCTGCTTGCCCGTCAGCGAGGGAATAATGCCGTCCCAGGCGACCGGCGTAATCACACAATCGAGCTCGGCGGCCTTGCAGACCGCGCCGATCACCTCGATCTCCCAGCCGGTCCAGTTGCCTGCGGAATCGGGCGAGGCGAAGGGCGGGTAGGGTTCCGCGGCGATGCCGATCTTGACCTGTTCGGCGGCGGCGGCGCCCGCGGTAAGGGCTGCTGCGGCGGTGGCCGCGCCCAGAAGTGCCTTGAGTTTCATGGTATTCTCTCCCTGTTTTATGGTCTTGGTTGTTATCGGTCTTTTGTCGTGTGCGCGCCGGGCACAGCGTCAGTGCATCGAGGCCAGGAACTTCTGCAGCCGCGCTGACTTCGGGTTGCCAAAGACGTCCTCGGGCGCGCCCTGTTCCTCGATCCGGCCCTGGTGCAGGAACACCACGTGGTCGGCGACTTCGCAGGCAAATTTCATCTCATGCGTGACCAGCAGCATTGTGCGCCCTTCGGCGGCGAGCCCGCGGATCACCTGCAGCACCTCGCCGACCAGCTCGGGATCCAGCGCCGAGGTCGGCTCGTCGAACAGCATCGCCGAAGGGTCCACCGCCAGCGCCCGCGCAATCGCCGCGCGCTGCTGCTGGCCGCCCGAGAGATAGGCCGGGAAACTCTCCTCCCGGCCTTCCAGTCCGACGCGGGCGAGCAGGGCGCGGGCGCGTTCGATGGCCTCGGCGCGCGGCACCTTCAGCACATGCACCGGCACTTCGATCACGTTTTCCAGAAGCGTGCGGTGAGTCCACAAGTTGAACTGCTGGAACACCATCGCGAGCCGGGTGCGGATGCGCTCGATCTGGCGCCGGTTGGCGGGCGTCCCGTCGGCCCGCATCGCCACCTCCTCGCCGCCGATCACGATACGGCCCGCGCTGGGTGTTTCCAGAAAGTTGATGCAGCGCAGCATCGTCGACTTGCCCGAGCCGCTGCCGCCGATCACCGCCACCACGTCGCCCTTGCGCGCGGCGAGCGAGACGCCCTTCAGAACCTCCAGCGTGCCGAAAGATTTGTGAAGCCCTTCCACCCGGATCGCCTCTTCCCGGGAAGCTGGGTCTTCGATGGGCTCTGACGGCGGCGCGGCTCTGGCGGCGATGGGCATCTTCCGGCTTCCTCACTTTTCGGCTTGTAGTAAGGCCTGCCTCCAGTAATTATGCAAGTGTATAATTTCTCCGGCCCGCGAAAGGACCAGCCCGTGAGCGAAGACCGCCGCAAATTCAGGCGCGAGACGCCGGAGCAGCGCAAGCTCGCTCTGATCGAGGCGGCATTGGCGCTGGTGGCGGAAAAGGGTGTGCGGGGCGCGACCGTGCGCGCCATTGCGGAGCGGGCGGAGGTCACGCAAGGGCTGATCAGGCATTACTTTTCCTCCAAGGAGGAGCTGATCGCCGCCGCATACGAGCATCACATGACCTTCATGACCGATCTCACCGCAGCGCCGGCCGCCGCCGGAGGCGAGCGTTCGGCCCGGGACCGGCTGGCGGCCTTTGTGGTGGCCTCCCTGACGGCGCCGGTGGTGGATCCGCGCTCGATCGCGCTCTGGGCCAGCTTCCTCAACAAGGTGCAGCATGATCCGCAGATGCGGGCGACACACGCCCGCACCTATGCCGATTTCCGCGGCCGCCTCGGCGCGCTGGTCAGCGCGGCGCTGGAAGAGGCCGGCCGTCCGCCCCCGCCAGCGCAAGCGCATCGGCTTGCCATCGCCTGCAACGCGGTGATCGACGGGCTGTGGCTCGAGGGGGGCGCTTTGCCAGAGGCGTTCGAGCCGGGCGAGCTGCCGGGCATCGGACTCGATTCGATCGGCGCAATTATTGGACTCGACTTGCAACAGAGGGCGGAACGGCCATGAGAACGACTGCGATAACCGAACGCCTGGCGGGGCTGGGCGGCGACAAGTGGGAAGTGCATCTGAAGGCACGCGCGATGGCTGCCGCGGGCGCCGATGTGATCGAGATGACAATTGGCGAGCCGGATGTGGCGACCCCGCCCGAACTGATGCAGGCCGCCATGCAGGCGATGCAGGCCGGGCGCACCGGCTATTCTGACGGCCGCGGCGAGCTCGGCCTGCGCGAAGCGCTTGCAGAGTACTACACCTGCAGCCGCGGCCGCGCCTTCACTCCCGGCAACGTGCTCTGTTTCCCCGGCACGCAGACTGCACTCTACGCGGTGATGGCAGGCGTCGCCGGGCCAGGGGACGAGGTGCTGGTCGGCGATCCGATGTATGCCACCTACGAGGGCGTGGTGCGGGCCTCCGGTGCCGAAATGGTGCCGGTGCCGCTCCGCCCAGAGGCGGGCTTCCGCATGCAGGCCGGGGATCTCGCCGCCCGCATCACGCCGCAAACCCGCGCCATCCTGCTCACCACGCCCCACAATCCCACCGGAGCGATCCTTACGCCGGAGGATGTGGCCGAAATCGGCGCGCTCGCGCGGGAGCATGATCTCTGGATCATTTCGGACGAGGTCTACGAGCAGCTGATTTTCGACGGCGCCGCCTTCACCTCGCCGCTTGCCGATCCAGACCTGGCGGAACGGGTGATCGCGGTCTCCTCGATCTCCAAGTCCCACGCTGCGCCTGGCTTCCGCAGCGGCTGGTGCATCGCGTCCGAAGCCTTCTGCAACGCGCTGCTGCCGGTTTCGGAGACCATGCTGTTCGGCAATCAGCCCTTCATCGCGGACATGACCGAACAGGCGGTGCGCGAGGGCTCGCCCGTTGCCGCGGGAATGAGTGCGCGCTTTGCCGCCCGCGCAGGCCAACTGGCGGATCGGCTTGAGCGTGACACCGGCTTCACCGTGCACCGCCCCGATGCGGGGATGTTCGCGATGATCGACGTGGCATCCACCGGCCTCACCGGCGAGGCCTACGCGCTGGATCTGTTGGAAAACGGCGGCGTTGCGGTGATGCCCGGCGCGTCCTTCGGGGAAAGCCTGCCAACCTGGGTGCGGGTGGCGCTGACAATCGATGACGGGAAATTCGCCGCGGCACTCGACCGCATCGTGGCGCATGCAGAAGAACTGAAAAGGAAGGCGGCATGACGAGCACCGGCGAAGCACTGGTGGCCGCGCTGAAGCAACGCGGGGCGGACACCGTTTTTGGGATCCCGGGCGTACACACGGTGGAGCTCTACCGCGGGCTCGCGCACTCCGGCTTGCGCCACGTGACGCCGCGCCATGAACAGGGCGCGGGCTTCATGGCGGATGGCTATGCGCGGGTTTCGGGCAAGCCGGGGGTGGCTTTCGTGATTACCGGGCCGGGACTCACCAATACGCTCACGGCGATGGCGCAGGCGCGCGCTGATTCGGTGCCTATGCTGGTGGTTTCCGGTGCAAACCGGCAGGCGAGCCTGGGCCGCGGGTTCGGTCATCTGCACGAGCTGCCGGACCAGCATGCGCTGGCTTCCACCGTGGCGCTGGTGTCTGAGCATGTGGCGGCGCCTGATGACCTCCTGCCTGCGCTGGAGCGTGTCTTTGCCTCCTTTGCGGACGGCCGCCCAGGCCCGGCCCATATCCAGATACCGCTGGATGTGGCGGGAGAACCGCATGAAGCGGCCCCGGTAGAGAGCCGGCCCGCCCGTGCCGGTCCCGATCCGGCCCTGCTGGAACAGGCCGCCGCGCGGCTTGCCCGGTGCAAGCGGCCGGTGATCCTCGCCGGCGGCGGCGTCCGGCGCGACGGTGCGGCGCTCAGGGCGCTGGCCGAGCGGCTGGACGCGCCGGTGGTGCAGACGGTGAACGCCCGCGGCGTGATGTTCGGCCATCCGCTGGGCGTGCCCGCAAGCCCGAGCCTTGAAGCCGTCCGCGGCCTGATCGCGGGCGCCGACGCGGTTCTGGCGCTTGGTACCGAGCTCGGGCCCACCGACTACGACATGTACGACACCGGCCGGATGCCGGCCTTGGGCGCGCTGATCCGCGCCGATGTCTGCCCCGCGCAGCTCTCCCGCCATCCAGCCGAGGTCGCGATCGAAGCGGCAGCCGCGACGGTGATTGAGGCGCTTCTTGGCCTGCTGCCCCAGAATCCTGCGAGCCACGGCGGCGCCGGCCGAGCCGCCCAGGCCCGCGGCGCGGCGCTTGCGGAGATCGGCCCGGAGTACCGTACGCTGGTTGCCATACTGGAAGCGATGCGCGACGCGGTGCCCGGCGCGCTGATGGTGGGGGATTCCACCCAGCCGGTTTATGCGGGTAACCTCTATTACGATCACGACCGCGCGGGCGGCTGGTTCAATGCCGCCACCGGCTATGGCGCGCTAGGCTATGCGATCCCGGCCGCAATCGGCGCTTCAATTGCCGACCCCGCAGCGCGGGTGGTCTGCCTGGCAGGTGACGGTGGCGCGCAGTTCTCCCTGCCCGAGGTGATGGCGGCGGTGGACGAAAACCTGCCCGTCACCTTCGTGATCTGGAACAACTGCGGCTACCGCGAGATTGCCACCTCGATGCAGAACGCTGGTGTCAGCGTGGTCGGCTGCGACCCGACGCCGCCGGATTTCCAGGCCGCCGCCGCCTCCTTCGGCATTCCCTACAGCCGGTGCGATGCCGCACCGGAGGCCGCTGCCGATGCGCTGGCCGCCGCCGCGCGGCTGGACGGCCCCAGCATCCTGGAAATCACCGCGCCGCAATTTCAGCCCGCAAAGGATTGATCCCAAATGACCAACCCCGCCATCGACTTCACCCGCGCCATCATTCGCCGCCCGGCGCCGTCCATCGTCGACGGTCTGCGCGCCGAGGACACCGGCACCCCGGACCTCACTGCCATGCTGAAGGCGCATGAGACCTACGCCGCCGCGCTGAAAAGCACCGGCGCCGAGGTGATCGAACTGCCGCCGCTGGCGGACTTCCCCGATGCGGTCTTTGTCGAGGACACCGCGCTTTGCCTGCCCGAAGGCGCGGTGCTGATGCGCCCCGGCGCGCCTTCGCGGCTGGGCGAGGTGGCGGAAATGGCCCCCGCGATCCGGGCCTGCTTCGACGACGTGCGCCAGATCCGCGGCCCCGGCCATATCGAGGGCGGCGACATCCTGTTCACCGGCCGCGAGGTGCTGGTCGGCCGCTCCGCCCGCACCGATGCGGCGGGGGTGGCCGAACTGGCGGAAATCTGCGCCGAATGGGGCCGGCCCCTGCGCGAGGTGTTCACGCCCGAAGGCGTCCTGCACTTCAAGACCGACTGCTCGCTGATGGATGTGGATACGGTCCTGGCGACCCGGCGGCTCGACGCCTCGGGCTGTTTCGAAGGCTACCGCGTGCTGCACGTGCCTGAAGGCGAGGAGGCCGCGGCCAATGCGATCCGTTTCAACAACCTGGTGCTGATGGCGGCGGGTTTCCCGCGCACGGCAGAGATGCTGAGACGCGAGGGCTATGAGGTAGTGGAGATCGACAACACCGACTGCGCCAAGCTGGACGGCGGCATGTCCTGCCTGTCGCTGCGGTTCTGAGGTCAGGGAAGGCGGGTTGCCCGGATGCCCGGCCGCCCCGCTCAGGCCAGCAGCCGGCCGAAATCCGGGCGCCGGTCCTCAATGCCCGCCAGCCGCAGCATGTGCCAGGCCAGCGCCTGGTTGCTGGTGAGAACAGGCAGGCCGGTTTGCGCCTCGATTTGCGGGATCACGTCCAGGCAGCGCAGGCTGGTGCAGGAGATCACAAGCGCGTCGCAGGCGGCAGCCTCCGCGACGTGCAGGACACCCGCGGCGATGGCCTCCGGCGTGATCCGGCCCACCACCCGGTCGTCCTCGGCCTCGAAGGAGCCGAAGGCCGCGATCTCGAAACCGGCTTCCACCAGCCGCTCCCGCAACCGCTGCGAGACTTCAGCCGCATAGGGGCTGAGAAACCCGAGCCGCCGGACTCCCAGGTGCTGCCCGGCCGCGATGAGCGCCGCCAGCGGGTCAGTCACGCGGGCCTCCGGGCAGGTGGAGCGGATGGCGCGGGCGACGTTATCGGACCCGATCACCGCCGCCGCCGAGGTGCAGCCATAGCCAATCACACCGCGCGCGGCCGGCCCTGGCAACAGCCCTGCTGCCGCGGGCAGATCCGCTGCCATGCAGGTCAGAGTCTCCTGGCTGATGACCGGCGCCATCGGGATGCGGCTGTGATAGAGCGCAACCCCCGGCAGCCGGGTCAGCCGGGCGCTTTCCGCTTCCAGAGTCTCGTCCGCCGCCAGCACGATGAGCCCGAGCGCCGCCCGAGCGCCCAGCCCTGCATCCGTCTCATATTCCAGCCGCATTTGCCGTCTCCCGCCTGCTGCCGGCCTGCTTGCGCCGGGCCTGTTGCAAGAATACCGGACATCCCGGCGGCAGGATGGTAGGATACCGGCATTGCGCGACGGAATTCATCGCCCGGCAGCTTGCTTGCGAGGAGGAACGGAATTTGGATGCCAAGGACCAGGAGATCCTGCAGCTAGTGCAGGAGAACGCCCGCCTCACCGCCGAGACCATCGGGCAGGATGTCGGCCTGTCGCCCGCGGCGGTTCAGAAGCGGCTGCAGAAGCTGCGCGCGAGTGGCGTGATCGAGCGCGAGATCGCGGTGCTGAATCCGGCCAAGCTGGGCCGGGAGATGACAGTGATCGTGGAGGTGGTGCTGGAGCGCGAAAGCCGTGCGCATCTCGACGCCTTCAAGCGCCGCATGCGCCAGGCTCCAGCGGTGCAGCAATGCTACTACACCACGGGGGAGGCGGATTTCCTGCTCATCCTGACGGTTGCGGACATCAAGGAATACGAGGCGTTCACGCAGGATTATTTCTTTGATGAATCCAACATCAGCCGCTTCAAGACTTCGGTCGTGATGGACCGGGTGAAGGCCACCCTGAACGTGCTCTGACGGGCGGGGTGGGGCGCATGCTGGCGCGCTGAAAGCACGAATGCCGATCGCCGGTAACGGCTTTCTGCCCGCCCCGCTGGTGCGGTTTAGCCCGCAAGCCAGCGGCGGACCGCGGATTTGGCAGCGCGGCAGGCTTCTGCCAGAGTTTCGCCTTTGGCCAGGTGGCAGGCAATGGCGGTGGCGAGGCTGCATCCCGTACCGCGCCGCGACACTGCCAGCCGCGGCGCGGCAAAGACGTGCTCTTCGCCGCTGGCCGTGAACAAATGGTCGGTGCTGTCGCGCCCCGCACCGTGCCCGCCCTTGACCAGAATCGCCTGCACGCCCTCTGCCAGCAGCGTCTCCACCTGCGCCTCCATGCTGCCGCCGCGGCCGGAGAGTTCCGCAAGCTCCGGCAGGTTCGGGGTGATCAGGGCGGCCCTCTGCAACAGACCGTTAAAGCCGTCCGCCGGCATCAGGTCTCCCCCCGAACTCGCCTTCAGTACCGGGTCGAGGACCAGCGGGATCTCAAGTGGCAAAACCGCTGCCAGCGCCGCGGCCAGCGCCGGCGAGCCGATCATGCCTGTCTTCACCGCCCGCGGCCCGGGCGCGGTGGCAAGCGCGGCGAGGGCCTGGGCAGCCACCTCCTCGGGGGCAGCCGGGTAGACCGCTTCCACCGCGCAATCTGTCTGTGCCGTCACCGCGGTCACCACCGGGCGCAGCGAAACATCCAGTGCCGCCGCCATCGCCGCATCGCGGGTGAGCCCGGCACCGCCGCTGGAATCGGTGCCGCCCGCCGCCAGGATCGCTGTCATGCGGCCGTTCCGGCAGCGAGCAGGGCGAGGTTCTCATAGCCCGCCGCGCGCAGCTCTGCCGCGGCCCTCCAAGCCCGCAGGCCTGACTGGCAGCAGAGCACGATGCGCTTGTCGCGGGGCAGGGCGGCAGCGGACAGCGCTTCCCGCGGCAGCCGCAGCGCGCCGGGCACCGCGGGTTTCGGGGCCTCGGAGGGATCGCGCAGCTCCACCGCCAGATCCTCCGGAGTAAGCAGCGTGGCGGCGGTGAAAGGCAGGGGGCTGGAGGGCTCGCTGGCTTGGTCGAAACGGAAACTGCCTAACTCCAGCGATGCAAGACGCAACGTGAACATTTGCCCGAGTGGCGAGGGCGTCTGCCCCAGCAGGACCTGCAGGGCCATCTGGGCCTGCAGCGCGCCGATAGTACCCACCGCAGGCCCCATCACCCCGGCGCTGGCGCAGGTCGCGGCCTGAGCGGGCAGATCCGGGAACACGGCCCGCAGGGACGGCGCGCCGCCGCAGAAGCCCCCGGCATAACCGCTTTGCCCCAAAACCGAGGCCGAGATCAGCGGTTTTCCCTGCGCCAGGCATTCGTCTGACAGGATGTAGGAGACCGCGAAACTGTCCGCCGCATCCACCACCAGATCGGCATGGCGCACCGCCTGGCCCGCGTTGGCGGCATCGAGCGCGCGGGCGTGCGGGTGCAGCCGCACGCCCGGGTTGGCGGCAAGCAGGCGGCGGCGGGCGGCCTCAGCCTTGTAGGCGCCGATGTCCGCCATGGCGTAGAGCGGCTGGCGGTGCAGATTGCTCTCCTCCACCAAGTCCGGGTCCATTACGGTGATCTCGCCCACCCCGGCACCGGCCAGATATTGCAGCACCGGGCAGCCGAGCCCCCCGGCGCCAACGACCAGCACATGCGCACGGGCGAGCCGGGCCTGGCCTTCAGGGCCGACCTCGGGCAGCGCCGTCTGACGCGCGTAGCGGCTCATGCCCGGCAGGCCTCGACCCAGAGCCGCGTGCGCGCCTCGGGGTCCTCAGCAGTCTGGATGTCAGTCACCACCGCGGCGCTGTCGGCGCCCGCGGCAAAGACCCCGGGCAGCCGCTCCGGCGTGAGGCCGCCAATTGCGACCAGAGGTGTCGTGCCTGCCATTTGCTTCCAACGCTTAACCCGCTCCAGACCCTGCGGCGCCCATTTCATCTGCTTCAGGCGCGTCGGGTAGACCGGCCCCAGTGCCACGTAATCGGGGCCGGCCGAAAGTGCGCGCTCCAGCTCCGCTTCGTCATGGGTGGAAAGGCCCAGCCGCACGCCCTTGCGGCGCAGCGCGGCGAGGTCGGCGGTGTCCATGTCCTGCTGGCCGAGGTGAACAAAGCCGCAGTTCAGGTCCAGAGCGGCCTGCCAGTGGTCGTTCACCACAAGCCGGGAGTTATGCACCGCGCAGAAGTCGCGGGCGCGGGCAATCTGGCGGCGGACTTCGGCCTCCGGCTGATCTTTTATCCTGAGCTGCACCAGCTTCACGCCATGCGGCACCAGCAGCTCCAGCTGGCCGACGTGGCCCACGATCAGGTAGAAGCGCTCCATTACGCCAGCTCCGCCAGGCCCAGCACCGGGGTCGAGGGCACCGCCATGTCGCGCCGCTCCATCGGATCGGCCAGGAAGCCCGCGCGGCCCGCTTCGATCGCCTGCGCCATCGCTGCCGCCATGCGCACCGGGTCGCCCGCTTTTGCCACTGCGGTGTTGAGCAAAACCGCGTCCATCCCCAGCTCCATCGCCTGTGCGGCGTCCGAGGGCCGCCCTATGCCGGCATCGACGATCAGCGGCACACAGGGAAAATGCGCCCGCATGGCGCGCAGGGCGTCCGGGTTGCGCAGGCCCTGGCCCGAACCGATCGGTGCGCCCCAGGGCATCAGCACCTCGCAACCTGCTTCCAACAGCTTCTCCCCCACCACCAGGTCGTCAGTCATATAGGGAAAGACCTCGAATCCCTCGCTGCTGAGAATGCGCGCCGCTTCGACCAGCCCGAAGACGTCCGGCTGCAGCGTGTCGGCATGGCCGATCACCTCCAGCTTGATCCAGGGCGTTGCAAACAGCTCGCGCGCCATATGCGCCGTGGTCACCGCCTCTTGCACCGAATGGCAGCCCGCGGTGTTGGGCAGGATGCGGCAGCCGGTTTCCTTCAGGAGCTCCCAGAACCCCGCGCCCGAGCCGCCCGCGGTCTCGCGCCTGAGCGAGACGGTGACGATATCCGTGCCGCTGGCCTCGATCGCGGCGGACAAAGTGGCAGGGGAGGGGTATTGAGCCGTGCCCAGCAGCAGGCGCGAGGTAAGTTCGTGTCCGTAAAGCTGCATCTCAGCCTCCCTGCATCGGCGCCAGCACTTCCAGCCGGTCGCCCTCGGCGAGCGGCGTGTCGCCGCGCCGCTCGTAAGCCACAAACTGGCCGTTCAGCGCCGTGGCGGTGGCGGAACTGGCGAAGCCCAGCTCGTCCAGCGCCGCGGCCAAAGTGGCTGCGGTGATCTCAAAGGGTTGCGCGTTCACGTATATCTTCATCGCAGATCTCCGGTATCAGGCGGTCCGCCACTTGGGCGGCAATTGCGGGGGCCAGCAGGAAGCCGTGCCGGTAAAGCCCGTTGAGGTAGAGCGTGCCGTCCTTCTCCAGCACCATCGGCAGGTTGGCGGGGAAGGCGGGTCGAAGACCCGCGCCGGTCTCCACTACTGCCGCCTCGGCAAGGCCCGGGTGCAGGGCAAAGGCGGCGCTCAGCAGCTCGCTGAGCGAGCGCAGGCTTATGGGCCGGTCCGAACTGCTCTCGATCATGGTGGCGCCGATCATGTAGCGGCCCTCACCGCGGGGAACGAGGTAAAGCGGCATCCGCGGGTGCAGGAGGCGCAGCGTGCGGGTGATCTCCACTTCGGGGCAGTGCAGCACCGCCATCTCGCCGCGCACCGGGCGCAAGGACGGCAGCCCCCCCGCCATGCCGGTGCAGTCGAGCGTCACGCCCCGGGGCGCCGGGGTGGCGAGGCGGATCTCCACCCCCATTTCCTGCACCTTGGCCGCCAGATCGTTGAGCGCGCGGCGCGGGTCCAGGTGTGCTTCTTCCGGAAAGTGCAGCCCGGTGGCGAAGCGTCCGGCAAGCGCCGGTTCCAGCGCGGTAATCTGCGGTTCGCGCAGCAGCTGGAAATTGGCGGTGCGGCGGGCAAAGCGGGTGAGTTCGCCGCCGTCGCGGGCAGGTGCCACCACCAGCGTGCCGCGCCTGTGGACCGGTGTGATCCTGGCCCACCAGCCGAAGGCGCGGCTGCCGAGGGTGATCACCTCCTCCTCCGCGCTTTCCCGCTCGCACCAGGGCGAAAGCATGCCGCCGGCAAATCGCGACACGCTGTCTGCGCCCAAGGTATCGCTGCGCTCATAGACGGTGACCGCCGCACCCCGCTGCGCCAGTTCATAGGCGCAGGCGAGGCCCGCAAGGCCCGCGCCCGCGATGGTGATCATTCGGCCGGCTCCGCTGCCTCGGCTGCGGGGACGTACAATTCACCGCCCTCGCGGAACTTGGCGGCCATTGCCTCCATCCCCTCCTTCTGCGCCTCGGCGCGGATATCGTGGCTGATCCGCATGGAGCAGAACTTGGGCCCGCACATGGAACAGAAATGCGCGACCTTGTGGGCTTGTTTCGGCAGGGTCTGGTCGTGGAACTCGCGCGCGGTGTCCGGGTCGAGCGAGAGGTTGAACTGATCCTCCCAGCGGAACTCGAACCGCGCACGGCTCAGCGCATCATCGCGGCGCTGGGCGCCGGGCAGCCCCTTGGCGAGATCGGCGGCATGGGCGGCGATCTTGTAGGTGATCACCCCGATCTTCACGTCGTCGCGGTCGGGCAGGCCCAGGTGTTCCTTGGGGGTGACGTAACACAGCATCGCGCAGCCGAACCAGCCGATCATCGCCGCCCCGATGCCACTGGTGATGTGGTCATAGCCCGGCGCGATGTCGGTGGTCAGCGGCCCCAGCGTGTAGAACGGCGCCTCGTGGCAACACTCAAGCTGCTTGTCCATGTTCGCCTTGATCTTGTGCATGGCGACATGGCCCGGCCCCTCGATCATCACCTGGCAGTCCTTGGCCCAGGCAATTTTGGTGAGCTCCCCAAGTGTCTCCAGCTCGGCAAACTGCGCCTCGTCATTGGCGTCGGCGATGGAGCCGGGGCGCAGCCCGTCGCCCAGCGAGAAGGAAACATCATACTGGCGGCAGATGTCGCAGATTTCCTCGAAATGCTCATACAGGAACGATTCCTTGTGGTGATGCAGGCACCACTTCGCCATGATCGAGCCGCCACGCGAGACGATCCCCGTCACCCGGTTCACCGTCATCGGCACCATGTGCAGCCGCACGCCCGCGTGGATGGTAAAGTAATCGACGCCCTGCTCCGCCTGCTCGATCAGCGTGTCGCGGAACACCTCCCAGGTCAGGTCCTCGGCGATGCCGTTCACCTTCTCCAGCGCCTGGTAGATCGGGACTGTGCCAATTGGAACCGGCGAGTTGCGGATGATCCATTCGCGGGTGTTGTGGATGTTGCGCCCCGTCGAGAGGTCCATCACCGTGTCGGCCCCCCAGCGGATCGCCCAGACCAGCTTGTCGACTTCCTCCTCCATCGAGGAGGTGACAGCGGAGGTGCCCATGTTGGCGTTGATCTTCACCTTGAAATTGCGGCCGATGATCATCGGCTCAATTTCCGGGTGGTTGATGTTCGCAGGGATGATGGCGCGGCCGGCGGCGATTTCCGAGCGCACGAATTCCGGCGTTACGTAGTCGGGAATATTGGCGCCCCAATCATGGCCATCCCTGTGGCACGGCGACAGCTCGCGCAGCTGGTTCTCGCGGATCGCGACGAACTCCATTTCCGGCGTGATGATGCCTGCGCGGGCATAGGCCAGCTGGGTCGGCGCCTTGCCGCCCGTGCCGCGCAAGGGGGCGGGTTTCACCGGGAATTCCGGCACCAGCCGGTCGCCTTCGACGAATCCGTTGTCCTCGGGCTTCACGTCGCGGCCGCGGTATTCCTCCACATCGCTGCGCGCCAGGATCCAGTCGCGGCGCAGTGCCGGAAGGCCCTTGCGGATCGAGATCTCCGCCTCCGGGTCGGTGTAGGGACCGGAGCTGTCGTAGACCGGCAGCGGCGGCTCGCCCGCGGTAGGGTGGGTGGAAATCTCCCGCATCGGCACGCGGATCTGCGGATGCAGGCTGCCCGCGACGTGGATCTTGCGGGAGGCGGGCAGCGGCCCGGCCGTAATTTTCGGGGCGGGCGTGCTGCCTTCGGTCCGGATGGTCATGGTGGTGCTCCTCAAGCCGTTCACTCAAAAAGACACCAGGTGAGGTTTGGCTGGGAAACCTGCGGGCCGGGCCGGCGTGCCGGGGCCTGCGAGACGGAATGCACCTGCGCTGCGGCAACCCCACGAACAGGGGGCGGTGCGGTCCTAGCTTCCTACGCCAGTGTCAACTGGGTCAGGTTCTAAGGGTCGCGCCGCCGGCCCGGAGTTGCCCCGGACCCGTGCGCCTCTCAGTCCCCTTGGCGGGACTCCCCTGCGTGGCTTAAGGCCTAGGGGAGGCGGGGCGGTAGCGTCAACAGGTATTTTTGTAGATAGTTTTTTCCCTACGATATCATCGCGATACGTGGTTTTTCGCTGCGCCTTTGGCCTCCAGTATTTGCCCGCTTGCAAGCGGGATCGAAAATTATCTATAAAAATCCAAACGCCGAGGCGCTGCGCGCCGCGCGGTTCAAGCCAACAGGAGACAGTATGCTGGACGCAGCCCCCATCCGTACCGACTGGACCCGCGAGGAAGCGGAGAAGATCTACAACCAGCCTTTGATGGACCTGCTGTTCCAGGCCCAGAGCGTGCACCGCCAGCACTTCGACCCGAACCAGGTGCAGAAATCCAAGCTCTTGAGCATCAAGACCGGAGGCTGCGCCGAGGACTGCGCCTACTGCTCGCAGTCGGCGCGCAATGGCGCCAAGCTCTCCGCCTCCAAGCTGATTGAGGTGGAACGGGTGATTGCCGAGGCCCGCAAGGCCAAGGAAGGCGGCGCCACGCGCTACTGCATGGGGGCGGCCTGGCGCTCGCCCAAGGACCGCGACATGGCGGCGCTGGAGGCCATGGTGCAGGGCGTTAAGGCGCTGGGCATGGAGACTTGCATGACGCTCGGCATGCTGGACGACGACCAGGTATTCCGCCTGCGTGATGCCGGGCTCGACTACTACAACCACAATATCGACACCTCCGAGCGCTACTACTCCGAGATCATCACCACCCGCACCTTCGCCGACCGGATTGACACGCTGAACCGGGTGCGCGAGGCGGGAATCAAGGTTTGCGCCGGCGGCATCGTCGGCATGGGCGAACAGCAGATGGACCGCATCGACATGCTGCTGGCGCTCGCGACGCTGGAAGAACACCCGGATTCGGTGCCGGTGAACATGCTGATCCCGATTGCTGACACACCGCTTGCCGATGTTGCGAAGCTCGACTCGATCGAATTCGTGCGCACCGTGGCGCTGGCCCGCATTCTGATGCCGAAGAGCCACGTCCGCCTCTCCGCGGGCCGCACCGACATGTCGGACGAGATGCAGGCGATGTGCTTCTTCGCCGGGGCCAACTCGATCTTCGTGGGCGACACGCTGCTCACAGCGGACAACCCCGAGGAAGACAAGGACCAGCAGCTGTTCGACCGGCTCGGCATCACCGCGATGGCCGCCGGATGTGACGGCAGCCGCTGATGGCGGGCGCGTTCCCGAGGCATGAACGCGGGCTGGAGGAGCTGCGCGCACGCGGGCGCTACCGGCAGCTGATGCCGCGGGAAGGGCATGATTTTGCCTCCAACGATTACCTCGGCCTTGCGGGCAGCGATGTGCTGCGCGCCGCCGCAGCGGATGCGCTCGCCCGCGGCGTGCCGGTGGGCGCGGGCGGCTCGCGGCTTTTGCGCGGCAACGACGGCGAGCACCAGCGGCTGGAAGCCGAGGCCGCCGCCTTCTTCGGGACCGAAGCGGCGCTGTTGATGGGCGGCGGCTTCAACGCCAACCTCGCGATCTTCTCCACCTTGCCGCAGCAGGGCGATCTGGTGCTGCATGACGCGCTGATCCACGCCAGCACCCACGACGGTATGCGGCTAGGCCGGGCCGAGACCCGCAGGTTCGCCCACAACGACGCGGAAGACGCCGCCGCGGTGCTGCGCGACTGGCGCGCGGGCGGCGGGGACGGGCAGGTCTGGATCGCGGTGGAGGCGGTCTATTCCATGGACGGCGACCTCGCGCCGATTGAGGCTTTGCAGGCGCTGGCCGAAGCCGAGGACGCGGTGCTGGTGGTCGACGAAGCTCATGCCACCGGCGTCTTCGGCGATCAGGGCCGCGGCCTGGCGCACGGGATTGCGCAGCACCCCCGTGTGCTCACTTTGCACACCTGCGGCAAGGCGCTGGGCGTGTCCGGCGCGCTGATCTGCGGGGCGCAGGCGCTGATCGAGACCCTGATCAACAAGGCCCGCGGCTTCATCTACGCAACCGCTCCCTCGCCGCTGAATGCAGCACTTGTGCGGGCGGCGCTGAAGGAGCTGGCGGGCAATCCCACCCTGCGCGAGCGCGCCTGGGAAAATATCCGCCACGCCCAGTCCGAGGCGCAGCGGCTCTGCGGGCAGGAAGGCTGCCAAAGCCAGATCCTCCCCATCCCCATCGGCGGCGACAAGCGCACCATGGCGCTTGCGGCGGCAATGCAGGCGGCGGGCTACGACATCCGCGGCATCCGACCGCCCACCGTGCCCCGCGGCACCGCGCGGCTGCGGCTGCCCATCACCCTCAATGTCACCCCCGGGATCATCACCGGGATGTTCGAAACCCTCGCAATCCAATTGGAGGCCGCCGCATGAGCGCAGTCATCGTGACCGGAACCGACACCGGCATCGGCAAGACGGTCTTTTCCGCCGGGCTGGTGCAGGCGCTCCAGGCCACCTATTGGAAGCCGGTGCAATCGGGACTGGAGGAGGAAACCGACAGCCAGATCGTCCGCCGCCTTTCCGGCCGTCCGGCGCTGACCGAGGAATACCTGCTGCAGCTGCCCGCCTCGCCGCATCTGTCGGCCGAGGCCGAGGGGCGCGAGATCGACACCGCGAACCTGCGCCTGCCTGAGGTGGAAGGCCCCTTGGTGGTCGAGGGTGCGGGCGGTGTCATGGTGCCGCTGAACCGGCGCGAGCTTTACATCGACCTATTTGCCGCTTGGGGCGCGCCGGTGATTCTCTGTGCCAGCACCCGGCTCGGCACCATCAACCATTCGCTCCTGTCGCTGATCGCACTGCATGATCTGGGCTGCCCGGTCACCGGCATTGCCTTCATTGGCGACGCCGCGCCGGAGGTGGAGGAAACCATCATCCAGTTCGGCAACGTGCCGCACCTGGGGCGGCTGCCGCGGCTGGAGGCGCTCACGCCTGAGACGCTGGCAAAAGCCTTTGACGAAAACATCAACCTGGACCTGATCCGGGAGGCGCTGGCATGAGCGCGTCGAGGCTAAGCCCGCTGGAGTTTGACCAGAAACATCTCTGGCACCCTTATACGAACGTGGAGAGACCCGGACCCACCTACGTGGTGAAGGAGAGCGAGGGCCTCTATCTGACGCTGGACGACGGCAGCCGCCTGATTGACGCGATGTCTTCCTGGTGGTGCATGATGCACGGCCACCGCCATCCGGCCATCACCGGCGCCATCCGCGCCCAGCTCGACACGCTGCCGCATGTGATGTTCGGCGGGCTGACCCATGATCCGGCAATCGATCTGGGCCGTAAGCTCCTGGAGATCACGCCCGAAAGCCTCACCCGCATCTTCTACTGCGACAGCGGCTCGGTTTCTGTCGAGGTGGCGATGAAGATGGCGGTGCAGTACCAGCACGCGAAAGGGTATCCGGGCCGCAGCCAGTTCGCCACCATCCGCTCGGGCTACCACGGCGACACCTGGAAGGCGATGAGCGTCTGCGACCCGGACACCGGTATGCACCATCTGTTCCAGGGCGCGCTGAGCGTGCAGCATTTCGTCTCCCGCCCGCCCATCCGCATCCGCGAGGACTGGGTGGACGACCCGGCCCGCAACGGCCTGGGCGAGCTGCGCGCGGTGCTTGAGGCGAACGCAGAAAAGATCGCCGCTTTCATCCTTGAACCCGTCGTGCAGGGCACCGGCGGCATGTATTTCTACCACCCCGAATACCTGAACCAGGCGCGTGCGCTGTGTGACGAGTTCGGCATCCTGCTGATCTTCGATGAGATCGCCACCGGCTTCGGCCGCACGGGTGAGCTCTTCGCGACGGACTTCTGCACGGTGGAGCCCGATATCATCTGCCTCGGCAAGGGGCTCACTGGCGGGCATATCTCCTTTGCGTGCACCATGACCAGCGACCGTGTCGCGGAAGGCATCGGGGGCGGCAATCCGGGCATCTTCATGCACGGGCCGACCTATATGGCAAACCCGCTTGCCTGTGCCGCGGCCAAGGCGTCGCTCGACCTCCTCACCGGGCAGGACTGGCGCGGCACGGTGGCGGCGGTAGCCGAGCAGATGGCGGCCGAGCTGGCGCCGGCGCGTGATCTGCCCAATGTGGCCGATGTGCGGGTGCTGGGCGCAATCGGAGTGATCGAGATGCGGCACCGCGTCTCTGCCGATGCGGCGCACGCGCGGGCCAAGGAGATGGGGGTCTTCCTGCGCCCCTTCGGCAACAACATTTATTGCATGCCGCCGTTCGTCACCGGCCCCGAGGCGCTGAGCGAGATCACAGCAGGCATGCTGCGCCTGGCAGGGGAGCTGTAGGTGGAGGTCCGCTGGCTCAAGCAAGAAGGGGCGGAGGAGGCCATCGTGGTATTCGGCGGCTGGGCCATCGGGCCGGAGGTCTTCGATCATCTCAAAGGCCCGGAGGATATACTTTTTGTAAGCGGTTACAGTGACCTGCGTGCCGATCTGCCTGATCTCTCCTCCTACCGGAGGGTGCGGCTCCTGGCTTGGTCTTTCGGCGTCGCCTCATATGCCCATTGGCAGCAGGGCAGGGCGGATCCGTTTGCCGCCAAGGTGGCGGTGAACGGCAGCCTCCAGCCGGTCAGCCGTGCCGCAGGCATCGCGCCGCTGACCTTCCGCAAGACCGCCGAAAACCTCAGCCTCGACAGCTACCAGCAGTTCCTGACGCGCGCCTTCGGTGTTCCGCAGCCTGCGCGAATGCTCGACGTGGAGGCGCGCCGGGCCGAGCTGATCGCGGTGGAGCAGCGCGGGGACGCGCCACGGCTGCCCTTCGACCGCGTCTGGATCAGCGAGGATGACCGGATCTTCCCGCCGGCAAGCCTTTCCCGCGCCTGGGCCGGCCTGCCTGTGCGCCGCATCAAGGCCCCGCATGTGCCCTTTGCCCATTTCTCCGCCTGGGAGGAGCTGTTTCAATGAGAGACGTCCCCGCCCTTCAGACAGGCGCCCCGCAACCCGCTAGCCCGGCACAGTCCGGCTTCGACCAATCCCGTGTGCGGCAGAGTTTCCGCCGCGGCCTAAGCAGCTACCACCGCCACGCGACCGTTCAAGCCGAGATTGCCAGCCGTCTTGCCGCGCTTCTGGCGGACCAGGGCGCGCCCCGCCGGCTGGACGCTGCGCTGGAGTTCGGCTGCGGCACTGGCCATCTTACCGCATCGCTGGCAGAGCGGTTTGAGATCGGCCGTCTCACTCTCAATGACCTGGTGCCGGAGGCCGCCGCCGCGACAGCCCGCGCCGCGCGGCCGCATTACGGCGCGCTGGATATTCTGCCCGGCCCGGTAGAGGCGCTGCCGTTGCCTGCCGGGCTGGATCTGATTGCCTCGGCGTCGACAGTGCAATGGTTGGATGATCTGCCCGCGCTCATGGCGCGGCTCACGGCGCATTTGCGCCCGGGCGGCTGGCTTGCGCTTTCCGGGTTCGGCCGCCGCCAGTTCCGCGAGCTGGCAGCGCTTGGCTCCAATGCGGCGGCGCCCAGCTATCTGGATGCGCGGGAATGGCCTGCGATTCTGCCGGAGGGGCTGCGGCTCGTAGCCTTGGAGCAGCGTCCTATGGTCTTGGAATTCGGGAATATCCGCACCTTGCTGCGCCATCTCAGGCTGACTGGCGTCAACGGCAACGCGCGCCAGGGCTGGAGCCGGGCCAGGCTGCGCGAATTCGAGGCGGCGTATCAGGAACGCTTCGGCCGCGGGGGGCGCCTGCCGCTGAGTTATGATCCGGTCTGGCTGGTGGCCCGCAAGGAGGCCTGACGCTCCCGCCGATTTTTGCGGGGGATTTGCAAAATGCGGCGTAGTGCTGCGGATTTGCGCAGTATTCCGTTGCGTCCGGTTATCCTTTGTCAATCTCGCAAGGCTAGTTTCCCAGCAGGCGCGCGCCGCACCGGCCGCGGCTGTCATCTGGTACTACGGGAGAGACATTAATGAATTTCAAGGGGTTTGCGCTGGCGGTGGCGGCGGCGGTGCTGGCATTGCCTGCAGCGGCCGCGGATCTTGGCGATGTGAAGACGCCGATCCGCCTGGCCCTCAACAACTGGACCGGGCAGCAGATCTCCAGCTACATCGTGGGCGGGATGCTGGAACATGCGGGCTACACTGTCGAATACGTGGAAGCCGATCCCAACGGTATGTACGTGGACATGGCAACCGGAGGCCTGCACGCCGCGGTGGAGGTCTGGACCACCAGTTCGCCCGAAGCCTACTACGCCGCGCTGGAAGAGGGCAATGTGGTCTCCCTTGGCGACATGGGGCTGGAGGCGCGCAATGGCATCGTCTACCCCGCCTTCGTGTCGCAAATGTGCCCGGGCCTGCCCAAGTGGGAGGCGCTGCGTGACTGCGCGCACATTTTCTCCAAGGACGGCAAGGGCCCGAAAGGGCGCTACCTCGGCTACCCGGCCACCTGGGGCTCCCCGGGGGCGGACCGGATGCGCGCGCTGGAGCTGCCCTTCGAGTATGAGGTCGCCGAGTCCGAAGCCGCCATGATTGAGGAGTTCCGTGCCGCGATGACGGAAAAACGCCCGGTTATCGCTACCTTCTGGCAGCCGCACTGGGCGATGTCCTCCTACGCGCTGCAATTCGTGCGCCTGCCAAAGCCGGAACCTGCCTGCCACAGCGACCCCGCCTGGGGCCCGAACCCGAATGCCACCGGCGATTGCGACATCGTGCGCGGTGGCGTGGTGAAGGCCGGCTGGGTCGGCCTGAAGGACAAGTTCCCGGCTGCGCATCAGATCCTCAGCAACTTTACACTCAGTATCTGGGATCAGCAGCCGCTTCTGGGCATGGTGGACGTGAAAGGCGAATCCCACGCGGGTGCCGCCGCTGGCTGGCTGGCGGTCAACCGCGCCAAATGGGAGCCTCTGGTCGACAAGGCTACCGGCAAGTCCGGCACCTGAGCCTCCCGCCGCGCTCTGGCGCCTGCTGAGTCAGGCCCGCGGGCCGGAGGCGCGGCTGTGTCCCGGGCCTGCCGGGGAGGCGCAGCGGCCAAAACGGAAACCGCTTCCAGGAATGGGGGCGGTTTTTTCCGCGTCGCTGCCATACAGTGGTCCGGAAGCAGCCGGCCGGGGCGAAGCGAAGTCCCATGTCCGGCCGCCATTCTTGGCCCAGCGGTCCAATATTTGAAGCGCCGGTCAGAAAATCTGGGTGGAGGTGCCGTTTTTCGCTGGCAAACTGCCGCAAATCGGTCGAGAACTTGTGCAGGCCGCAGCCACAGTTGGCAGACAGGCTGACGCGGGCGCAAGGCCGGAACAGGAGACAAGCCGCCAGGATTGGGCTGCAGCGCCTTTGCACATTGTGGAGCCGCAGGCTCCGGCAGCAGGAGACAGGGCCGTTCCGTACCGAGGCTCGTTAGACTGGCGGCAACACAGGGAGAGATTTGATGAAATTGAACGCATTTGCCGCCGCTCTGGGCGCCACCGCGCTGAGCGCCGCCGCTGGCCTCGCCTCTGCGGCTGAGCTGGGCGATACCGGCACGCCGATCAAGCTGGCGCTGAACGAATGGACCGGCCAGCATGTGACCACCCATATCGCGGGCGAGATGCTGAAGGCTGCGGGCTATGACGTCGAATATGTCTCCGCCGGCATGATGAACCAGTTCCAGGCGATTGCCGACGGCGACATCCACGCGACGCTGGAAATCTGGTCTTCCAACGTATCCGACGAATACGCCAATAAGGTGGAGGAGGGCACCATCGTCGAGCTCGGCGACCTTGAGCTCGACGCCAAGGAAGGCATCGCTTACCCCGCGCATGTCGCGGAGCTTTGCCCCGGTTTGCCGGCCTGGGAAGCGTTGAAGGACTGCGCGCCGCAATTCGCCACCGCCGAAACCTTGCCGCAGGGGCGCCTGGTGGATTACCCGGCTGACTGGGGCACCCCTGGCGCTGACCGCATGGCGGGGCTGGAGCTGCCCTTCAAGGCAGTGCCCGCGGGATCCGAAGCGGCCCTTATCGTCGAGCTGCGTGCCGCCACCGAACGCAAGACGCCGCTGCTCATCACCTTCTGGCAGCCGCATTGGGCGATGTCGGCCTATGACGTGAAATTCGTTGAGCTGCCCCCGGGCGACGAGGCCTGCTTCACGGATCCGGCCTGGGGCCCGAACCCCAATGCGGTGAACGATTGCGACTTCTCTCCCTCGCGCATTTTCAAGGCGGCTTGGGCCGGCATGGAGGAAAAGTGGCCCGCGGCCTATGAGATCCTGTCGAACTACACGCTCTCGGTCGAGGACCAGCAGCCGATGATGGGCGCGGTCGACGTGGACGGGGGCAAGGTCGAAGAGGTTGTCGCCGAGTGGATGGCCGCCAACGAGGAAAAATGGCGCCCGGTGGTTGAGGCTGCAACCGAGTGAGCGCCGCCCAGTGACCGCTACGGATACACCTGCCATCACCTGCCGGAACGTCTGGCAGGTGTTTGGCCCCAACGCGGACAGCGCCCTGAAGGCGGCGCTGTCCCGGCATGATACCCCCGCCGCCGCCGCGGAGGAGTTGCGCGGCAAGGGGCTGATCCCGGCGGTGCAGGATGCGTCCTTTGACGTAAAGGAAGGCGAACTGTTTGTGATCATGGGGCTGTCGGGCTCCGGCAAGTCCACCCTTATCCGCTGCATCTCGCACCTTTTGCATGCCACCGGCGGCGAAATCCGCATCGACGGCGAGAACATCGTCGAGGCCAGCCCCAGGCGGCTGATCGAGCTGCGCCGCAAGAAGCTGGGCATGGTGTTCCAGCATTTCGGCCTGTTTCCGCATATGACAGTGGCCGACAACGTGGCCTACCCGCTGAAGGTGCAGGGCGTGCGCCGCAAGGCACGGCTCGCGAAGGCGCAGGAGGTGATCGACCTCGTTGGCCTTGGCGGGCGCGAGGGCAACTACCCGCGCGAGCTCTCCGGCGGCCAGCGCCAGCGGGTCGGCATCGCGCGCTCGCTGGTGGCGGACTGCTCGGTCTGGTTCCTCGACGAGCCCTTCTCGGCGCTCGATCCGCTGATCCGGCGTCAGCTGCAGGACGAATTCCTGGAGATCCAGGCCAAGCTGAAGACCACCATCGTCTTCATTACCCATGACATCAACGAAGCGCTGAAGCTTGCCGACCGCATTGCCATCATGCGCGATGGCAAGATCGTGCAGATCGGCACCCCGGCCGATATCGTGCTGCGCCCGGCGGATGACTACGTGCGCGAGTTCTCCAAGGATGTCGCCAAGGGCCGTCATGCCCGCGTCGCCTCCGTCATGCAGGCGGGCGAGGGACTGGCCCATGGCGCCGACGATCCGGGCCTGCGTCAGGACATGACCCTGGATGCGGCCCTCGCGCGCTGCATGGAGCTATACGAACCGGTGCCAGTACGCGGAGCCGACGGGCGGCTGGTCGGGGTGGTGAACCCTGCCGATCTCGCTGCCGCCCTGCAGGTGGAGCAGGGCTGATGGCTGCGGTGACCAAGGGCGCCTGGGCTGCGCTGCTCGCGGCGGCCGTGGGCGCGCTCTGCCTGGTGCTGGAAGGCGTGGCGCCGTGGCTGTGGAAATTTCCCGCCGCCTGGGTGCTGCCTGCGACCGAATGGGTGGGCGCGGGGCTGGAATGGTTCCTGGCGCTGATCAAACCCGCCGCGCGCGGCTTTTCGGCGCTGATGTTCTATCCGATGGACTGGGCCAATGCACTGCTGAGCCACACACCCTGGCCGCTCCTGATCGCCGCCACCGCTGCGCTCGGCTGGATACTCGGCGGGCTGCCAATGGCGCTGATGGTGCTGGTGGGGCTGGGGTTCGTGCTCGCCTCAGGGTACTGGCCCGAGAGCATGAACACGCTGGCGCTGGTCGCGGTCTCCGTGCCGCTGGCGCTGATCCTGGGCGGCGGGATCGGCATCCTTGCGAACGAGATGCCGCGCCTGCGCAAGCCGGTGCAGGCGGTGCTGGACGTGATGCAGACGGTGCCGACCTTTGCCTATCTCACGCCGCTTCTGGTGCTGTTCGGCTTTGGCCCCGTGGTCGGCCTCATTGCGTCCGCCATCTATGCTGCGCCGCCGATGGCGCGCAATGTGCTGTTGGGGCTGGAGCGGGTCGAGCCGGAGATCAAGGAAGCCGCCGTCATGGCCGGCGGCACCCGCTTTCAGCAGCTGTTCCAATGTGAAATCCCCTCCGCCGGGCAGCAGATCATGGTGGGCGTCAACCAATGCCTGATGGCAGCCTTGTCGATGGTGATCATCGCGGCGGTGATCGGCGGCTTTGACGACATCGGCTGGGAGGTCCTGCTGACCATGCGCAAGGCGCAGTTCGGCCAGAGCCTGCTGGCAGGCTTGGTGATCGTGGTCTTTGCCATCCTGATCGACCGGATGAGCGGCACGCTGACCCAGGACCGCCGCAAGCGCCATGACCGCCGGGTGGCCTGGGGGATCCTTGGCGCCGGGGTGCTGGCGACGCTGGTTCTGTGGGACAGCGCCCAGGCACCGGGCCGCTATGCTCTGTTCGATCCCGTGGCGGACCAGGTGGATGCCGGGCTTTCCGCCTGGACGACCGCCCATGCCGCCACGCTCACGGCGGTGAAGAACAGCGTGATGTTCTATGTGCTGCTGCCGCTCCGGATCGGGCTGGATCAGTCGGTGCTGCCGTTCACCTGGGGGTTCTCCTGGACACCCGCGATGAGCCTTGGACTGTTTGCCGCCGGGGGCGTGGCGGCGGTAGCCTGTGCGCTGCGCGGCCGCCTTGCGCTCGGGCTCCTGCTGCTGATCGCGGCCGGGGTGCTTGAAACCGGAATTTCCCAGCTGCCCTGGCCCTTTGTTCTGGCAGGGGCGGGCGCGCTGGCGTGGGTCGCGGGCGGGCGCTCTCTGGCGCTGATGACAGTGATCCTGCTGACGACGATCTTGGTCTCGGGGCTCTGGGAACGGGCGCTCTTGTCGCTCTATCTCTCCGGCGCCGCAGTCTTTGCCTGCGCAGTGCTGGGCGGGGGCATCGGGCTTCTGTCCGCGGTCTCGCCCATGGCCTGGCGGATCGTGCGGCCCATCTGCGACATGCTGCAGACGATCCCGCTTTTTGTCTTCCTGATCCCGGTGCTGATGGTGTTCCAGATTGGCGAGTTCTCGGCTTTCCTCGCGATTATCGCCTATGCCATCGTGCCGATGATCCGCTACACGCGGCACGGGCTGACCGCGACGCCCGAGGAAATGATTGAGGCCGCCACCGCCGCCGGTGCCACCCGCTGGCAGATGCTGAAGGATATCCGCGCCCCTTATGCGGCTCCCTCGATCCTCTTGGGGCTGAACCAGACGATCCTTTATGCCTTTGCGATGCTGGTGATCGCCGCGCTCATTGGCACAACCGGCCTCGGCCAGTCGATTTACCTCGCGCTGGGACAGGCGGATGTGGGGCTTGGCATCTCCGCCGGGGCGGCGATGGCGATCCTCGCGCTGATCGCCGACCGAATGGTGCAGGGCTTCGCCGAGGAGCGGCGAAGGGCCCTGGGGCTGTGAGGGCCCGAGGGTGAGATCGTTCAAAGGGCGCCCCCGCGGCGCCCTTTGCATCCTGGTTCCGGCTCATCCCGGCGCGGAACAAGGCCGAAAGCCGCCGCGCATCGCCGGCGCCCCTAATGCGGCGGCGATTTGGCGGAGGCAAAGTCCCTCGCGAGGGCGTACGGGCTTGGCCGGGATAAACTTCCAGCTAAGCCCCTCCGGATCGTCCCCCGCGCGCCGTCGGTGCACGTATCTGAAACCAAACTATCGGCAGGAGGTGCCGCATGGGCGGCTGGTTCGAATTCATTGCGGCTTTGCTGCTGTTTCTGGCGAGCCACGCCATTCCGGTGCGTCCGCCGCTGCGCCCTTGGCTCATCGCGCGGCTGGGGCTGAGGGGCTACATTCTCGGCTACAGCCTGCTGTCTCTGGCAATTCTCGCCTGGCTGATCGGCGCGGCGGCGCGGGCGCCCTATATGGGCATCCTGCCGCCCTGGGACGTGTTGCGCTGGGTGCCGCTCCTGGTGATGCCTTTCGCATGCCTGTTTGCAGTGGCTGGGGTGTGCGGACAGAACCCGCTCAGCTTCGGCGGCGCAGGCCCGGGCAGCTTCGACCCGGCCAAGCCCGGGGTGCTGGCGGCCAGCCGCCACCCGTTGCTTGCGGCCATGGCGCTCTGGGCCGGGGCGCATCTGCTGGCCAACGGCGATCTGGCGCATGCGCTGCTATTCGGCCTTTTCGCGGGCTTTGCTTTGGCAGGCATGGCAATGATCGACTGCCGCAGGCAGGGCGAACTGGGGCAGGCGGAATGGCTGCGCCTCAGCCGGGATACCGCATGGTTCAATCCCGCCCGTCTGCGCCCTTCGGGCTCGCAGGCGGCGCTGGCAGCGGGGCTGTTTCTGGTGCTGCTGGCGCTGCATACCCCGGTTATCGGCCTCCCGCCGTTTCCATGAGGCAGGGAGGGGGATTGACCCCGGCATCGTTTTACCTGCCAATGACTCACCCCGCTCAACCCCGTCCGGCGGGTCCGGCGGCTACAGGAGAAGAGACTTATGCACCTGTCCTATGTGATGACCGAGGAACGCGGCGCCACCGACCGGCTGCTGACGGATCTCGCGGCTGAACTGCAAGCGCGCGGGGTGCGTCTGGCGGGCATCGTGCAGACCAACACGGAATGCCATGACAGTGCGCTCTGCGACATGGATGTGCGGGTGCTGCCGGGGCAGCAGATCATCCGGATTTCGCAATCGCTCGGCCCCGGCGCGCGCGGCTGCCGGCTGAACCCTGAGGCGCTCGAGCAGGCGGTGGCGCTGGTCACCGCATCGCTGCACGCGGCCCCCGCGCCGCAGCTGCTGATCGTCAACAAGTTCGGTAAGCACGAGGCCGCGGGACGTGGCCTCAGACCGGTGATCGGCGAGGCGCTGGCGATGGGTATCCCGGTGCTCTCGGGTGTGAACAGGATGAACCTGGAGGCCTTTTGCGCATTCGCAGATGGCATGGCCGAGGCCGCGCCCACCGACCTGGAGGCCCTCGCCGTCTGGGCCGGAAAGGCCGTGGCGGAAACCGCCTGACACTGGAAAAGCTTACTCGGAACAGCAGTTTAGCCCGCATTCCGATGCGGGCTCTTTTTGCCGCCTGCAAAACCGTGGCAGTAACCGCGGTCTCGGGGCTGTACCACCATCAACCATCAATATATAGGGGAAGATGGTGGACCTAACTGGAGAAGAATCGAACCAATTGTTCGATATCCTTCAGGACTGGGAACGCCATCTCGCATCTTTTGATCGTAATGATCTGAGGTGCGACGATGACGAATTCGCACCATAATTTCAACGATCTAGCGGCAAAGCCCGCCAAAGAGCGCAAAAAACGCGAAGCGCCGTTTTCGCTGCGTTTGACCTTTGAGGAACGCGCCAAGCTCGAAGAAGCGGCCAACGGCGTGCCTCTGGGCGCATATATCAAGGCCGTGCTATTCGCGCAGGATCTCCAGAAGGTGCGGCGCAGGAATACCAACCCTGTGGCTGATCATGAGGCTCTGGGGCGCGTTCTGGCGGCTCTGGGGCAATCACATCTCTCCAGCAACCTCAATCAGCTCGCCCGCGCCGTAAACACGGGCACGCTGCCTGTCCATCCTGAAATCGAATCCGAACTGCGTGAGGCCTGTTCTGATATCGCCAAAATGCGTGCGGCGCTGATCGAGGCGCTTGGCCTCGATGGAGGCGGCGCATGATCCTCAAAGGCAATCAGCGGGCACATGGCAAGGAACTGGCGCGGCATTTGCTGAATGACCGCGACAATGACCATGTGGAGCTGTTCGATCTGCGCGGCTTTGCCGCCGATGACCTGACGGGCGCGATGCAGGAATGTGAAGCGGTGGCGCGCGGTACGCGCTGCCAAAAGCATCTGTTCTCCCTCAGCCTCAACCCGCTGGAACATGAAGATGTGCCAGTGGGGGCGTTTGAAGCGGCCATTGCCCGCGCTGAAACCTGCCTTGGGCTAGAAAATCAGCCCCGCGCCATTGTCTTCCATGAAAAGGAAGGGCGCAGGCACGCCCATGCCGTTTGGTCGCGGATCGACGGCGAGCAGATGAAAGCGATTGAGCTTCCCTACTACAAAACCCGCCTGAATGAAATCTCACGGGAGCTGTATCTGGAACATGGCTGGCGCATGCCGGACGGGTTCAAGGACAAGAAAAACCGCGATCCTCTATCCTTCACGCTGGCGGAATGGCAGCAGGCCAAACGTACCAAGCAAGACCCGAGAGAGGTCAAATCCCTGATCCGGGAATGCTGGAGCGGATCAGATGACCGCAAGACCTTTGAGGCGGCACTCAACGGGAATGGCTATTGGCTTGCCCGTGGTGACAAACGCGGCTTTGTGGCGGTGGATTGGCGCGGTGAGGTGTATTCGCTCGCCCGCTGCACTGGAGCGAAAACGAAAGAGCTCAAAACCCGCCTCGGTGATCCGAAAGAATTGCTGTCAACGGATATGGCAAGAGCGCATTTGGCGGCGCAGCTTACGCCCAAACTCAAGGCCTGGGCGAAGGAGGAACGCGCCAGAGCTGAGAAAGCTAATCTTGCGGCCAAGTTCCAGCGCGACCAGATGGTGCAGCGCCAGCGCAAAATCCGCGATGATCTGAAACGCAAGCAGCAGCAACGCTGGCTTACTGAAGAAAAAGCGCGCGCGGCCAGAACGCCGACAGGCATACGCGGGCTCTGGGGCTGGATCACGGGCAAGAACCGTAAAATCCGCCAAGAAAACGAGGCCGAGATTGCCCGCGCGCAGAGCCGCGACCGCACCGAAAGGCAAGACATCATCCGCAAGCAACTGGCCGAACGGCGCACATTGCAGCGGCAAATGAAGCTGGCTCGGGAAAAACAGCAGGCCAAGCTGCAAGAGCTGAACCGCGATGTGGCGCTAGCCATGAAGCTGCGCAAAGTGCCGGAAACCCGGCCAAAGCCAAATTGCGGGCGGGAGCGCGGTTCTGATCATATGCGCAGCCGTGACCGCTCCCGTGGCCGCGATGACGATTATTCACCCAGCTAGAGAAAGGAGACTGTCATGAGACATACAATAATGCTGAACCTGAAAGAAAAGCACGCTGCTATGCTCGATGAGATGAGCGGCTTTTACTGTGATACGCCCGAAGACATGCTGCGTCTTGCCATCGAATGGGCGTATGTCGTCTTCCGTAAGGACGAGCTGGACGCATTGCAGGAGTGCTTTGACTTCAAAGATGCAGCCCGCAAAAAGCCGGAAGACGACGATCTGATCCCGTTTTAGATTTCCAGGTCTTCGATGGATTTCCCGGCTTCCAGAGCGGCGTGAACCCATGCGGGTTTACGCCCGCGTCCGCTCCAGGTCTGGGACGGATCTTCTGGATTGGCGTATTTGGCGGCAGCTTTCGTGCTGGACTTACGCCCCTTGCCACCATGCAAGGCAATCACGTCCTCGAATGACACGCCATGTTTTTCGGCAACGGCCAGAATTTCAGCATAGGCGTTTTGCTTGGCTTCTTTTTCCACTTCTACCTTGCGGGCTTCAATGTCTTTGGCCAGCGCGTCCAGCTCCGCCGGGCTCAGTCCAGTCAGATCAATTCCCATGTGTTCCTCGCGTTTTTGTTTGCTCGGTCAAAGCAGAAAAGAGGTTTTGAGGCAAGCGCTTGCCGCTATAACGCCGTGCAAACGTGCATAAAATCGCACAGGTGATTTCTCTCCCCTTCCTTCCAATCAAGAGCAGCCGCCCACCATCAGGCCTTTATGAGCCGAGGATGATGGGGACGGGGCCGAAAGGCCCTGATGGTCGGGGCCTCCTTGATCTAAAGGAGGAGAGAATGAAACTCACCACACGATTTGAAGCCGCAAAGCTCAGCGATAACGAACTGCGCGGCCTGCTGCGCAAAACCTTCAACGCTCTGGCCGCCAGCGCCCCAAACACACCGGAACGCTGGAATGCTCTGGCAACACTGGAAGCATTGCAGGCGGAGTTGAATGCACGGGTGCAACTCCATTAGTCTTAGCTGAACGCTCAAGCATGATTATAGGTTAACAAATTGAACTCAACGAGATACGATTGGAAATCGTCGCTATTTCGTCGCATCGGTGTTCGCTCCTAAAAGCCAATGTCTGGCAAGTTTAGGAAGTCGTCTTCGTCACCTTCGTCATCGTACCCGTACCTTGTTCGGCTAATCGCCCTCTTGTTTTGAACCTTGATGCTGTCAATATGTTGATTGAAGTCGATAAGTTTAATTTCTTTCTTTGCCAGGTAGTCAAACTCAGAAGCAAAGTCACCTGAAAATTTTGCGCCGGAAAACCCTTGGGCGCGCGCAACAAGGTTGACCAGCCAATTTGCATCCATAGTGCTGAGACTGTTTCCTAGCCCTAGTTTCGGCTTTCGCTTCAAAATTCCATCAACGTGAGCTTGGACAAGAAGAGCTCTTATGTGTGCATTTCTGGATTTGGTTAACTCCTCGATCATCGGTATGGGGAGATCGATTCCACACACAATCAGCAACCACACCATCCAAAGGACTTCATGGTGATGATTTAATGCCAAGCTGCGCCCGACAATGATCTCGGCTACAGAAAGCCACCCTTCATTGTCGATTGGCTCCCCAAGTGCGACCCGCTTCGCTACAAGAAGGCACGCATAATCAATAGCGTGAGGATGTTTTTGAACTATTCGTTGAATGTTATTCTCTACAAACTCCCAGTGAGCAGAGTTATATACTCGTCCTTCATCGAATGAACGGAACAAGATTTTTATAGGGCTGTCAGATCCGCTGTCTTTGGCCGCGTCAATGGCTTCACATATAGCGCGTTCAATCTTGTCATAGGTATTATTGAAAGGGCCCCGATTGGGCATATGATCGCGCAGCCGCTGCGCCCATAAATCGTTGATCGGCTCCAAGCTCGAGTATATTTTCGTCTTGTGATCATTCAGATTCAATTCGTATGTCGCCAAAACTTCGCGCAAATGTGAAAGTACGGACTGAGCATCATGCTCGGTTCGCAAGCCGATGTAATAGTCATCGACGTGCCTGACCGCCCCAACAATCGTGTCGCCTACGGCGCTATCCAGCTCGTGGTCAATTTTTGATAGGATGAATTCGGCAACTAGACGGTAGGCATCTGGTCCAACCAGAACACCGCGTGTATTTCCTCGCTGCGCATTGCGAACAAAAAAATCTAGAGCGTTAAAGCGGATTGCCGTAGAGTCTTTGTTTGTGTCGCCCTTAGATTCTTCAATTCCATGTGCTGCCCAAGCAATAGAATGGGTGTAGATGCTAGGAAAACACTGTGCGATGTCAGCTTTTAGAATAAAGGGAGCGTACCGAAGGTTTTTGGACGTATGCTTTGAAAGTTCCGATAGAGATGGCACCTTTACAGCACGCTCGGCTCCCTCGTCCATTCGCTTGGGTATACCTATTGAGTAGTTTGACAGCTCATAATTTTTTTCGAATTTTTTCCAGTTTTTCCAAATGAAGCTGGAAATATGGAAGTATGATACGATATTTGGCGTGCCAAAGAAGCGACGGCTACCATCGTGTTTGGTACCACTGTAACGAACATATTCGGTTTTTCGTTCGTGAAACTTCTTCCCGTCTAGATTCGCAACTAGGCCGTGGAATGCCCGCTTTGCGTCATTGGAGACAAAGCAAGGTGGTAACGTTTCAGGGTATAATCCTGAGTTAATGAGGTGAAATCTGGACTTCATCGTCGCAGGTAAGCAACTTGTGATGGTTTTTGCAAGAAGGATTTCGTGAATTTGGTGTTTTAAAACAAAGACATCTGCGCGCAGTTCCAGCCGACACGCTTGGCCTCGCAGTCCAGCCAGTCCGTGACATAGGCCAACGCTCCGCCATACTCGGCCACGCTTCCGACGGCGATGAAATGTGATCTATAGCCAGTTGCACTAACGGGTATTGAGAAGCGAGGATCGAACCGTAGTTCGATATGATCGGCCATGCCGAGCCAATTTGGTGTGTAGGTGATGTTTAGCTCGATCCCGCGCCATATGATGTTGTAAACTTCCATGTCTTGCAACTCCGTCATCGACACGCATAGACGAGGGTTTCGCCCGCGATTTCGGTTTCGGTGAAGTCCACAGCCAGATCACGGGCGATGGCGTCATAATCAATGTAGAACCGCAAGGATTCAGGGATGTCGCCGTAAAGCCCTTCCTCCACGAACATTTCTGCTAGTTCGCGTATACTGGTCGCAGGGTAGATTTCCACGTCGAAACGGCGCGGGTCTGGGTCAAACTCATACCCGCACTCACCGACCGCAATGATGATCACCTGCTTGTCGTGATTGTCCAGTTCTTCCACCAGCTCGAAATACTGCGGCAGGTTGGCTTGATTGATGCCGATGGCGGTGGCCAGTGCGCAATCAATGGCCTCGCCGTCAATGAACTGGATTTCAAACTCCTCGACCTTCTGGCCGTAGTCGTTCCGCAGGGCTGCGGCATTGGTTTCGTAATCAGCCATGTCCTCGAAATAGAAGCCAGTGGCGGAGATGTCGTAGGGCTGGGCAAACAGGAGAGTCATAACGTCCTCGCTTTCTTTAGGTTGAAGGCGAAGCCGTCCTGATGACCCCGCGCTTGAACCTCTGCCCAGCGGCGAGCGTCCCAATAAAAAAGCCGCGCATGCGCGGCTTCGGGACGTCTCGATCAAACCTTCCGGTGATGGGTCAACATCTTCTCGGGAGACCGCGATAGCGGCGGCAAGACGATTGACCCACAGCCGCCAGGCGTCAACGGATTTGATGCAAGCTGAAAGAACAGGTTCCAAGCGTGCCAGGGCACGCGTCAGATTAAGGGTGGCGGCATCCCTGCCGCCGACATCCAGTTCATGCAAACTCGAATTGCAACTGACCGATCCCCAACTCTCTTTGAATAAGTTCTTTGGTTTTTGCAGAGCGGAATACGCGATAGTATGATTGCGTATGGTGCTCCTTGGCAATCTTTGAGATAATCTCATGAGCCTGAGAGATGTACGTGTCGAATTGATCTTCAGGAGGAACATCAAGGCCATTCGCATTTGCTAACAGCTTCATGCAATACATTAGGTGCCATTGAGCATAGCCAATAAACTCATTGTCCCCCTCGGTGATGTTTCCGCCTCGCATTGTGATTAGGTGATCATCCCTATATTCGCTTACATACATATAGAGCTTTGCCACCCTTACCAGATAGTTTGCATCCAAGCTCTCCGAGAATACACGGCTATACTGGTTTCCAAAAATTTCATCAGACACGGTCTTGGCTTGATGAGGCTCCTCCAAGTGGTAAGCGACAATTGCTTGCCCCAGCTTTAGGGAGTCCACTTTTGGTTTGTTACCATGTGTTTCAAACTGGTTCTTTTTCCGTTCATAAAGGAGCCCGTTATCGTCAAATACTGCTCCTATCTTCTTCTGAATTTGGTCATTTGCTTTCAGATCCCGTGGGGCAATCCTTGCTTGGCTGTTCGTAGCAATGGCAATCTTTTCTGAAATGTCACCCCTGCTAGAAGCGAAAATCTTTACCAGCAATATAACTTGGCCAATTTTCTCCGGCCGCTTCTTAAAGGCGTTGTACAGAGAGTAAGATGTTTGCGCGCCGTTCACGATTTGAAAATCGGAAAGCTTGATCTTAGACCCCCTAACAGGTTGATGCGAAAAATCTTTCGCAATTATAGTTATCCCGTTGTTTAGATACCAGAACAAATGGTTGTCATCTGATAGCGCGCTGTTTTGAATTTGTCGATTAAATCCGCCTTCAAGTCCCAAATATCCTCTGATGTTCTCATCAAAGAGGTGCCTTTTTATTGAATCTCCCTCGGGTGAGGAAATCATTTTGATGTATGAGGCAGCGTCTACATTCGCAATCAAACCTCGAATATCACAGTCGATGCGCTCAAATTTTTGCACATCGATACAATCTAGCACACCGTCTTCTCTAGGCCTGCTGTCGGAAGAAAGGAGGCTAGTAATAGTCCAAAATGGAATCTCCTCAAAGGATACCATATCGTACTGTCGGCAAAATGCAGATAATCTCTGCTTCTCCAAATCAATCAACGGAAGCGTGTTGGAAACAAGGAATATCCGAAAGAAAATGGTCTTTCCCTGCTCAATGAGCCTCCATATATCGTTAATTTTTGCCGCAAGTACAGAGTTTACACTGTTGAGGAGACCGTCAGTTCTGTTTGCGACATCTGTTATTAGCGATATTAACTTGTCGATTTCGGAGCCGGGAAAATTCTTTCCAGCGTTCTTGACTGATTGTGCGTACTTGCTTTGAACTATGGAAATATATGCTGATCCACCTTCTTCACGGATATGGATTGCATCAGCGCCGCGATCATTCCCGCCATCAGTGATGAGGGAGGAGATTTCTTCGTCGGACCGAGGGAACAGGGTCTCAAGAGACATGTACAGAAAACCAAACCCTTTTTCCTTTGCGCCAATACGGTTGAGTACACGTTGTACCTTCCCATCGATCATAGAAAATTCTAGCTGAGTGATCTTTCTGTTGGTCATGTGTAGAGCTTGCTCAAAGTGTAAGATTGAACTGATACTTCACCTTAACGTTGAGGAGTTCAACCGTCTCTTGTTGAGTTTCAGGAGTTTTCAACTACGCTATTGGCTGGCAGCTCTTGAAGGGGTGCTCAACTGCCAACCAAATGCTTCCCCTCCCCTGCGCGGCAACACATAAGTGCGCTCAATCCAGAAGCAGGTCAGGCGAGGCTAAAACGTTCAAAAGCCAAGATTTTGAACACAGAATGGCCGAGCCCATGAGTTGAAGCTCTCACAGATGAACTAGGGGTTTAGACCCGCGGTTTGGTGGCTCGGATCAGGGCGGTGGAACGCGCCACTTTCGAACCTTTCCGGGCGTCTTCGACGCGCTCCCGTTGGCGCCACTTGGCCGCGGTCTTGACGTTGATACCGAGCTTCCGGCTCAGCGCCGCGTTCAAGGCCTGCGATCGTTGTATGAGAGCTCGGATGGCGTGCGTGGTCCGTGGCGCTGCCGCGAAGAAATTGTCCCATAGGACATCCATGTGATGATCACAAATTGGTAGACCACCACACCCCGGGTCTAAACAGCTAAGCTAGTCTAACAAGAGGTCGCGGAAACCTGGTAAAACTGGAACATTTTTTGTCCGAACAAGCGCCGATGCTCAAGTGTCTTCAGTCGCGTCTGTATTAAGGACTTTCTATCTCCTAGATAGCATGCGGGCCCGAAAAAATACATTATCAACTTCGCCTTCCTCAAAAATATCTTTGCAATCCTTCACATCTCCGTTCTCACTTTGACGCGCTTGAGAGCCATCATCGCTCATCACTAGCCAATTTGAGCCAACCTGGACCAGTGCCTCAGGATGAAGATCGTGGTTTGTGGGAATGCCAAATGGCTCGGGACTACCTTGCCCATCCCATGAAAAGAACGAAAAACTTCCGTTAGACGACACAGGGCCTGAACTGATTATTAACCCGTCATTACTCCAAACCATATCTCGAATACCACGATCGTTAAGCTGGAGCTGGGAGACCGAAGAAACGGACCAAGATTCATCTTCAGGAAAAATTTCTGCAATCAAAGCGTGCCCAGTGGTGCCTCCCGGCTGAGACAGGGGTGCTCTAAAGCCTAGCATGATACTACCATTAGGCCTAACCGACATACCCTCGATATTCAAACCACCTTCTTTTGGCGCGGTTTTCAAAATTTCATTCGTCAAAATCTCTGAAAGATCAGGGTGTGCTAGAAGAACCGGCAGCATGTCGTACTGCCGAGAAACAATACGCATATCCGACAAATCACGCGAGGGCACGTTGGTTGCAAAAAACACTCTTCGGCTTACGCGCTTCTTACCTTTCTTGCTGCGACTATGCGAGCCAATCCACCAAAGCCTATTTCCATGTTTGGCTATTGCTTCAAAATCAATTTCAGGTTCTTCGAGGTCAAGCGAAAGGAGGTTGCCTAAATCAAAGGAAGCAATTGGAGCGCCGCCCCAGATGTCGAAGCTATGGACTATATTCGTCTCGTCATTTGCAACAAGTAAAGTTGTTCCGTCGATACGAATGGCTGCTGACCCATCGCAAATTCCGAAATATTTGATGGAGGCTGTTTCTGTCCAGGAACTTTCGGAGTTTTCCGCCATTGCCCGCACCGCAGGAAACAGGAACAATATACAGCTTGCAATGATTGCTCTTTTCAAGTTCATAATATTTCTCATCGATTCTTGCGAAGTCTAGTTGAGCAGCTTCGAGAATCTAGACCGCCCAACTTAACGATTGCCATTGAAGTGTGAAGCAGGAAGAATCCTACCTATTCCATTTAAACGTTCAGAAGCTGTTTGGACTTTGGTCGAAATTGATTTTTCATGATCGCAAAAAGTCGACGCTCGTCAGTCATCAGGCCGTTAACATCACGCCTGAAAGTCTTTGTCTCAACTGAGACACCAAATCCATTGCTTGCTGCATTGGCTACGTTGCCGCCGAGAGTGACAACTGCACGGTCCCTAACTGCAATAATGATATCAGCGTGGCTGGGAAATCTGCTTTTGGTTTCAGCTTGGTCGTATGTGGTTTCGTTTTTACCTCTCCATTGGCAAAGTATGTCACCAACTTGAGGTTTAGCTTCATCAAGGCGATATCCCCAAAAATCACGCTCTCGACCAAGAACTCTATTCTGAATGGATTCGTGTATGTATGTTGAATGCCTTATGTCAAATTCAGTACGTTCGTAACCAGCATTCTCCAAAATCCAAGAAATAAAGGCGGCCGACCAAAACCAATCCCTGTCCTTGCCCGTAAGGTTGGGGTATCCACGCGCAGTCCACATCTCATTTATATAGTCGCTGTAAGGAGATCTGTACTCAACACCGTTACCTTTGTCGAAGCGAATCCATTCACTTACTGCTTCCTGAATTGCGCGCTCAATCTTTGGCCTCTCATTTTTTCTCAGATACTTAGAAAAGAGATATCCTTCAATTTCCTCGCCATCCACTGCTACAGTTGCCTTTACATAGCCGTTAGCCATTGGTCCTTCGATGACGATGGCACTTGCTCCGTAGTCTAAGCTCTGCAGTACGTTATCGTCTGAACCAGCGTCAGGCCTCGAGCGGAATTTGAGGCCTTCAGCTGCAACCCAATGCAGTCCAGCATGATCAAAGTTGTGCGCTTGCGCAGGGGGCGTTTCAGGTTTTTTTCCCTCATAGTCCCCCTCTCCAACTTTCGCACTTCTCAAGCTACCTTCAATATCAAATGATGAAATCTGTACTTCCATATTTTTTGACATCGCCTTGTCGGCCGCAAAATTCCACCAGTTAACCCCTGCAAGTACACGGTACTCATCGAAGTCTTGAAGAAACTCTTCTAATTTTTCTTCAGCTCTTGTCTGTGTCCATCCAGAATGCTCTCCCCAATACGCCTGCCCTGTCAAGACCAGAGGCTTACTGACCACTTTACTCCAGTGGTAAATGCAAGCGCGTGCATAATCGGCCGCATTTTTTAAACGAAGCCCCTCTATTGGCGTTTGGTTCAACATCTTCTGGTTTGGATACCAAAACCAATACACTTGAGGAGCAAAATAATCTGCATACTCATCTAGGGCAGACATGATATCGGGCTCATGCCAGTTGATATAACCGAACGAAGAAACGACAAATGATCTATGCTCAATAGCTGAGCGAACTTCGCGCCCAAACATTTTGGATTTTGCCGCGTTCCAAGATGCACCGCTTACGCCATTCTCTATGTCAGCGATATAACTGTCCGGATCAAACTCCAAAAGTGCGTCTCTAACATTTTTGACGTCTCGTCTCACATCATTTCCGTCGCACCACCCCCACACTCCAACAGATATATTTTCAGAACGGAAAGCATCAATAAGCCTCTTATTTGATTTAACCTTCCACAACCCGTTCTTGTTGTGCCCACGGATCCATGCATGAGACATGCCCATGTTCAATAGTGCACGTGTTACACTTTTTTCTGAACCAAACTTCTGTAAAGCATAGTCCGGGTTGTAGACAAAAGTTCCGTGACCAAACATAGCATCCCTCTCCTTGGACTATTTCAATTTACATTCAAGTTCCCTGCTCGGATCATTTGCTTCTATCTTGCGCGTGGATTAAATAATTCTTCTCAGAATTTTGCATCCTGCGTCGCATTTTCTCTTCAACGCATAGAAGAAACTCCGCCTCGAGAATGGGATGCTACGGTCCCGATTTTAGAGAATTTTCTAAACCGACTCCTCAAGTTTTGCGAATTTATTTTAACCGTCAGTCGCCGAACTGGACTTCGACTTCTCAGCCTATGTGAGTCCAACACAGTCGAGGATCTTTCGCTTGAACTCCTCTAGGTTTAGGGAAAGAGTTCTGCCGGTCTTCGGTTGCAAAGAAAGCGTCTGAGGTGTTTCCACCTCTACCGAGGTTCGGTATTGCGCGAGTAACGCAGAGTAGCTTTGCGGCTCCCTATTTAGATCAGAACGCAGAGCAATTCTGATGCTATTGAAACCTCGTGCCAATACCGCATTTACATTCGGGTCATTAGCAGAACTGATGGGGCTAGCTTCCGCAACAATGCAATACTGGCGATTTGCAGCTCGCGTAAGAGCATTCCTTGCGTCAACTGGGTTGAAGTGACCCACCACTTGCCCACCAGCTACACCTGCTACGCCAGCTCTGAGTATGCTTTGGTCAGATGCTCCATTTATGACGGCAGTTGCGGCCCCTGCAGCTAGTACAATTGTTGCGACCGCCACAGCATCTATTCCTGCAGAGACTTTATCCGCTGCAAGTAGATACCCATTTCCGACGGCCAATCCCTTGCTAAGTATAGCATCAGTGCTGTTAAGGGCAAAATAATCGCCCCCTACACTTTCGATTTCGCTGATATTAACTCTGCTAACGCACCCTGACAGTATCAGAGCGGTACAAATCACAGTGATTTTCTTGATCATCGCCAACAACTCACACGCAAAACCAATCCAACAATTCCGGATATCTTCGAGAAATCCGGAATTCAATAAACGCGACCGCGATTCTGTTAGTCTTACACGTTAACATAGTTTAAAAAATACCTCAACGTGTCGTGATCTGAGGGGGGAGGCCGTTACTCCGTCTAGGCTGTTTGCAATGCAAGTAATAGATTGGAGAGAGATCTGATCTTCCGGAATATTCAGACGAGACAACGGCCATGCCATGCTCGCTTCCAATCCGCGCAGGGGTGGCCAGGGTACCACAGGGGCAGGAACGCCCTTTGGTCTCGATGAAGTCGTCAAAGGGGCATCGGGGGTAGCAAGAACGCTCCCCTGATTGGTGATCAAACGGTCAGTCGTTTGTGCATGGTTCGGTGTAGGTGGAGAGGCACGTCTCCAAGTCCTGCGAGTGGTTTCAAGGGGCGCGATAGCCCTTTGATCGATGGGATGGTTCCAAGGTAAGGGCAGCAATGAAATGCTCCCTTCCTGGTCCCCATGAAATGGTGGTGATTGAACGGCCACGCGTTCTCCTGGCTCTGGAATGGGTTCGTATATCCTGGATGAGCCAGCCGCCGGAGGGATGCAACGGGAGCGCGCAGCGGGCTCCCTTGCCAAGAGGTGGTGGTACTACCACCAACATCTTGCCGTGGCTCTTAGCTGCAATTTGCGGTGTTTAGACAGATTTAATGCGGCGCAACATGATTAAGTGCTAATGTGCTGCACTCGCGCATGCTCGAGTGGCTGTGATGGATCAAGGTTCCAATAGTTCAGGGCTTCCATAACTTCATTGCGAGGGTAGTGTTGCCCTGCCTGTGACAGATCTCTGCGGATAGCGTTCCAGCGTCGTTGGGCGGAACTGCGAATATCGGCGTTGATTTGCATGACACCTGGCGGCTGAGGGTCGTTGCTCTTCTTCGGCCAGCTCGCAGGGTAGGAGCTCCAGTTCGACCAGCTATCAAGGGCGAAATTTGTGCCACTTTGACTATCGTGATCGCACTGCCAGCCATAGAGGTTCCGTGCACAAATCCTGAGCATAGCCTTCACTTCCGGGATGGCATCAGTGAAGGCCTTGAGCGGCATTGGTAGGAGAACCATGTTCGCAACACAGGAAAAAAAGCGCCTGTCCTGAACCACAGCGTTTGTTTCTTGATAGCGGGCATCATCAACACCCCACAGATGGCAGCACGTCCAGTCTTTGCGACCATCCGAACGCAAACCCAAGGCATGGGTCAGGGCTTTGTTCGCGTTTGAATTGCCTTCTTGCTTATGTACCGATTGGCCAGTTTGGCGATTGGTGTTCATCTGCGGTTCAGTCCAGTTGGACTTGTAGAAGTGAACATTACGCGCGAACTCGGGATACCAAACTGGCAATAGTTCAAACGTCACCGGATCGACCCAACGAGCAGTCCGCTCAATCAATCGCATCGCGTCCTGCAATGAAAGCTCCGACATAAGAGCATCAATGCCATTGGGTAGAGATGTTCTGCTCATTTAGCGCTTCTTTGTTTTTCAGCTTTGCTTTCAGGAGAGTATCCACAGCAGTATACGCCTGCAACCAGTAATTTATTTCAATTGAAAAATTGCACGCGTATGATGCTTTGTTTCATAGGGGGTATTTTGAAAAACCTATTTAAGTTATTGTGAGCGTTTTGCTCTATCTTTGGGGCTGGTGATTTTGACCTGGCTCGCGGAGCGAGGGGAGGTCTCTAATATATCAGACCACTTGAAGGGGGCAGTGTTAAACGTCAATCCAAGCCATAGCAATAAAAACTTGCAAAAAATAGAATGGAGTAGATATGAGTAGAAGGCTTTTAATTGTGGTGCTGATTTTTTGTTTGTTGATTGTTGCGGGTGTAATCGTCTGGTTCTCTGGTAGTACGACGGAACATACGCGACCTCAAGCGAAGATGCTTGTCGGGAAGGGCTACGATTTGAAATGAACAGGACAAAAATCGTTGTCTTGACGTTTGCCATTACGATTGTCGTTTTGGTTGCGCTCTGGTTCCTGTCGGGTAGTAGGCAAGGGGACGGGATGGGGCAAGCAAAGATGCACGCGGGAATCCTGCGGAGCTATGATGGACGAATTGTCGAGTAGGTTTTTTATTTTAAAATATGGGAGAATATAAGTGACTACATATAATGATTACCAAAATATACTTTTTTCAACGAACTGGACTGGAGGTGCCGGTCAAAGCGGATTGCCAAATCCGAACAGTGACGACCGTGCCGAAATTGAACAGGATGGCAATGGTGTCTGGCAGTTCTATTACTATATTTTGGCGAGCCTGTCGGATATGTACGATCTAGGTTATTATGATACGCCCAACGATGATTACCTGAGTGACGGAAATTATGACCGGGAGTATGATGAGATTCCAGGTGGCAATGATCCCGGTGTTGTAAATTCTAATCAACTCGCAATTTTGTCGTCGGTTATGAGTTCCAGCATTTATGGTGTAAGTTTTGAAGATGTGGCAACGGTAAATTTTAACAGTGGCTCGACCTCTACCGCTGATATTACATTTGGGGCGACAACAAGCGGGCAAGGTATTGGGTCAACAGTGGCCGGATACACCTTGGGATATAATGGGACCGGTACAGAGTTGAAACATGGAGATGTATGGTTAAACAAAGACTTTGACGGGGATGGTAATGGGAACCATGATTGGGTAACTAGTGATAAGGGCTCCGTTGCTTACGCTGCGGTACTGCACGAAATTGGACATGCACTTGGGTTAAGTCACACCGACAACACTCCGGCAATCGATAGTCAAAAATTTTCGGTTATGTCCTACAACCTGATGGCTGGGATGGATCCAGTTGGGGCGAACAACGAAGTTACGCCGTTTGGACTTCAGCTACTAGACATAGCGGCCATACAAGAAATTTACGGGCGAAATTGGGATACACGCGGTGTGGATGATCCGCTGACAACAACAGTGAATGAGGCCAATACAACGTATTCAAAGGCGACAGCATTCGCCTCGACACGTCCGAACGATGCATTCATCTATACGATCTGGGACGGGGCTGGTGAAGATACGATTGACGCATCCGCGTACACCAATTCCCTAGGTTCTGTAATCGATCTTCGCCAAGGAGAATTCAGTTCCATCGGGTACGATGCAGTAGGCGGTAGCGCGCAGGACAATGTGGCGATTGCCTATCATGCGATTATCGAGAACGCGATTGGTACGGCAAATAGCGATATCTTGATTGGAAATGCCTGGGACAACGATATTCAGGGCGGCGATGGTGATGACCGGATATTCGGTGATGGTATGACGCTGGATGACGATAGCTTGGTTGGACAAATTTACGACAACGATGATGGTTACGGTGCCGATCCTAGCGAGCACGACAGCAACAATCCGGGCAGTGCCGCAAACACCAATGACAGTGGTGACGATACGCTGAACGGTGGTGCGGGCGCGGATCACATCTATGGCGGTGCGGGCGTCGATACTTTGACTGGCGGTACCGGGGATGATGTCCTTGTCGGCGGTATCGGAAATGACATCTACGTCTACAACAGTGGTGATGGTCACGATACGATTGATGAGGACTGGTCGGAAACGAACGAGATTAGCTTTGGCGCTGGCATAAACGCCTCAACCCTCACTTACTCCGAAGATGGGGATGACCTGAAAATCGTGCTGGACGCATTAAACAGCATTACGTTGAAGGACTACTTCATTCAGTCCGGCACGTTCAGCGACGACATATCTTTCGATGATGGATCATCGGTCGATATATTGGGCAGTGCCTCAGGTAATGTGTATGGGAGCAACGATGGCGACCTGATCGTCGGCGGCGCTGGGGCGAATACTCTAGTCGGCTACTTGGGGAACGACACGATTTTTGGTGGCACGGGGGATGACATCATTCATTCTGGCGTGACCTCTGGGACGCTCTATGGCGGAACGAGCGAGGATACTATCTTTGCTGGTTCAGGAAACGACTACATTGTAGCGAACATGGGATCTGACACAGTGTTCGCGGGTGAAGGCGATGATGAGATAGACAGTTTTGGCGGTGGTCATTTTGATCTTGGTTCAGGCAATGATGATCTTGATTTCTGGACGCCAGCGGCCGCAAATTCAATCAGCGCCAATGTCAATATGGGCAGTGGGAATGACAACTTTCTATCCGGCGTAGGATTTGCAACGGATTCGTACTCCGTCGAAGGTGGCTCTGGCGATGACACCTACTCCATACGCTCAGGCACTTTCGCTATTACTGATAGTTCAGGCAATGAAAATTATGGAATAGGAAACTCTTCTTATACGCCTGAATCAGTGTCAATCAACGATACTACGGGCTTCGACTTTATTCGCCTTGACTACTTTGGTCTTAGCCAGATTGCATCCTCGCAAAATGGCAGTGATCTTGAAATTGATCTCAATGGAAGCGATTTGATCATAGAAGACTACTTCACTTCTTCAGATACTATAGAATACATTCGACTAAGCGGAACAGACTTTTTTGATTTGGCGTACCTTGCCTCCGGCGATACGATCATTGCGGGCAACAAAGCTCAGAACGATAGTTTGCACGGCACTTCTTCAACCGAAATCCTGCTTGGTTTCAGTGGCAACGATACACTCGTGGGCTATGCGGGTTCCGACACCCTGGACGGCGGGACAGGCAACGACACTCTCTCCGGCGGTGCGGGGGATGATGTGATTGATGGTGGAGATGGAGATGATACCGCCAGCTATGCGGCTGCTGCGGCTGGAATTTACGCTAGCCTGACGAGCGGTACGGCCACAAATGATGGTGATGGTGGTTCAGACACGCTTTCCAATATCGAGAACCTGACGGGCTCAGCGCATAGCGACACGATTTACGGTGATGGCGGCGTGAATACCCTGGACGGCGGCGCTGGCGCGGACGTGCTATCCGGTCAAGGTGGCAACGATACGCTGAATGGTGGCGACGGGAACGACACGCTCAACGGCAATGACGGTGATGATACCCTCAATGGCGGTGCTGGCGCGGATTATCTCTGGGGGCATGCTGGCGATGATACGTTGAATGGCGATGCTGGCGGCGATGTTCTGGTCGGCGGCGATGACGGCGACACGCTGTATGGTGGTGACGACGATGATGTCATGTACGGGGATGGTAATTCCCTGGATGAATCCACTTATACAGATTCAGGATCGGATACACTGATTGGTAACGGTGGTAACGACTACATGTATGGTGGTCGTGGCAACGACTTCCTTTACGGTGACGATCAGGCTGATGTGCTTTATGGCGGCTCGGGTAATGACTACCTCGAAGGCCGGGGTGGCGACGATACGCTGTATGGCGATGGAGGAACCTCTTACAGCTACACAGGTGATGATGAGCTGAACGGCGGTGCCGGACAGGATGATCTGTATGGTCAGAACGGTGATGATACGCTCTGGGCTGGTGAGGGAGCAGACTTGCTCTATGGCGGTGCAGGAGCCAACACATTTGCAGTTTACGAGACCGCCGGAAACAACAATGACATGGCCTTTGCCATGGACTGGAACACGGGCACAGGGAACAAGATCGATATTTCTGATCTTCTCAGCGGGTATGATCCATTAACGGATACGTTGAGCGATTTTGTGAGCGTTGTAGTCGGCGCAAACACAACGATACAGGTGGATCGAGACGGCGCAGGCTCGACCTATAGCGTCGATAATGTGCTGAGACTGCAAGGCATATCCAGCTTCGAAACCAACGTGGATACGCTGGTCAGCAACGGAACGCTCTTGGTGGCCTAGTGGCTACCTGGAGCGCTTCATGAGCGTTCTACCGTCCCTCATTCATCCATTGATCCATGGTGAGTTGTTCCACGGCGGTGAGGACTTCCGCGCGTATTTCCGGTTTGCGGATGGCTGTGTAGGCCAGAACGAGGCGGAATAGTTCCTCCGGGGTGATGTCGTAAGATGATTGTATCATTGGTTTTTCCTTTCGTTTGATGTGTGATCCTTCATGCCAGCCCCTCGCGCTTTATGGCGCGTTGCAGGGTGATGCGTGAAACGCCCAGCAGATGGGCGACATAGCGGCAGGGATAGCCATTCTCCGCGATGTCCTCATGCGCCTGATGCACGGTTTCCTTATCCAGCTTGGGCGGCCTGCCCAGGCGTTTGCCGTTGGCTTTGGCCGCCGCCAGCCCTTCACGGGTGCGCCGCGCCAGAATACGCCGCTCAAACCGCGCGAAAGCGGCGATGAGCGTGTAGAACAGCTCGCCTTCCTCTGTGGCCGTATCAAAGCTCATCTGGGCGATGCGCAGGTGAATGCCGCGCTCCCGCAACTGATCCGCCGTGATCAGCGCGTCAATTGTGGACCGGAACGCGCGGTCCAAATCCCAGACCAGAAACGTATCACCGGGTTTGAGGCGAGATATCGCGGCTTCAAACACCGGGCGGTGACGCGCACCTGCGGATAAATGCTCGACATGAAATTCATCGCAAAGATCACGCAGGCCATAGGCCTGTCGATCTGTGGATTGCTCGCGGGTGGAGACGCGCAGATAAGCGATAGTGCGGGGTTCAGCCATGGCTTGTTGCTCAAAAAGGAACCTTTTCGAGCATGGCCTGATATTCGGCGCTGAGTGGCGTTTTTCGGCTGTTTTTGCCCGTATTACCGGGCTCTCCCTTAATACCAAATTCATTGAATCCCGTAAATCTGTGTTGGTCAAAATCCTTCGATTATGATCGCTCGCAAGAGATTGTTTGCAAAAGGAATTCTAATCGCGCTTGTGCTCTGTCCACAGCTTTCTGCTGCGAACGGGTTCACCAGCGCCGATGTGCTGGAATGGGAGCAAAGCGCACAGGACAGCTACTTCAACACCTCAGTGGGGATGGTTGCCGTGGTCGGTACTCAGACGAATTTCCCTGAGAACATCGTTGAATGCCTGAATGCGTGGTATTGGCCGAACGGTTCGGTAAATGCGGATAGTAACGCGTCAATACGCGAAGCCATGGAGCGGTTCCCAACACTTCACCCTCAAGCCATCGTTCTTGCTGTCATTGAGCGGGAATGTGGGTCGTTCAAACGCCCTTAGAGCTTGGGAACTTCGATGATCTCCGGCGCGGCAGTTGGAGCCGCTGCAACAGCAGGTGCGGTGTTTGTGTAAGCTGCCAACCGCGCATCAACATTGGCTCCAATTTCCTCCGCGCGGTTCTGAAAGCCCGTCATGCCGTCTTTAGCGATTGGTTCGTCCTGATCGGCCATGCGTTCCTGCATATCGCCAATCTCGGCCTGTCCGGTGTGAATGTCATTTTCCAGCTCTGACAGGCCATGCACGCGCTCGGCAGCGGCGCGCATATCATCGTATGTTGGTTCGTCACCGCGCCAGACGATGCTTTCCGCCAGGTCTGCATCCACAGCTGTGCCGTCCTCGTAGCGGATATTGCCGTCCTGATCCTGAAACACGGCAGCGCCATCCGGCAGGCGGGCAGCGCGGGTCATGATGTCCAGCATGGCCTCGTCAGCTTCGGCCTTGAGCTGGTGTACCTTTTCCAGCGCGCCATCCAAACGGGTTTGCGCATCGCGTAGCTTTTCTTCGGTCTCACGGTAGAGCGCAGCGTATTCCGGGTCGTTCTGCATGAGGAGCTGGAGATTGGTGAGCATGGCGGCGCGTTCTTCACGCTGCTTGGCAACTTTTTTGGGATCGCGGTCGCCACTGGGGAGGAAGCGTCCCATGCGGCCAACATCGCGCCCGGCCATTTCATTGTTGAAATCGTCCATGTCCTGAGCGCGCCGTTTGTCCCGCTCAGCCTGCCTTACATCCTCATCGCCGTTGCCAGAATTCATAGCAATATCATAAAGGTATTAGGTTAATTCGGCGTTAAGATGGGTTAGCGAGCGCGTGGTTGTAAGCCTGTCGCTCGTAGCGGAAATCCGGTCTCTCATGCAATTGACTGCGAGCGATCATCCAATCTCAACTTGAATGTTACCGCCCCCTCGGAGTTTCCTTGGATCACGAAGGGGCGATCCAAGACCTTAGCAAAATCTGACGTGTTTGCGGTGAAAACCGCCCTCCGAAACATCGTGTTCGGCAATGGCTGAGGCATGCCTGAAGAAATGAAAGGAGAAGCTCATGGCGAACTACCTCAATACGGCAAGGGGGACGGCGATTAACCGCGCCGGAATATTGTCGTCCCGGTTCGGTCGCAGCAAAAAATAAAAAAATTACCCTGCATTTACAGAGGGTTGAGAGAAAAATTTTGTGCGTTCCTTGTAGGTGAGTCACTGACGACACTAAGACTTGGGTAACACAGACAGAAACGCTGGGCTGAAACAGCGTCAAAATCAAACCAAAAAAGCGAATGCCCTTGGGCTGAACCGTCCGTGTTCAGCAATGGCGGAGCTTTGTCTGAAGAAATGAAAGGAGAAACTCATGATGATGAACCCCCAGAACGGCAAAGGGGGCGGTGACGATGAGAGGCGAGATTTCTTCGCTATTCTCTGCGCCCTTGCGGCGGCATTCCTGTGGGCACATCCCGCCTACAAAATGTCCATTGAGTGGTTCCGTGAAATCGCCGTGCAGAACTACGGATATAGCTATCTCAAGCTGTTTGAGACGGCCTATTGGGCTCTGCTGCATCTGGTGATTTTCGGTGCCACGCGTATCGCGGTGCATTGGGCGCTGATCATGATCATCACCAATATCGGCTACCGCTTCCTGATGTCTAACATCGGCTAACCCTCTTAAAAAAAAGGAAAGTAAAAATCCATGACTATCAAACCGCGCAAACCCTTCAAGCTTTGGCTGAAAGAAACCCTCAATAAGGCGGGTCAGGTTAATCTGGTGTGCTCTGGCATTGGCGGTGCCCTCTTCTGGTACAGCGATGTCGAAGTGATCCGAAGCTATAGCATCGTCTTTAGCCTCTCCACGTTTGCCTTTGGCGTGCTCTGCTTCTACGCGGCCAGCAAGCTCAAGCCGAAAAGGCGACGGCTAATTACCCAATCCGAAATTGATGACTGGCGCATGTAAGCGCCAGTTCTCCCAAACGCCAATTCAGGAAAGGCCAGCCCCATGGAAAATCCGCAGGACAACGCCGCCGAGAAGGTCGTCGTCATCGTCAAGATAGAGCGGGCGACCGAGCCGCAAGGTTTGTCGGCCACTCGATCTTCTGGGCACTGAGGCTTGGCTTCATCTGCCTCGCCATCGGCTTCTATGCCCGTGTCTACTTCTAACATGCCCTGCTGACGGTTCCGCGACCTGCGAGTGCGCCAGCTATTCCTTGAATATGGAGTGACCCACGATGAACCACTATCAGGAAACCCCTTTCGGCTCAGCCCGCTTTGCCACGCCGCAAGAGGTGCGGGGAGCATTTCGCGGCAAGGGCGGCTTGCCGATTGGGTTCCACCATGGCCGCCAGCTTTTTCATGATCAGCAAGCAGGCGCGCTTCTGATCGGCGGCGCTGGCTCGGGCAAGTTCACTACTGTGCTTTCCCACCTGTTGGCCGCTCCTGGGCGCAAGGGAGGCCCGCAGCGTGTGCTGGCGGTTGATCCCAAGGGGGAGATGGCAGCGGTGATCGGCCCCGGTCTCGTACACATGGGGGCGCATGTCTACTACGTGAACCCGTATCACCTGCACGGCCTGCCGAACCACGCCTTGAATATCTACAACCACCTGAGGCCGGACTCGCCGACGCTGGTGGCGGATACACGGCGTGCGGCACGGACATTGCTGCCGGAAAGCGGCGGCGGTGATGCCAGGTTCTTTGAGCAGAAGGCGCAGAACTGGGCTGATCCATTGATCCGGGGGCTTGTGCATCGGGATGGCAGCGTTTCACCGCGCAGCCTTTATGAACTGATCAGCATGATCCGGGCCGAACCCGAAGGCTGGGCGCAGATGGCCGAAACCATGGCTGCGCTGGGTGAGCCGGATTTGGACACAGCCTTCCGCGAAATGCTCGACATGGCGAAGCACAGCCGCAAGACTTATGACTCCGTTCTCAGCGAGATTACCAACGCAGTCGCGTTCATGAACGATCCGGCGTTGCAGCAAAGCTTTGTCGGTGAGGATGAGGCGGATTTCACGCTGGATGTGCTGACCGAAGACAGCCAGCGCCCGGTGTTTGTTTTCCTGATGATGCCTGCCGAACTCATCGAGCAGAACGCGCCGCTCATCCGGCAGTGTTTTTCGACCTTGCGCACCTTAAAACAGCGCAAGCCCGGCGCACCGACGGTCAATCTTGTGATTGATGAAGCAGCGCAGCTTGGCCGGTTCCCGGAGCTTTCCGAGTTCTACGCCATTGGCCGGGGCTTTGGCCTGTGTCCGCTCTGCGTCTATCAGGACTTGGGACAAATCCGCCAAAACCTCGGCCCGACAGGTGCCATGACTCTACAAGCCAATGCTGACGTGGAAATCTATCTCGGCGGCGGGCTGTCTGATCTGGAGACCGCGCAGCATCTCAGCCGCAAGCTGGGGCAGCAGACGCTGGCCGTTGATGACCCTCTGACACAAGCCCGCGCAGCCAAGGCCAGGCGCGAAGCGTTACACGGCATTCTGTTCGAGGGGCAGGACGCGCTCAAGACGGGCATGGCCTTGCGGCATCTGGATATGGAGATGGCGCATAAGCGCAAACAAGCCCGCGCCCTGATGAGCCCCGATGAGATCCTGACCATGCCCTTAAACAAGGCCCTCATCTGGGCGTCCGGCTACGGCATCCGCCCGTTTCTGGCAGACAAGGTGCCGTATTACACGATCCGCCGTTATGCGGGGCGGTATTTCCCGAACCCGTATTTTGATCGGGATATGGAGCGCGTGAAGGTGCGCGGTTTCTGGGGCGCGCGCTATCGCCGTGTGATCCGCGAGGCTGCGCCTGCGCGCTACCGGGACTTCCCGCAATACCGCTCCGGTGAATGGAGCTTCATCAAGGGCTATCGCCCCAAAACGTAACGCTGGCGGAGGCTTCACGCCTTACGAGCCCACAACAAGAGAACGCGAGGTTGATTTGCATAATGCAACCCAAGGATGTTATTATGAAAATATACAAAAGACGTAACTCCCGCGTTGAGCGCTGGATAGACGCGAAGAGGTTCACATCGGGGTCTGATCCGCCGATGTGAGAAGCCAGAGCGCATGACCGCGTAAGGCGGCAATTGCGCCAACAAATAAGCACCAGATCAAGACACGTCCTGGCCGCGCGGGGTTCCTGCGTGAACCGATTGCTGCGGCCTGATGAAACGCTGAAAGGGAATTTCGATGGACGGAAACAGCGAGAACACCATCACCAAAGCCTTCAATGAGGCGATCTCGGCCAATCTGCGGGGGCGCAATATCTACATTGATGTCGAAGCATACCAGCACATGCTGGACGGCTCTGGCCTGACGGGCGGGCAGAAACAACAAGTGCTGGAGTCGATCTGGCACTGCATGGTGTGCTTTGTGGATGCAGGCTTTGCCGTGCAGCCGCTGGAGCCTGCCTGTGGACAACTTCAAACTTCACGGGATGAAGGCGACAAGAATAGCTCCAATGCGCTACACTGCGCAGGAATTCAGAAAGACGAGGACACAAATAACGCGCCAGAGGCCGGGTAACGGGCGGGCGCGAGAAAGGCAGGAGTCATGAAACACGACATTGCAATGCCCCGAGACAACCCTGTGCAGAAGGCTTTGATCTACTGCCGGGTCTCGGACAAAAAGCAAAAGACCGAAGGCCATGGCCTGGAAAGCCAGGAACACCGCTGCCGCCAGCATGCCGATGAGCGCGGCTATGCGGTTGAGATGGTGTTCACCGATGATTTTACGGGCGGCGGTAATTTCATGAACCGCCCTGCGATGCGGGCTCTACTGGCCTATCTCGATGTGCAGAAAGACGAAAGCTATGTGGTCATCTTTGATGATCTCAAGCGTTTCGCCCGTGACACGCGCTTCCATTGGGATTTGCGTGAGCAGTTAAAAGCAAGACGTGCCAGCATCGAGTGCCTGAACTTCCGGTTTGAGGAAACGCCTGAAGGCCGCTTTGTCGAAACTGTGTTTGCCGCCCAGGGCCAGTTGGAGCGTGAGCAGAACAGCCGTCAGGTGTCCCAGAAGATGAAAGCGCGCGTCGAAAAAGGCTATTGGGTATTCCATCCGCCTATGGGCTACCGCTATGCCAGCGACAAGTTGCACGGTAAGATACTGGTGCGGAATGAGCCTGTCGCCTCGATCCTGGCCGAAGCGCTGGAGGGCTACGCTCACGGGCGGTTCGGATCGCAGGCCGAAGTGAAGCGCTTTCTGGAATCCAAGCCGGAGTTCCCGAAAAGTGGTGCCAGCGGTTATGTCCATCCCTCCAAGGTCAAAGACATCCTGATGAAGCCCATCTATGCGGGCTATATCGAATTCAAGGACTGGGACGTTTCCTTGCGCAAGGGGCATCATGAACCACTGATTTCCTTTGCCACGTATGAGCGCATTCAGCGGGTTCTGAACGGTCATATCTACGCTCCGGCACGCAAGGACATCAGCGAGGACTTCCCGTTGCGGGGTTTTGTCCTCTGTGATGATTGCGGTGAGGCGATGACCTCGTGCTGGTCGAAAGGGCGGGCGAAGCACTATCCCTACTACCTCTGCGACACGCCGGATTGCGCTTCCAAGCGCAAGTCCATCCCGCGTGCAAAGATCGAGGATGGGGCAGAGGCGCTGCTGCGCTCTTTGCAGCCCGCACAGCAGCTTTTTGCGATTGCCAAGGCGATGTTCACCGATATGTGGAACATGCGCCTCACGGAGGCTCAGAACGCCAAGAGGGCGCTCGAAACCCAGATTAAGGACACCGAGAAACAGATCGAAACCACGCTGGACAGGCTCATGGATGCGTCAAGCCCATCGGTGATCTCAGCCTATGAAAAACGGGTCGAAAAGCTGGAGCGTGAGGCCATCAAGCTGCGTGAACAGGCCGATCAAACGGTGCCGCCAGAGGGCAGCTTCGAGGAGTTTATCGAACACGCGCTGACGTTCTTGGCAAGTCCTTGGAAAATCTACGAAAAAGGCGACTTGCTGCTGCGGCGAACTGTGCTGAAGCTGGCCTTTGCAGAGCCACTTCGGTTTAGCAGATTTGAAGGCTATCGAACCGCGAAAACCACCTTTCCCTTCAAGGTGTTAGCGGAGTTTTCATCCCAAAAGAGCGGGATGGTGGGCGACCTTGGAATCGAACCAAGCGTGCGTCTCCGCGAGGGAGTTACAGTCCCCTGCCACACCTTGCGGCCTGTCGCCCACTGTCAGTTGCGTGTTGCACCTGATGTGGAGGCGTGATTACTAGCAGGCCAAACGGGCGTCAACCGGAAAATCGAAAGTTTTTTTCCGCGCCCCCGAATTCTTTCTGCCGGAGTGCGCAATGCCGAAAAAACCCAAGTGGGTCGTCGAAAAGGAACAGGCCCGCAAGGCCGGGGCAGCCGAAACCGTGTGGCTGTTCGGGCTGCATGCTGTGCGCGATGCGCTGGTCAATCCGCGCCGCGAGAAACTGCGCCTCATCGTGACCCCAAACGCGCAAGCCAAGCTGGAAGATGCCATCGCCGAGGCCGGGATCGTGCCCGAGCTCGCCGACCCGCGCAGGTTCACTGCGCCGCTGGATCCGCAGTCCGTGCACCAAGGCGCAGCGCTGGAGGTCAAACCGTTGAACTGGGGCGGGCTGGCCGAGAACTGCATCGGCGCCGAGGCACCTCGGGTCCTGCTTCTGGACCGGGTGACCGACCCGCACAACGTCGGCGCCATCCTGCGCTCGGCCGAGGTGCTGGGCGCGAGCGCGGTGATCGGCACCCGCCACCATTCGGCGCCGGAAACCGGCGCGCTCGCCAAGACAGCCAGCGGCGCGCTGGAGCGCCAGCCCTACCTGCGCATGCGCAATCTGGCCGATGCCATCACCGAATTGCAGGCCATGGGCTTCCTGGTGCTTGGACTGGATGGCGAAGCGGAGGAGACCATCGAAAGCGCCGTGGAGGGACGCAAGGACCGCCCCGTGGCGCTGGTTCTGGGGGCCGAAGGCCCGGGGCTGAGGCAGAAGACCAAGGAGACTGTGGACCGGCTGGTGAAGATCGATGCGGCCGGCGGCTTCGGATCGCTGAACGTCTCCAATGCGGCTGCCATCGCGCTCTACGCCTCCCGCGCGCACTGAGGATGGCCCCGCGGCCTCGCGGGGCGTCACAGCACCATCACAACTGCGTATGCGGCCTTTGCAAGGCGCTAGGCTTGCGGCACAGTCGGCAGGCTTATCGTTGATGTAACGGAGAAAGACGTGATCCTGCGCCCGCTGCTGCTGGCTTTTGCCCTAATTGGATTTTCCGTACCGGAACCTTCTGCGGCGGAGGCGCATCCGGTCACGGTGTTCTCCGCCCGCGAGGGTGTGGCAATCGGCGGCTATGACGTGGTCGCTTTCTTCGAACGCGGCGAGGCCCGGCGAGGCCGCCGCGGCAATGCGGTGATGTGGAAAGGCGTGATCTGGCGCTTTTCCTCCGCACGCAATCAGGCCCTCTTTGAGGCCAACCCTCGGGCTTACGCCCCGGCCTTTGGCGGCTATTGCGCTTATGCGCTGTCGCAGGGGCGTCTGCGGCGGGGCGATCCGCGCATCTGGACCATTTTCAGCGGCGAGTTGTACCTGTTGAACAATCCCGACGCCGCGGACCGCTGGCGCGGCAACGCGGCACCGCTGATCACCGCGGCAGCGGCGCATTGGCCTGCGATTCTGCGCGAGTAGAACGCCGCCCGGCCCGTCACCTCACATTGTCGTGAAGGGGGCTTTTATTTTTTCAACTGTGGCGCATATTCAATAGTGACTGCGGTCTGGAACCACCGCAGATCTTTTTCACTGTCCCTCGTTCCATAACTTGCGCCCGGCCACACGCCCGGGCGCATTTTTCTTCTCCGCCCCGCTGTTCCCGCTTTGCCAGCCCGCGTGGCGCGGCTAGGCTCGCGGCCATGACCGACTACAGCGACGACCTTTTGAAAAAAATCCTTCAGCGCACCCGTACGGTGGCGGTGGTGGGCGTATCAATGAACCCGGTGCGGCCCAGCTACTACGTGGCGCGATACCTGGGCCTTAAGGGCTTCCGGGTCATCCCGGTCAACCCCGGCCACGCAGGCAAGCCGCTGTTCGGCGAAACCGTGCGCGCGAGCCTCTCGGAGATCAGCGAGAGGGTGGACATGGTCGACATCTTCCGCCGCTCCGAAGCCGTACCCGGAATTGTCGACGAAGCGCTGGCAGCCTTCCCGGACCTGCAGACCATCTGGATGCAAATCGGCGTGGAACACGCCGAGGCTGCTGCCAAGGCGGAGGCACGGGGCGTTACGGTGATCCAGAACCGCTGCCCCAAGATCGAATACCAGCGCCTGTTCGGCGAGCTGCGCATGGGCGGCTTCGCCACCGGGATCATCTCTTCGAAACTGTGAGTGCGCGGGCCGGCGCAGGCACTCCTGGCCGCCCGGCATCGCCGCGGCGGAGGGACCTCCCGGGCTGGCCCGGATGGCGCTCAGCTCTCGGGGCGCGACGCCTTCTCGGCGATGCCGCTCAGGCCCTGACGCTCGGCGAGAACAGCGAGCACGTCCGCCAGCGCCACATCGCGTGACGCCAGCATCACCAGGAAATGATACAGGACATCGGCGCTTTCGGACGCAAGCTTCTCGCGGTCGCCCTTCACTGCTTCGATGATGGCCTCGATGGCCTCTTCGCCGAATTTCTCGGCGCATTTTTCCGGCCCCTTGGCAAGCAGCTTGGCTGTCCAGCTGGCGTCCGGATCAGCGCCTTTGCGGGTTTGGATGGTGGCTTCAAGCCGGTCAAGCACACTCATTGCAGCCTCATCGGAATGCCAGCCGCGGCCATGTGTTCCTTGGCTTCCTGGATTGTGTACTCCCCGAAGTGGAAGATCGAAGCCGCCAGCACCGCGCTTGCGCCGCCTTGGGTTACGCCCTCCACCAGGTGGTCCAGGGTGCCCACGCCGCCGGAAGCAATCACCGGCACGTCGACTGCGTCCGAGATCGCTCGGGTAAGTGGCAGATTGAAGCCCGACTTGGTGCCGTCGCGGTCCATCGAGGTGAGCAGGATCTCCCCCGCGCCTTTCTCCGCCACCAGCCGGGCGAACTCTACCGCATCAATGCCGGTCGGCTTGCGGCCGCCGTGGGTGAAGATCTCCCATTTACCGGCGGAGACCGTCTTGGCGTCGATGGCGCAGACGATGCACTGGCTGCCGAACTGCGCCGCGGCCTCGGCGATGACTTCGGGGTTTGCGACGGCGGCAGAATTGAACGAGACCTTGTCGGCCCCTGCCAGCAGCAGCGCCCGCACGTCTTCCTTGCTGCGCACCCCGCCGCCCACGGTCAGCGGCACAAAACACTGCTCGGCGGTGCGGCGCACCACGTCGAACATGGTGCCGCGGTTTTCGTGGGTGGCGTGGATGTCGAGGAAGCAGATCTCGTCCGCGCCCGCGGCGTCATAGGCCTTGGCTGATTCCACCGGGTCGCCCGCATCGCGCAGGCCGACGAAGTTGACGCCCTTGACCACGCGGCCATCGGCGACATCGAGACAGGGAATGATACGGGTCTTCAGCATGGAAAGCCTTATGGCGGGATTTTGCGCGGCGGGAAAGGGGATTTGCGGTGAGGGAAGGAGAGGGGGCGTTGCCCCCTCGCGCCTGGCGGCGCTCACCCCCAGGGTATTGGGGGTCAGAAAGTGGCTCCGGGCCTCAGCCTTTCAGGACGGCGAGCGCCTCGGCCAGGTCAATGGCGCCATCATAGAGCGCGCGGCCCGAGATCGCGCCGTTGAGCGGAGCGCCGCAGGACTTGAGCGCGCGCAGATCATCGAGCGAGGAGACCCCGCCCGAAGCGATCACCGGAATCGAGACCGCGTTGGCGAGCGCCGCGGTGGCCTCAACGTTCGGTCCTTTCATGGCGCCGTCGCGCATGATGTCGGTATAGATGATTGCGGCAACGCCCGCATCCTCGAAGGAGCGCGCGAGGTCGGTGACCATCACGTCGGTTTCCTCGGCCCAGCCCTTGGTGGCGACCTTGCCGTTGCGGGCGTCGATGCCGACCGCCACCTTGCCGGGAAACTCGCGCGCCGCTTCCCGCACCAGGTCCGGGTTCTCCACCGCCACGGTGCCGAGGATCACCCGGGCAAGACCCTTGCCGATCCAGCGCTCGATCGTGGCCATGTCGCGGATGCCGCCGCCCAGCTGCGCGGGAACCTGGCACTGCCTGAGGATCTCCTCCACCGGGGCGGCATTGACCGGCTCGCCTGCGAAGGCACCGTTAAGGTCCACGAGGTGCAGCCATTCACAGCCCGCTTCGACGAACTCCAGCGCTTGGGCGGCGGGGTTGTCGTTGAACACGGTGGTCTTGTCCATGTCGCCATGCAGGAGTCGCACGGCCTGGCCATCCTTGAGGTCGATTGCGGGATAGAGGATCATCTGCGCTTTCCTTGCCAATGCTGCTGCACCCGCGTTTTGCACAAGCCGGGCCGGGATTGCAACGCGACCCGAGGTCAGCCTTGCCCGGTTGCGGAAACCCGGCACAGACTGATGGCGTGAGGCGGGCCGCATCGGGACGGCTGCCCGCAAACAGGGAGAAGACAGCATGAAACGAATGGCAGCGGCACTGGCGCTGGCGGCAGGGCTGGCCGGGATGGCGGGCGCGGCGGTGGCAGACCCGGTTCTGGGGACCTGGAAAACCCAGCCCGATGACGGCTCCTACGCCTATGTGCAGATGGAGACATGCGGGGCCGCGGTCTGCGGCAAGATCGCCCGGACCTTCAACGCCTCCGGCGAATATCAGTCGCCCAATATCGGCAAGACGCTGGTGATCGACATGGCGCCGCAGGGCGATGGCGCTTATGCGGGCAAGGTCTGGCGGCCCTCGAACGGCAAGATCTACATCGGCAAGATGGACCTCGCGGGGAATACCCTGGCGCTGCGCGGCTGCGTTGCGGGCGGGCTGATCTGCTCCAAGCAGACCTGGAGCCGGGTGAAATAACCCTAGAGCAGCCCCAGCTGCACCGGGATCGGCACGAAGCCCTGGCTCACCTGCCGGTCCCGCGCGGCCTCGAACAGCTGAAGCGCCTCGGCGTGGCTGGCGAAATAGGCCCGCTTCTGCTGCCCGCCCGCCGCGCCGATCGGCCCCGAGGCGCGCTCCACGCACCACTCGCCGAACAGCGTCCGGCTCAGCTGCAGGACGCAGTAGCGGTGGCGGCCGCCGTGGTGATCAAATTTTTCGAAGCGGATCTGCACGGGTGCGGGGGGCCTGGCGTTACGGAAATCGGGTCCGCCCCATATGCCTTCTGTCCGCCGCCCTGTCCATCGCTGACGATGGGGCGGCGCGGCTGACGCCGCTGCTGCCTGGAATTTGTGGCAGGGATGTCAGGGTTCGCCGATATACTGGCCGCGTGCGGGGTAGTCCTTCTCGACGATGAAATTCACCGCCGAAGCCTGCTCGTCCACGGGCGGCCGCGCAAATGGCATGGTCCGAACGCTGCCGAAATAGAGCGTCTGGTCCGCTCAGCCGAGAGCTCGAAGGTGCCGCCGCTGAGGAGCGGCAGGTTAAGGTCCGGGGTCTTTTGGCGGGGATTCAGCATCGGGATCTCCGTGATTCACGCGATGCCGTCTTGCCGCAGGATCGGCGGCGGGCCGGGAGCGCGAGTGCCGCAGGGTCACCCGAAAGTGATCCGCCGCGCGTAGGGGCTGCGGCGGATCGCAGAGGCATTTTGGGCGCAGGGCGGCGGTGTCCCTTGCCGCCGCCGGAAGCGCGTGTCCGAGGTGCGGCTCAAGGCGTCCAGCTCAGGAAGTTGGCAATCATCCGCAGCCCGACGTGCTGGCTTTTCTCCGGGTGGAACTGCATCCCCAGCATGGTGCCGCGGCCGATCACCGCGGTCACGTCGCCGCCGTATTCCGCATGGGCCAGACGCTCGGCCGGATCGGACACCCGGAAGTGGTAGGAATGCACGAAATAGCAGTGATCGCCGCTCTTGATGCCGTCGAACACAGGGTGCGGGTGGTCGATCACCAGGTCGTTCCAGCCCATGTGCGGCACCTTGAGCGCCGGGTCAGAGGGTGTGATCTTAACCACGTCGCCGCCGATCCAGCCGAGACCGGGGGTTTCCTCGTATTCATGCCCAGTGGTGGCCATCAGCTGCATGCCGACGCAGATGCCGAGGAAGGGCCGGCCCTTCTGCTCGACCGCTTCCACCATGGCTTCGTAGATGCCCTTGTGGCCGCGCAGCTCGGCCGCGCAGGCAGGGAAGGCGCCGTCGCCCGGCAGCACCAGCCGGTCGGCCCGCGCCACCACATCGGCGTCCGAGGTCACCACGACCTCGCCCGCACCGGTCTCGCGCGCCATGCGCTGGAACGCCTTTTCGGCGGAATGCAGGTTGCCGGACTCGTAGTCGATGATGGCGGTCAGCATGGCGTGTGTCTCCGGTATTCGAATGATGGTCCGGCCCGCGGGCGGGCCGGTGCGGCCTCAGAGCGCGCCCTTGGTGGAGGGGATCGCATCGGCCTTGCGCGGGTCGGTCTCCACCGCGAGCCGCAGGGCGCGGGCGGCGGCCTTGAAGGCGGCCTCGGCGATGTGGTGGCTGTTGAACCCGTGCAGCTGGTCGATGTGCAGGGTGATCCCTCCGTGGGTGCTGAGGGCCTGGAAGAACTCGCGCACCAGCTCGGTGTCAAACGTGCCGATCTTCGGGGCTGGCAGCGCAGCGTTCCAGATCAGGAAGGGCCGGCCCGAGAGGTCGAGCGCGCAGCGCACCTGCGCGTCATCCATCGGCAAGTGGCATTCGCCATAGCGGCGGATGCCCTTCTTGTCCCCAAGCGCCTGCACCAGCGCCTGCCCCAGCGCGATGCCGGTGTCCTCGACCGTGTGGTGGTCGTCGATGTGATAGTCGCCCTTGGCGCGGATCTTCATGTCGATCAGCGAATGCCGCGCCAGCTGGTCCAGCATGTGGTCGAAGAAGCCGACCCCGGTCTGGTTGTCATAGATCCCGGTGCCGTCGAGGTTGATCTCGACCGAAATCTCGGTTTCCGCGGTCTTGCGGGTGATCTGGCTGGTGCGCATCTGCGGTCCGTCCTTGCTGTCCTGCGCCGCGCTTATAGGGCGGGCGCGGGGGGCGGCTCAAGTGCCGCGCGGCCGATTTGCCCGATCTGTTGCGCGGTCCCGGCGCACGGGATTGCGCCCGCCCGCGCCCCATGCCAGCTTGTCAAGCAAAGGAACCCTTTCGAGAGGCGCATATGTCGACCTGCGTATTCATCCAGATCCGCTGCAAGCCCGGCACCACCTACAAGGTGGCCGAGGAGATCGCGCTGCGCGAAATCCACTCCGAGCTCTATTCCACCAGCGGCAACTTTGACTTGCTGATGAAGCTCTACATCCCGTCGGACCAGGATGTGGGCAAATACATCAATGACCACCTGCTGGATATTCCGAACATCGAGCGCTCACTCACCACGATGACCTTCAAGGTGTTCTGAGGTCTGGATGCGAGGCTCTGCCTCGCGCTCCGGGGTATTTCGGGCCAGAAAGTGAAGAAAGGGGCGGCCCGCTTGGCGCCGCCCTGCTTTCTGTCCTCAAATACCCTGGGGGAATTGGCCGCAAGGCCAAGGGGGCAAAGCCCCCATGACCCTCACCCCTCCAGGACGCCGTCCGATTCCAGCTCGTCATACGCGCGGTCCACAGCCCGTTTGGCGCGGCTCAGCATCTCGTCCACCTCTGCCCGGGTGATGATCAGCGGCGGGCAGAAAGCAAGCGCGTTGCCCGCCACCGCGCGCAGGATCAGGCCTTCCTCCTGGCAGGCCTTCACTGCCGCCGCGCCGCCCTTGCCGCCGGGGATGGTCGCGCCGGTGGTCTTGTTCGAAACCAGCTCCAGCGCCGCGATCAGCCCCTTGCCGCGCACCTCCCCGACCAGCGGGTGGCCTTCGAAGATCTCGCGCAGCTGCGCCTGCATGTAGGCGCCTACATCGGCTGCGTGGTCAAAGATGCGGTCGCGTTCGTAGATTTCCAGTGTCTTAAGCGCGGCGGCGCAGGCGGCGGGGTGGCCGGAGTAGGTGTAGCCATGGCCAAACACCCCGACCTCGTTGGTCTGCTCCACCATCGCCTCATACATCCAGCCGGGGATCACCGCAGCCGAGATCGGGAAATAGGCGGAGGACAGCTGCTTGGCAAAGCTCATCAGGTCCGGCTTGATGCCCATCGTGGTGCAGCCGAAATCAGCGCCGGTACGGCCGAAACCGGTGATCACCTCGTCGGCCCAGACGAGGATGCCGTGCTTGCGCAGGAGCGATTGCAGTTTCTCATAGTAGCCTTCTGGCGGCACGATTACACCCGATGCGCCGGTGATCGGTTCCACGATCATTGCGGCGATGGTGTCCGGGTCCTCAGCCAGAATCTGCTGTTCCAGATTGTGAATGATGCGGTCAACAAACTGCTCTTCGGTCTCATTGCCCCGGCGGCCGGTGTAGTAGTGCGGCGCGTCCGAGCGCAGGATCGAGAGCGCCTCCAGCGGGGCGTCGAAATGCGCGAGATTTGCTGGCAGCGAGGTCAGCGAGCCTGCCGCTACGGTGACGCCGTGGTAGCCGCGCTCGCGGGTGATGATCTTGCGCTTCTCCGGCTTGCCGATGGCGTTGAAATAATAGCGCAGCATCTTGTAGTGGGTGTCGTTGGCGTCCGATCCGGAATTGCCGAAGAAGAAGTAGGCATCTTCCACCGGCACCATGGCTTTCAGCTTCTCGGCAAGCTGCATCACCGGCTTGTGGGTCTTACCGCCGAAAGTATGCGCAAAGGGCAGCGTGCTGAGCTGATCGGTGATCGCCTGAATCACCTCCGCATTGTTGTAGCCGAGCGAGGTGCACCAAAGACCCGCCAGCCCCTCGATGTACTGGTTGCCGTCCGAATCGTAGACGTAGATACCTTCGCCGCGCTCCAGGCAGAGCTGCTCGGTCGCAGTGAAATTGGTAGTGGGATAGATGACTGGGGCCATGGCTGCACTCCTGAGGCTGGCCGCGCGCGGGCGGGACTTCTTTGGGGGTTAGCTTTGGCGGGAAAGCGAGGGGACGTCAAAGGAATTTGATCAAAAAACTTCGGCCGGAAAGGCGGCGGGGGTCGAACGCGAAAGGCCGCCCCGGAGGGCGGCCTTTTCGGAAGTCCAAATGGAGCGGGCGATGAGATTCGAACTCACGACCCTTACCTTGGCAAGGTAATGCTCTACCCCTGAGCTACGCCCGCGCTGCCATTCGGTGAGGCGGTGAATAGGAAAAACCGCCGCCGCCTGCAAGCGGAAAATGACCGGGCGCCGGATTTTCCGCAGCGCGCCCGAAGCAGAAATCGCGGGCTGCCCAAAACAGCAAGGGCCGCCCTGGAGGGCGGCCCTTTCGCTGGTCCGAATGGAGCGGGCGATGAGATTCGAACTCACGACCCTTACCTTGGCAAGGTAATGCTCTACCCCTGAGCTACGCCCGCGCTGCCGTTCGGTGAAGCGGTGTTTAGGCAATCCCGCAAGGGGCCGCAAGCGGAAAATTTGCCTCTTGTGCGGGAAAACCGCAAACCTGGTCAGGCATCCTTCGCGAGGAATTCCAGCAGGCGGCTGCGCAAGGCATCGAGGTCCTTCGTCTCGCATTCCCAGACCGTCAGCACCTGCCAGCCCGACCCGGTGAGGGCGGCCAGATGGGTGGCATCGCGTTCCACGTTGCGCTGCAGCTTGGGCTCCCAGTAGTCCCGGCGTGAGGCGGGGATACGCCCGGCGCGGCAGCTGTGCTGGTGCCAGAAGCAGCCGTGCACGAAGATCACCTTGCGGCGCGGGCCGAATACCAGGTCGGGCTTGCCGGGCAGGTCCTTGCGGTGCAGCCGGTAGCGGTAGCCGAGCCCGTGCACGATCCGCCGCACCAGCATTTCGGGCTTGGTATCCTTGGCGCGGATCTGCGCCATGTTGGCGCTGCGCCGCTCAGGTGTCAGCTTGTCGGCCACGGCAGGGCATGTCCGGATTGTTCGGCCATGCGCGCATGATAGGCGGTGTCCACCCGGCAGGAAATGAATTCGGCATTGCCGCAGGGCGGCAGGCCAAGCGCCTTGATCAGCTGGGTGTCGTACTGGCCGGAGAGCAGCAGGATGCCGGCGCGGGCCAGAATGTCCCGGGTGCCGCGGCCATTGTCCGAGCGTATGCGGCGCATGAAGTCTTTCTGCTTGGCCACCGCCTCCACCACGTCGCGGGAAATGGCGCGGCGCTGCACCAGGCGGAAGAGCGAGGCCATGCGCTCGTTGCCGGTTTCGCCCGCGAAGATCTGGCTGACCGCGTCCTCGGGCACCGTGCGCCAGAAATTGGCCGGGTAGGGGTGGTCCTGCAGCAGCCAGAGGATATTGGCGAACCCCTCCGCCGCCACGGCGCGCTTGGCGTCCTTGTTCTGGCTGCGGGTCAGATAGGCGGGGCGGGCCAGGATCAGCCCGAGGTAGCAACGCGCCCTGGTCTCGTCAGCCGCAACCAGCAGGCAGGGCGCGTCCAGTGCCTCGGTCGGAATCATCCAGGTGCTGCCCATCGTGTGCTTGATATCGACGTCCTGCCCGAGGATCTCTGTATCAAGCCGGCCGGGGCGCAGTTGCAGGAGCGCGCGCAGTTCGATCTCCACGCGGGTGCCAATATAGGTCTTTTCCGTCTTTTCCAGCTCGTCATAGCTGCGCCGCCCGGTCTTGGGCGTCATAATCACGTTGTCGATGCAGTCGCGCAGCATCGCCGGGAACGCCTCGGCCAGCGCCAGGGGGCCGCCCGCGCGCCGGGTGACCTCGGCCGCAAGCTGTGACAGGAGGGGGAAGTCCGGATGGCCGGGGGTGACCCGGCTGGGCGGAAGTTTCTGTTTCAATGCGTGTGTCCTAGCCCGGTCGGCAGGCCAGGCAATGCAGCGGCCCTGAAAGGCGCCTCAGGCCCGCACGGCATGAAGCTTCGGCTTGGCAATCGCCGCCCTCAGCTCGCGCGCGACCGCCTCCGCCACCGGCGGCGGGAAGGCGTTGCCGACCTGGCGGTAGGCGTTGGTTTTGGCGCCAGTGAAGTGCCAGGCGTCCGGGAAACCCTGAATGCGCGCAACCATCCGCACGGTGAGCCGCGGCATGTCGTTGTGGAACGGGTCGGGCGCCTCATAGGCGATGGTGCGCCCTTCGACGCCCAAGGCCGCCCAGGCGCGGCGTGCGCGGGTCGGGCCCAGATCCGGGCCGCCGTGTTTCTTGGAGCCGCCGACGATGGTGGGTGCGATCTCGTCCGCCTTGGCGGCCCAGTCCTCGGCGCCGCGCCAGCCGCGTTCCTTCATCAGGTCCAGAAGCGTTTCGCCAACGGTGCGGGGATTGTGCGGCAGCGGCTCGGGCCAGTTGAACTGGCCTGCGAATTCCTTACGCAGCGCCACAATCGCCACCCGGGGCCTGAGCTGGGGCACCCCGAAATCGGAGGCATTCAGGAGGCGCCAGTCGGTCTCGTAGCCCAGTTTGGAGAGCTGCTTCTTCAGCTTCTCGCGGTAGTCGTGGAACACCGCATCCAAAAAGCCGCGCACATTCTCGATCATCACCGCACGGGGCCGGGTGGCATCGACAATTTCGATCGCGTCATCGAAAAGATTGCGCTCGTCTTTCTCGCCAAGCTGCTTGCCCGCCACGGAAAACGGCGGGCAGGGCAGGCCGCCTGCCAAAAGGTCGATGCCCTTGTAATCGCCCGCAACCTCCTTGAACTTGCGCACGTCCTCTTCCAGCACGTTCCACTTGGGCCGGTTGTGGCGCAGGGTGGCGCAGCAATGCTTGTCGATTTCGACCAGTGCGGTGTGGCCGAAGCCGGCCTTCTCGAGGCCCAGGGCTTGGCCGCCCGCCCCTGCGCAAAGTTCTACCGATGTCAGCATGCCGTCCTGCCCGTCCGCTCCCGTTCTTGCTCTGTTCCTAGCGGCATTGGTGATTCCGCACAAGGCTCAGGCTAGGGGTTATTCCTGAAACACGAAAGGCCACCCGATCGGGTGGCCTTTTCGCCGGTTCGAATGGAGCGGGCGATGAGATTCGAACTCACGACCCTTACCTTGGCAAGGTAATGCTCTACCCCTGAGCTACGCCCGCGCTGCCATTCGGTGAGCGCTGAGATAGGCGCTTGGCGAGCCAGCTGCAAGGAAAAAAATCGTGCCCTCTGTAAAAAAACTGGGGCCTGCTGCGACGGAAACTGCTCCCCCGGGCGTGGAAGGCCGCAAAAGTTGGAGACAGCGAAAGGGAAAAGTCATGGCCGCGAAGGATATGCTGCGGATCGCTAGCCTGGCAGCGGCAATAGCCTTAGGCTTCACGCTGCCGGGGAAGGTGCAGCTGGGCAGGGCCCAGGGGTTCGAAGACCTGGGACCGCCATCCGAAGCGGCGGTGGCGCTGCCGCAGGCAGCGGGGCAAAAGGTCTGATCCCGGTTGCCCCGTTTTCCCACGCAAGGTCCGGTTCCTTCCAGCGGCAGTTCTTTGCCCGCGTAGAAAAGGCGCCGTGCCCTTGGACACGGCGCCTCTCTCAGGGCGGTTGACCGACCGGGGCTTTATTCAAGCTCGACCAGCAGGTCTTTCGCGTCAATCTGGGCCCCGGGATGCACGTGCACGGCGGTGACCACAGCGTCGCGTTCGGCGTGGATGCCGGTCTCCATCTTCATTGCCTCGATGGTCAGCAGCAGATCGCCTTCCTTCACCGTCTTGCCCGGCTGCACCGCCACCGTGGCCACAACCCCCGGCATCGGGGCACCCACGTGGTTCGGGTTGCCGGAATCCGCCTTCGGGCGCACCTCGGCCGAGGCCTTGACCAGCCGGTTGGGCACCCGGATCACCCGCGGCTGGCCGTTGAGTTCGAAGAAGACTTTCACCTCACCCTTCTCGTCGGTGTCGCCGATCGCCTGCAGGCGAATTTCCAGCGTCTTGCCTGGGTCGATCTCGGCGGTGATCTCCTCGCCCGGCTCCATGCCGTAGAAGAAGGTCCGCGTGGGCAGGGTGCGCACCGGCCCGTACTGGCGGTGGCGGCCCATGTAATCGAGGAAAACCTTGGGATACATCAGGTAGCCGTTCAGATCCTCGTCATCGACCTTGTAGCCATCAAGCTCCTTGGACAGCTCTTTGCGGGTCTTCTCCAGGTCCACTGGCTGCAGATGGGCGCCGGGGCGCTCCAGGTTCGGGGTCTCGCCTTTCAGCACCTTCTTGACGATCCCTTCCGGGAAACCGCCCGGCGGCTGGCCGAGGTTGCCGCGCATCATGTCCACCACCGAGTCAGGGAAGGAGACGTCGGTCTTCGGATCCTCCACCTGGGCCCGGGTCAGCCCCTGGCTCACCATCATCAGCGCCATGTCGCCCACCACCTTGGACGATGGCGTCACCTTCACGATATCGCCGAACATCTGGTTCACGTCGGCATAGGTGTGCGCCACCTCGCTCCAGCGGTCCTCCAGCCCCAGCGAGCGCGCCTGCGCCTTGAGGTTGGTGAACTGGCCGCCGGGCATCTCGTGCAGGTACACTTCGGACGAAGGCGCCTGCATGCCGGATTCGAAGGCCGCGTAATGGCCCCGCACGTGATCCCAGTAGTCCGAGATCTCGCGCACCGCGGCAATGTCGAGCCCGGTGTCGCGGTCGGTGTGGCGCAGCGCCTCCACCACGGTGCCGAGCGTCGCCTGCGAGGTATTGCCGGAGAAGGCATCCATGGCGCAGTCAACCGCATCGACGCCCGCCTCCGCGGCGGCAAGGATGGTGGCGACGGCCACGCCTGCGGTGTCATGGGTGTGGAAGTGGATCGGCAGGCCGACCTCTTCCTTCAGCGCCTTGATCAGCTGGCGCGCGGCGACGGGCTTCAGGAGGCCCGCCATATCCTTCAGCCCCAGCACATGCGCGCCTGCGGCTTCCAGTTCCTTGGCCATGCCGACGTAGTATTTCACGTCGTACTTGGCGCGCGCCGGGTCGTTGATGTCGCCGGTGTAGCAGATGGTGCCTTCGCAGATCTTGCCGCTCTCAATCACCGCATCCATCGCGACGCGCATGTTCTCCACCCAGTTCAGGCTGTCGAACACGCGGAAGACGTCGATGCCCTTGGCGGCTTCCTTCACGAAGAACTGCACCACGTTGTCAGGATAGTTGGTGTAGCCCACCCCGTTGGAGCCGCGCAGCAGCATCTGGGTCATCAGGTTCGGCATCCGCTCGCGCAGGTCGCGCAGGCGCTGCCAGGGGCATTCCTGCAGGAAGCGGTAGGCCACGTCGAAGGTGGCGCCGCCCCAGCACTCGACCGAGAACAGCTGGCTGAGGTTCTGCGCATAAGCCGGGGCCACCTTGATCATGTCGTGGCTGCGCATGCGCGTTGCCAGCAGCGACTGGTGGCCGTCGCGCATGGTGGTGTCGGTGATCAGCAGCTGGCGCTGCGCCTTCATCCAGTCGGCAACCGCCTGGGCGCCCTTCTGCTCCAGCAGGTTGCGGGTGCCGTAAGGCGTGTTGCCCGGCTCCACCTTGGGCGCGCGCGGCTCTTTCAGGTCCGGGGAGGGTGCTGCGCGGCCCTCGGTCTCCGGATGGCCGTTCACCGTGATGTCGGCGATATAGGTCAGCACCTTGGTGCCGCGGTCGCGGCGCTTCTTGAACTGGAACAGCTCCGGCGTCTCGTCGATGAACTTGGTGGTGTATTCATTCGACAGGAAGGTCGGGTGCTTCAGCAGGTTCTCGACAAAGGCGATGTTGGTGGACACACCCCGCACCCGGAACTCGCGCAGGGCGCGGTCCATGCGGGCAATCGCCTTCTCGGGTGTCGGCGCCCAGGCGGTGACCTTGGTCAGCAGCGAGTCGTAGTAGCGGGTGATCACCCCGCCCGCGTAAGCTGTGCCGCCATCGAGCCGGATGCCCATGCCGGTCGCCGAACGGTAGGCGGTGATACGGCCGTAATCGGGAATGAAATTGTTGAGCGGGTCCTCGGTGGTCACACGGGTCTGCAGCGCGTGTCCGTTGAGGCGGATGTCGTCCTGGCTGTTCTTGCCGGTGGCCTCGGCCAGGGACTTGCCTTCGGCGATCAGGATCTGCGCCTGGACGATGTCGATGCCGGTCACCTCCTCGGTGACGGTATGCTCCACTTGCACCCGCGGGTTCACCTCGATGAAATAGAAGTTGCCGCTTTCCATATCCATCAGGAACTCGACGGTGCCTGCGCACTCATAGTTCACATGGGCGCAGATCCTGCGGCCCAGATCGCAGAGCTCCTCGCGCTGCGCATCGGTGAGGTAGGGCGCGGGCGCGCGCTCGACGACTTTCTGGTTGCGGCGCTGCACCGAGCAGTCGCGCTCCCACAGGTGGTAGATCTCGCCGTGCTTGTCGCCGAGGATCTGCACCTCGACGTGGCGGGCGCGGGTGATCATCTTTTCAAGATACCCTTCGCCGTTTCCGAAGGCGGCCTCCGCCTCGCGGCGGCCTTCCAGCACCTTTTCTTCCAGCTCCTTCTCGGAATAGATCGGCCGCATGCCGCGGCCGCCGCCGCCCCAGCTGGCCTTCAGCATCAGCGGATAACCGACCTCTGCCGCTTCCTTGCGGATCGCGTTCATGTCGTCGCCCAGCACCTCGGTCGCGGGGATCACCGGCACCCCGGCTTCGATCGCCACTCGCCGGGCGCTGGCCTTGTCGCCAAGCGCGCGCATGGTTTCCGCCTTGGGGCCGATGAAGGTAATGCCGTTGCGGGCGCAGGCATCGACAAAATCCGGGTTCTCCGACAGCAGGCCGTAACCGGGGTGGATCGCATCGGCGCCGCTTTCCTTGGCGACGCGGATGATCTCGTCGATCGAGAGATAGGCCGCTACCGGTCCCAGACCCTCGCCGATGCGGTAGGCTTCATCGGCCTTGAAACGGTGCAGGCCAAGTTTGTCCTCTTCGGCGTAGACAGCGACAGTGCGTTTGCCCATCTCGTTGGCGGCGCGCATTACGCGGATCGCGATCTCGCCACGATTGGCAATCAGGATTTTCTTGAAGTCGGTCATGTCACCCTCGGGGTCCGTGCAAGTTTGTGCAGTGTTAGGCGGATCATATCGGGACGTACATCCGCAGTTCTGGGTATTTCCGGCATGATTGGGCTCTCAAGCGGCCTGTTGGTTGCTTCTCGCCCTGCGAATTCCGGCCGGCAGCGCAGGAGGGCACCCCAGTGCAAGGGGCCGCCTTCGCAGGAATGTTGCGGAAACCTTACAGCCGCGTCACGTTTTTGTAACCATTTTCGCCGCGTTGCAGCGAAAAATTTCGCTCTGCGCTGCGGCATTTCGGCGCGTTTCTTGGGCAAATGGGAGAAATGCGTCTCAATAGCGCCCGAATTTCAAGCCAAGGGCCTCACCTTGAGGTTGCGCGCTTCCATTAGGCTGGACAGGCCAAGCTGGCCCATGTTGGCTTGCAGATCACGGGCCAGCACATCGGCCAGATGGGCGGGGCCAACGGCGCCGAGCGCTGCCAGCGCGTAGTGGAAGGCGCGGCCCAGCATCACAAAATCCGCCCCCAGCGCCAGCGCGCGCAAGATGTCCAGCCCGGTTTCGACGCCGCTGTCGAAGATCACCGGCAGATCCACGGCCTCCCTGACTTCCGGCAGCAGATCTATCGCGGCGGGGCAGCCGTCGAACTGGCGGCCGCCATGGTTGGAGACCCAAACTGCATCTGCGCCTGCCCTTTGCAGGCGTCGAGCATCCTCCGGGCGCAGCACCCCCTTCACCACCAGGCGCCCCTGCCAGTTTCGCCGCAGCCAATCCACATAGTTCCAGTCCGGCGATGTTCGCAGCAGGTAGCCGATGTGCTCAGTGGAGGGCAGGCTGGCGCGCGGCGCACTGATGTACTTTTCGAGCGTGCGCATCCGCGGCATCCCCTGCCGCGCCATTCCCAGCGCCCAGGCCGGCCGCCGCGCCACCTGCGCCAGCAGCCGGGGAGTAAGCCGCGGCGGCTGGGTCAGGCCGGAGCGCGTCTGCCGCTCCCGGCGCGAGGCCACCGGCACGTCCACCGTCAGTACCAGCGTTCCGAATCCCGCCTCCCGCGCACGTGCCAGGAGGTCGGAGCGGATCGCCTCGTCCTTGGGCGGGTAGAGCTGGAACCAGCCATGCGCGCCCAGGTCGGGTGCCAGCTCCTCCGGCGTGCGGCTGGCCACGGTGGAGAGGCAATAGGGCAGACCGGCCTGCGCCGCCGCGCGCGCCAGCAGCCGCTCGGCATCGGGCCAGATCAGGCCCGACATGCCCACGGGCGCAATGCCGAAGGGCAGGGCCAGCGCCTCTCCCATCAGCGCCACCGACAGGTCCGGCTGCATCGGCCCGTGCAGGATCGAGGGCAGCAGCCCGATCAAGTCCAGCGCGCTGCGGTTGCGGGCCTTCGCCGCCTCCGCCCCGGTTCCGCTGTCGAGGTAGTCCCAGACAAAAGCGGGCAACCGCTGCTGAGCGCGCGTCTTCAGGTCGGAAAGGCCGGGGTAACGCTGATGCAAATCCATGCCCGCATTAGCAGTGCCTGCCTTGCAATTGTCCAGCCCCGCGCAGACGGCCGCAGCGGCCGTTCTGGCAGAGCCCGGAAGGGGTGTGAACAGAGTGTGAACGTCCCCTTTCCGCCGCCGCTGAATCACGCTAGGATCACGGCCATGAGCAGTTTTGACGAAATGGACGCCTTCGAAGGCGCATCATTGTCGGCCCGTGCCATGCAGGCGCGGCCGATGCCGTATCTGGACAGCCTCAACCCGGCGCAGCGCGAGGCGGTCGAATGCCTCGACGGGCCTGTCCTGATGCTTGCTGGTGCGGGCACCGGCAAGACCAAGGCGCTGACCGCGCGGATCGTGCATCTGCTGAACACCGGCCGCGCCCGCCCGAATGAGATCCTGGCGGTGACCTTCACCAACAAGGCGGCGCGTGAGATGAAGGAACGCGTCGGGGCCATGCTCGGCCAGGCAATTGAGGGGGTGCCATGGCTTGGCACTTTCCACTCGATCTGCGTGAAGCTGCTGCGCCGTCATGCCGAGCTTGCCGGGCTGAAGTCGAATTTCACTATCCTGGACACCGACGACCAGATCCGCCTCTTGAAGCAGCTGATCCAGGCTGCAGGCATCGACGACAAGCGGTGGCCCGCGCGGATGCTCGCGGGTATCATCGACGACTGGAAGAACCGCGCGCTCACGCCCGGGAAGGTGCCTGCGGCCGATGCCGGCGCCTACAATAACCGAGGGCCCGAGTTTTATGCCCTCTACCAGGCCCGGCTGAAGGAACTGAATGCGGTCGATTTCGGCGACCTGCTTCTGCATATGGTCTCCATCTTTCAGGAAAACCCGGACGTGCTGGAGCAATACCAGCGCTGGTTCCGCTATATCATGGTGGATGAGTACCAGGATACCAACGTCGCTCAGTATCTCTGGCTGCGGCTGCTGGCGGGGGCGCACAAGAACATCTGCTGCGTTGGCGACGACGACCAGTCGATCTACGGCTGGCGCGGCGCCGAGGTCGGCAACATCCTGCGCTTCGAGAAGGACTTCCCCGGCGCCAAAGTGGTGCGGCTGGAACAGAACTACCGCTCTACCGGCCATATACTCGCCGCCGCTTCCAACGTTATCCGCGGCAACGCCGGGCGGCTGGGCAAGGAGCTTTGGACCGAAGCCGGCGATGGCGAGAAAGTCCGCCTGATCGGCCATTGGGATGGCGAGGAAGAGGCCCGCTGGATCGGCGAGGAGATCGAGGCAATGCAGCGGGGCACCCGCGGGCAGGCGCCGCTGGGGCTAGACCAGATGGCCATTCTTGTCCGCGCCTCGCACCAGATGCGCGCGTTTGAGGACCGCTTCCTCACCATCGGGCTGCCGTACCGGGTGATCGGCGGTCCGCGCTTTTACGAGCGGATGGAGATCCGCGATGCGATGGCCTATTTCCGCGTCGTGGTCTCGCCCGACGACGACCTGGCGTTCGAGCGTATCGTCAATACCCCCAAGCGCGGGCTGGGCGACAAGGCGCAGCAGACCATTCAGGGCATCGCCCGCGAACACGGTGTGCCGCTCCTGGAAGGCGCGCGCCGCGCGGTGGAGGGCGGCCATATCAAGGGCAAGGGTGCCGGTGCCCTGCGCGAACTGGTCGAGGGCATCGCGCGCTGGGGCCGTATGGCCGGTGACGCCGACATGACCCATATGGAACTGGCCGAGATCATCCTCGACGAGTCCGGCTACACCGCCATGTGGCAGAACGACAAGACGCCCGAGGCGCCCGGCCGGCTGGAAAACCTCAAGGAACTGGTGAAGGCGCTGGAGGCCTTCGAGAACCTGCAGGGATTCCTCGAACACGTCAGCCTGGTGATGGACAACGACCAGCAGGACGCCGATCAGAAGGTCTCGATCATGACTCTGCACGCCGCCAAGGGGCTCGAGTTTCCCGCCGTCTTCCTGCCGGGCTGGGAGGACGGGCTGTTTCCCTCGCAGCGTTCGATGGATGAAAGCGGTCTCAAGGGTTTGGAAGAGGAGCGCAGGCTGGCCTATGTCGGCATCACGCGGGCCGAGCAGATCTGCACCATTTCCTTCGCTGGCAACCGGCGGGTGTTCGGGCAGTGGCAGTCGCAGCTGCCCTCCCGCTTCATCGACGAGCTGCCGGAGGAACACGTGGAGGTACTGACGCCGCCCGGGCTTTACGGCGGCGGCTACGGCGCCGCAGCCCCCGGCGCAGCGATAGGCGGCGGGGAAGTGAAATCCCGTATCGAGGAACGCATGGCCGCGGCTGACGGCTACAACTCGCCGGGCTGGAAGCGGATGCAGGCGCGCGCGGGCCAGCGGGGCTTGAGCCAGCCGAAGGAAAGCAAGCATCAGGTGATCGACCTCACCGCGACTTCCAGCTTCACCCTGGGTGAGCGGGTGTTCCACCAGAAGTTCGGCTATGGGGCCATCACTGGCATCGAAGGCGACAAGCTGGAAGTGGATTTCGAAAAGGCGGGTGTGAAAAAGGTCGTTGCCCGCTTTGTCACCGCAGGCGACGACGTCCCGTTCTGAGCCACAGTCTGGCATCTTGAAGGATCGGATCGCGCAGCGATCCGATCCGGGCGCTTGGGCGGCGGGCAGCACGCTGCCCACGCGCCACCTCTTCCTAATAAAATAGCACAAGACGGCACCCGCGCGCGGGCTGCAAGCGGCCGTGGGCCGGTATGTCACTGCGTGGGGAGAGGGTGAAAAACAAGAAACGGCGGCGCCCAGGGAGGAGGAGGGGGCACCGCCGTTCTGTCTAGCACCGGAGATCAGGGAGGAGGAGATCCCGATGCATTCGTGCCCGGCTTTACGCCGGTATAGGGTGCGGTGGCATCAGGGAGGAGGAGGATGCCACCGCGTAGTGCAGGCCCTCAAGGGAGGAGGAGTGAGGACCTGATCTCTATTAGTTGTGCTCGTAGGCGGCCTGGTAGGCCACACGTTTAATATCCGACCGGCTCAGGCCGAGGTCAGAAAGCTCACGGCCGCTCAGGGCGGAGAGCTCGCTGACGGTCTGGCTGTAGAGCCGGTAGCGGTTCACCTTGACCATCAGCGCCTGCAGCCAGCCGAAGGGTGCTGCGGGTTTCGCCAAGCTGATCTGTTGTGTCGCTGCCATCGGTCTATCCTCAGTCAGTCTGTTCCGTTGCTGCGCCGTGGCGCCGTTTCTTGAACACCAATTTAAGGAAATCCCGGGGCGGGACAATCCCGTGCCTCGTCATTGCTGCTATGCAGCATTTGCATGGGTGACCCTACGTATGCCATTGGAAAGCTGCGGCAAATTTGGGCGGCTTGAACGCGGCTGCCGGGTATTGCGGCAGGAGCGGGGCGGCTGGCGCGGCTGCGGCCCCCTGAGGCGCCGGCCCGCGCCAGCTGGCGGGCGGTCATTTCTCGGCCGGTTGCGGCTGCTTCGTGGTGAGCGAATCCTTTATTGCATCGGCGCGGGCCGGTCCGTACTGCGCTTTCGCGCGGGCCGCCACGCGCATATATATGGCGCAAGCAAAGCAGGAGGGCGCAAATGCCGGTCACTCAGGAAGATATACACGCTGCGCTGGAGCGGCTGGCACTGCCCGATGGCGGTACGCTCGTGTCGCGCGATATGCTGCGGGCGCTCAGGATCGAGGACGGGAGAGTCAGCTTCGTGATCGAAGCGCCGAACCCCGAGGTTGCCAAGCTGATGGAGCCCCTGCGCAAGGCGGCGGAAGCAGCGGTGCTGGCGCTGCCGGGCGTAACCGGAGTAAGTGCCGCGCTCACCGCCCATACACCTCAGCCGAAGGCGCCAAGCCTGAAGATTGGCGGCCATGCCAAGCCGCAGGCCGGGCCAATGAAGCCCGCAGGCGTGCAGCGCATCCTGGCGGTGGCATCGGGAAAGGGCGGGGTGGGGAAATCCACCGTCGCCTCCAACCTCGCGGTGGCTCTCGCGAGGCAGGGCCGCAAGGTCGGACTCCTGGATGCCGATATCTACGGGCCGAGCCAGCCCCGGATGATGGGCGCCAAAGGCCGGCCCGCCAGTCCCGACGGCAAAACCATTGAGCCGCTCCACGCCCATGGCGTGACGCTGATGTCGATCGGTTTCATGCTGGAAGAGGGCAAGGCCGTGGTCTGGCGGGGGCCTATGCTGATGGGCGCGTTGCAGCAGATGCTGGGCCAGGTGAATTGGGGCGAGCTTGATGTGCTGATCGTCGATCTGCCCCCCGGCACCGGTGATGTGCAGCTGACCCTCTGCACCCGCGCCGAAGTGTCGGGAGCCATCGTGGTCTCGACGCCGCAGGACGTGGCGCTTTTGGATGCCCGCAAGGCGATGGACATGTTCAAGACGCTGGACACGCCGGTACTGGGGCTGATCGAGAACATGTCCTTCTTTACTTGCCCGGACTGCGGCGGCGAACATCACATCTTCGGCCATGGCGGCGTGGCGGCCGAAGCGGAGGTATTGGGGCTGCCGCTCCTGGGCGCGCTGCCCATCGACCTCGAGACCCGGCTGGCGGGCGACGGCGGCACGCCGGTGGCGGCGGGCGAAGGAGCAATGGCGGAGGCCTATGCCCGCATCGCTGCCGGGCTTATCAAGGGCGGCATGGCCTGATCTGCCGCCTTCTTCTCAGGTTGGAAGGGCCCGCTTTTTGGCGGGCCTTTGGCTTTCGGTGAGGCTGTGCCGCGGTAAATCCCCTGCTGAAATGGAGGTTCCGGCGGGGCGCGCAGCGGCGCGCGGCGGTCTTCGGTCGTCTCCAATTCCGGGAGGGAATTCCGATCTTCCTCCGCGTCTTCGCGCGAAAGGCTCCGGGCGGGCGGGAATTCATGGCACTGGCGGGAAACCGCGGGGCAATTGGGAATTTATGGGCGGCATGGGAAATCGTGGCCCATCTGCGCGGCTTCCCGCCGCCGGCGCATGCGAATCATCCGAAGATCCGACGGTTTAGGCAAATTTACGCTCTTCGCAGTACGGATTTCGGAACATTTGCCGAACATTTCCCTGTTCCGGGAGACGGAAGTTGGAATCGCGGGAAACTATGGGAAAAAAAATCGGGAGGCAATCGGCATCTATATGTTGTGTCGCAGCTTAAATGCGCGTCAACACTGGCCAAATTGTTGCAGAATTTGCCCCGAATCTCTTGCAGAATCTGTGCGATCCTGACACCGGCTTACCGATTCTGTGCAAAAAACAGTTGCGGGGCCATCAATTCCCATAGTATCCCTTATTCATCGGATGAGACGAGGGACGGGGCGCACAAAAGACCCCAGCCAAAAACAACAAAGCAGGTTTCATACAGGCCTTCGCTTTCATCAGACAAGAAGAGATCCGGCGCGCGGGCGAGCAGACATCCCCCCAGGTGGCGCGCGCAGTCGGACATCCCGCACGGCGGGTCAAGGCGGCGGGTTGATCGGTGGCAGCAGATCAACCCGCCGCTTTTTATTCTGGGGAATGTTAAGGCGCGCGGGGCGCGGGAAAGGGGCAGAAAGCTTGGGCCGCAGGTTCAGAGGCGAGAGCCACCACAAGGTGGACAGCAAGGGGCGGGTGTCTATCCCGGCCTCTTTCCGCCGTGTGCTGGAGGCTTCTGACCCCAATTGCGACCCTGGCGGCAACCCCGAGCTGGTGATCGTCTACGGTGACCACCGCCGCCAGTTCCTGGAGTGCTATACGATGGAGGCGATCGAGGAGGTCGACGCCAAGATCGCGGCGCTGCCACGTGGCTCCAAGGGCCGCAAGATCCTCGAACGCATGTTCAACGGCCAATCTTTGCCGACCACCGTCGATGAAACCGGCCGCCTTGTCCTGCCCGCGAAACTGCGGCAGAAGATCGGTCTTGAGGGCGAGGCCTTCTTCATCGCCTCCGGCGACACCTTCCAGATCTGGAAGCCCGAGACCTACGAAGAGGTCGAGATGGCCGAAGCGGAGAAGCTGATGGAAGAGCTTCCGGAAGACTTCGACCCCCTTGAATTTCTAGACGGCGCCGGAGGCGCATAGATCATGACGGACCGCCCCTCTGCTCCTTCCGGTCCCCACATCCCCGTTCTGCTGAGGCCGCTTCTGGCGGCGGTGGCGCCGGTGTCGGGCCGCTGGCTCGATGGCACCTTCGGCGCCGGCGGCTACACCCGCGGCCTTCTGGAAGCCGGCGCTGAACAGGTGATCGGCGTCGACCGCGACCCGCTTGCCTTTGAACTCGCCAAGCCCTGGGCCGGGGAGTATGGCGAGCGGCTGGTTCTGCAGCAGGGCGTGTTCTCGCGCTTGGACGAGTATGCGCAGGACCTCGATGGCGTGGTGCTGGATCTCGGTGTCTCCTCCATGCAGCTGGATCTGGCAGAACGCGGCTTCTCTTTCATGAAAGACGGGCCGCTGGACATGCGCATGTCACAGTCCGGGCCTTCAGCAGCGGACCTGATTGCCGAACTCACCGAAGCCCAGATCGCCGACATCCTGTTTCACTACGGCGAGGAACGCGCGAGCCGCCGCATCGCCAAGGCCATCGTCCGCGAACGCGAGATCGAACCGATCACCACCACCCTGCGCCTTGCGGGCATCATCGAAAGCTGCCTGCCGCGCCCCAAGCCCGGCCAGTCGCACCCGGCGACCCGCAGCTTCCAGGGCCTGCGCATTGCGGTGAACGCCGAATATGACGAGCTGTTCGAAGGGCTCCTGGCGGCCGAACGCGCGCTGAAGCCCGGCGGGCTCCTTGCCGTGGTCACATTCCACTCGGTCGAGGACCGGATGGTCAAGCGCTTCTTCCAGCACCGCGCAGGCAAAACCGGCCGCGCCAACCGCTATGCGCCGGAACAGCAAGAGGTCCCCGCCCAGTTTGAGCTGGTGACCCGCAAGGCGGTGGGGCCGGATGAGGACGAGTTGGCCGAAAACCCGCGCGCGCGCTCCGCCCGGCTGCGCGTCGGCCGCCGCACCAATGCCGAGCCCGGCCCGATCACCGCCAAGGAACTGGGCATGCCGCAGTTGAAAGAGGCCCGGAAATGAAGACCTTGCTCTATGCTGCCACCGCGCTCGCCGTTTTTGGCCTCGCGTTCTGGGCCTACCGTGAGAACTACGCCACCCAGCAGGTGCTGAAGGAAACCCGCGCGCTGCAGCGCCAGATCGGCGCCGCGCAGGTGCGGCTGAGCGTTCTGCGCGCCGAATGGGCGTACCTCAACCGCCCGGCGCGGCTGCGCGACCTTGCCGAGATCAACTTCGACCGGCTGGGCCTGCTGCCGCTGCGCCCGGACCAATTCGGGCGCGTGGACGAGGTGACCTATCCCGAACCGCCAGAGTTGGAAATTGATGGGGGCATCGAGGTTTCCTCTGCCAATGCAGCCCTCAGCGCTGGGAGCCAGCTGCCATGATCCGCACCCCGCTGCGCCCGCTCGCCCGCGTCCTTCACGCCCGCGCAACCGGCGCAAACCCGGATGCGATCGAAAAGGAAAACATCAGCCTGCGCCATCAGGAGATGCAGGCCCGTGCGCGTCAGCGGGCCGAGGGGCGGCTCTTGATGCTGGGGCTGTTCTTCCTCTGTGCCTTCGGCGCGATCGCCGGGCGGATGGGGATCATGGCAGTCTCCGAGCCGGCCGAGCCGGTGGCCCGCGCCCCGGGCAGCATCATCGCCATGCAGCGCGCCGATATCGTCGACCGCAACGGCACGCTGCTGGCGACAAACTTCGAGACCCACTCGCTCTACGCCCAGCCGCCGCAGATGATCGACCCGGTGGGGGCGGCGGATAAACTGGTGGAGATCTTCCCCGACCTTGACCGCGAGCGCCTGGTCAAAGACTTCACCGGCAAGCGCAAGTTTCTGTGGGTAAAGAAGAAGATCAGCCCAGAGCAGAAGCAGGCAGTGCATGATATCGGCGATCCTGGCCTGATGTTCGGCCCGCGCGAAATGCGGCTTTATCCCAACGGCAGCCTGGCCGCGCATGTGCTGGGCGGCGCCGGTTTCGGCAAGGAAGGCGTGAGCGCCGCCGAGGTGATCGGCGTTGCCGGGGTGGAGCGGCAGTTCGACGACTACCTGCGCGACCCGGCCAATGCGGGCCAGCCGCTGCAACTGTCGCTTGACGTTTCGGTGCAGGCTGCGGCGGAGCAGGTGCTGCATGGCGGTATGAAGCTGATGAACGCCAAGGGCGCCACTTCGATCCTCATGGATGTGCACACAGGGGAAGTGATCTCAGTGGTGTCGCTACCGGATTTCGACCCCAACAACCGCCCGCGTCCGCCGGCCTCGGGCTTTGACCCTTCGGTCAGCCCGCTGTTCAACCGCGCGGTGCAGGGCGTCTACGAGCTGGGCTCTACTTTCAAGATCTTCACCACCGCGCAGGCCATGGACCTCGGCCTGGTGGAAGAGGACACCATCATCGACACCCGCGGCCCGCTGCGCTGGGGCCGCTTTGCGATCCGTGATTTCCGCAACTACGGCAACGAAATGTCGGTGACCAAGATCATCGTCAAATCCTCCAACATCGGCACCGCACGGCTGGCGCAGCAGATCGGAGTGGAGCGGCAGAAAGCCTTCCTCGAAACGCTGGGCATGCTGGAGCCGACACCGTTCGAAATCACCGAGGCGCAGGGCGGCAAGCCGCTGCTGCCCGCGAACTGGTCCGAGCTGTCGGCGATGACGATCTCCTACGGCCATGGCATCTCGACCACGCCGATGCACCTGGCGGCGGGCTATGCCGCGATTGCCAATGGCGGCCGTTACGTACGCCCGACGATTCTGAAACAGAACGGCCCGCAGGCCGGCGAGCGGGTGCTGAGCGAGGCCTCGGCCGAGGCCGCGCGCAGAATGTTGCGTAAGGTGGTAACCAGCGGCACAGCCAGCTTTGCCGAGGTTCCGGGCTATCAGGTCGGCGGCAAGACAGGGACTGCCGATAAGCCGAGACCCCGCGGCGGCTACTACGAGGACAAGGTGATAGCCACTTTTGCCTCTATATTCCCGGCGCATGACCCGAAATACGTGCTGATCGTGACGCTCGATGAGCCCTCGATCATCGCCCATGGAGAGGAACGCCGCACTGCGGGCTGGACTGCCACGCCGGTCGCGGCGGAGATGATCGGCCGCGTCGCACCGCTCCTGGGGCTGCGGCCGCAAGTTGAACCCGCAGAGGTGACTGGTATAACCCTTACCTCGAACTAGACAGGTGAGGGCCGCCATGAGCAGCACGAGACCAGACCAGCCTCTGAGCCAATTGGGGCTGACCGCCCGCGGCGGCGCCGACCCGCAGATCAGCGGGATTGCAGTGGACAGCCATCAGGTCCGCCCAGGCTTTCTTTTTGCTGCCCTTCCGGGCAGCCGGCAGCATGGTGCCAAGTACATCCCGGCGGCGCTGGAGAGGGGTGCGACCGCGGTGCTGACCGATGCCGCGGGCGCAGAGATCGCCGCCATGGTACTGGGCGAAAGCCACGCCGCGCTTGTGGTGGTCGAAGACCCGCGCCAGGCGCTCGCCTATGCCGCGGCGCTGTGGTTCGGGGCGCAGCCGCAGACCGTCGTCGCAGTCACCGGCACCAACGGCAAGACTTCGGTGTCCAGCTTCGTGCGCCAGATCTGGATGGAGCTGGGCCACAAGGCCGTCAACATGGGCACCACAGGGATCGAGGGCGCCTGGAGCTACCCGCTCTCCCATACCACTCCGGAGCCGGTTACCCTGCACCGCGCGCTCGCGGCGGCGGCGGAGGAAGGCGTCACCCATGCGGCAATGGAGGCGTCGTCGCACGGGCTCGACCAGCGGCGGCTGGACGGGGTGCAGCTGGCTGCGGCGGGCTTCTCCAATTTCACTCAGGACCACCTCGACTACCACGAAACATTTGAGGCCTATTTCGCTGCCAAGTCCGCGCTGTTTTCGCGGGTCTTGCCGGACGAGGGCGTGGCCGTCATCAACATGGCCGATCCCCGCGGCGCCGACATGCGCGCGGTGGCAGAGGCACGCGGCCAGGAGATCATCACCGTGGGCCGCGGCGAGGGCGATCTCAGCCTCTTGGGCATGCGCTATGACGGCACCGGCCAGGACATCCGCTTTGCCTGGCACGACCGGCCGTTCCAGCTGCGGCTGAACCTCATCGGAGGGTTCCAGGCGGAAAACGTGCTCCTGGCCTGCGGGCTGGTGATCGCCGGAGGCGAAGACCCTGAGCGTGTGTTTGAGACTTTGCCGCATCTCACCACCGTGCGCGGCCGGATGCAGCTTGCCGCCGAGCGGGGCAATGGCGCCGCAGTCTATGTAGACTATGCCCATACGCCAGACGCGGTGGCCAGCGCTTTGCGGGCGCTGCGCCCGCATGTGCTCGGCCGGCTCATCGCTATCGTGGGTGCAGGCGGCGACCGCGACGCCTCAAAACGGCCGCTGATGGGGCAGGCCGCGCATGAAAACGCCGACGTGGTGATCGTTACCGACGACAACCCGCGCAGCGAAGACCCGGCCGCCATCCGCGCGGCGGTCAAGGGCGGCGCGCCCGAGTGCGTGGAGATCGGCGACCGCGCCGAGGCGATCCTGCGCGGCGCGGGTATGCTGGGGCCGGGCGATGCGCTCATCATCTGCGGCAAGGGGCACGAAACCGGCCAGACAGTGGGTGACAGCGTGCTGCCCTTTGATGACGTGGAGCAGGCCAGCATTGCCGTGGCGGCGCTCGACGGGAGGATCGCATGACGCTTTGGACCGCGGCCGAGGCCGCTGCCGCCACTGGCGGCCGCGCGCAGGGCAACTGGACCGTATCGGGCCTTTCGATCGACACCCGCACCATCGAACCGGGCGACATGTTCATTGCCCTCAAGGCCGCACGCGACGGGCATGATTTCGTCGCCCAGGCGCTGGAGAAGGGCGCTGGCGCCGCGCTGGTGTCCCGCATTCCCGGGAACCTGCCCGCGGATGCGCCGCTGCTGATCGTGGACGACGTGCAGGCGGGGCTTGAAGCCCTGGGCCGCGCCGCCCGCGCCCGCACGCAGGCGAAGGTCGTTGCCGTCACCGGCTCGGTCGGCAAGACCTCGACAAAGGAGATGCTGGCGCGGATGCTGATGGACCAGGGCCGCACCCACGCGGCGGTGGCCAGCTACAACAACCACTGGGGTGTGCCGCTGACGCTGGCGCGGATGCCGCGCGATACCGAGTTCGCGGTAATCGAGATCGGCATGAACCACCCTGGCGAGATCGCGCCGCTGTCCCGCTTGGCCCGCCCGCATGTGGCGATGGTCACCACCGTGGCGCCGGTGCATCTGGAAGCATTCGACGATGTCGCGGGTATCGCCCGGGAGAAGGCCGCGATCATGGAAGGGCTGGAGCCCGGTGGCCTGGCCGTTCTGAACGCCGATATTGCCGAGGCCGGCGTGCTGCGTTCTGTGGCCGATGACCTTGGCGCCGCGGTGCGCTGGTTCGGCAGGAACGCGGAGGACTGCATCCTGCACTCCGCCGGAATCGAGGGCGGCGAAACCGTGGCCCGCGCCACCGCGGGCGGCAGGGAAGTCGAACTGCGCATCCAATCGCTTGGCGCCCATTTCGCGATGAACGCCCTTGGCGCGCTGGCCTGTGTCCAGGCCCTTGGAGCGGACCCCGTGAAGGCCGTCGGGAGCCTTGCGATCTGGTCGCCGGTCAAGGGCCGCGGCGTGCGCGAGGCCGTCCAGACCGAGGACGGAGACATCATCCTGCTGGACGACAGCTACAACGCCAACCCGGCTTCGATGGCGGCGGCGCTGGCGGTTCTGGCAGCCACCCAGGGCGAGGGCCGCCGCATTGCCTACCTCGGCGATATGAAAGAGCTCGGCCCGCAGGAGCTCGCGCTTCACGCGGGGCTGGCAGAGCTGGACGCCATGCAAAGCATCGACTGCATCCATTGCATCGGCCCGCTGATGCGGGCGCTGCACGAAGCCCTGCCGGAAGACAAGCGCGGCGCGTGGTACGCCACCAGTGCCGATGCGCTGCCGGACCTCGCCCGGAAACTCGCGGGCGGCGATATCGTGCTGGCCAAAGGCTCGCTCAGCATGGCGCTGGCGCGGATCGTTGACGGCATCCGCGAATTAGGCCATGGCAACGGCGCAGCAGAAAAAACATAAGAATTGAGAGAGGGCCGCAGATGCTCTATTGGCTGACCGCTTTGTCGGACGGGGGCGATTTTTTCAATCTGTTCCGCTATATCACTTTCCGCGCTGGCGGTGCCTTCATGACCGCGCTGGTGTTCGGCTTCCTGTTCGGCAAGCCCTTGATCAATGTGCTGCGCAAGCGTCAGGGCAAGGGGCAGCCGATCCGTGACGATGGACCGGAAGCGCATTTCACCAAGGCGGGCACCCCGACCATGGGGGGCTTGCTGATCGTGGGCGCGCTCGTGACCGCGACGCTGCTGTGGGCGCGCTGGGACAACCCGTTCGTCTGGCTGGTGCTGTTTGTCACCCTGGCCTTCGGCCTCATCGGTTTTGCCGATGACTATGCCAAGGTCTCCAAACAGAACACGGCGGGCGTGCCAGGCAAGCTGCGGCTTGCGCTTGGCATCCTGATCGCGGTGATCGCGGCGGTTTGGGCGGCTTACAATCACCCGGAGAACCTGCAGAATCAGCTGGCGCTGCCGGTGTTCAAGGATACGCTGATCAACCTCGGCCTGCTCTACGTGCCGTTCTCGATCTGCGTCGTCGTAGGGGCGGCCAACGCGGTAAACCTGACCGACGGGCTGGACGGGCTGGCGATCATGCCGGTGATGATCGCGGCCGGCACCTTGGGGGTCATCGCCTATGCGGTGGGACGGGTCGACTTCACCGAGTACCTGGACGTGCATTACGTGCCCGGCACCGGCGAGATCCTGATCTTCTGCGCCGCGCTCTTTGGCGGCGGGCTGGGCTTCCTGTGGTACAACGCACCGCCAGCGGCGGTGTTCATGGGGGACACCGGCTCGCTGGCGCTCGGCGGCGCGCTGGGGGCGATTGCGGTGGCCACCAAACACGAGCTGGTGCTGGCGATTGTCGGCGGGCTTTTCGTGGTGGAGGCGCTGTCGGTGATCGTGCAGGTGCTCTACTACAAGCGCACCGGCAAGCGCGTGTTCCTGATGGCGCCGATCCATCACCACTACGAAAAGAAGGGCTGGGCCGAGCCCACCATCGTGATCCGCTTCTGGATCATCTCGCTGATTCTCGCGATGATCGGCCTCGCGACCCTGAAGGTACGCTGAGGCGCCAACAGGGGCGGTGCCATGCGCCGCCCTTGCGCTCCTTCCGGCAGCGCCCCGGTGCGCGCCCTGCTTCAGAACACCGACCAGTCCATCTCCCGCGCCAGCCACTCCATCGCCTCGGTGCCAAGCTTGGAGTTGCCGTTGTGATCCAGCCCAGGGGACCACACCGCCACGCTTGCCTTCCCCGGCACGATGGCGAGGATGCCGCCGCCGACGCCGCTCTTGGCGGGCAGGCCGACGCGGTAGGCGAACTCTCCCGAGCCATCGTAATGGCCGCAGGTCAGCATCAGCGCATTGAGCCGCCGGACCCGGCCCTGCGACACCAGGCTCGGCCCGTTCTCCGCTCCGATCAGGAAGCGCCCCGCCTTGGCGAGCTGCACCGCTGTCATCTCAATGGCACATTGGTGGAAGTAGGTGCCGAGCGTCTTTTCCGGTGTGTTCTTCAGATTGCCGAATGAGGCGAGGAAATTGGCGTGAGCGAAGTTTCGGTGGCCGTGGCGGGTTTCGGAACTTGCCACCGCTTTGTTGATGTGGATGTCCTCGTCTCCCGCCGCCGCGCGGATGAAGCCGAGGATTTCTGCCAGCGCGTCCTTGGGTTCCCGACCGGCCAGCAGCTCGTCTGTGGTGACGATGGCGCCTGCATTCACGAAGGGGTTGCGCGGGCGGCCGCGCTCGTGCTCGAGCTGGACGATGGAATTGAAGGCGGTACCCGAGGGCTCGCGCCCGACCCGCTGCCAGAGCTGGTCGCCGGAACGGCCGAGCGCAATCGCAAGGGTGAAGACCTTGGTGATGCTCTGCGCCGAGAACCGCTTATGCGCATCCCCGGCTTGGTACAGCTGGCCACCGGCCGTCGCCACTGCGATGGCAAACTGATCCGGGTTCACCTGGCCGAGTTCGGGGATGTAGCTTGCCACCTCGCCCCGGTCGGCCCGGCTGCGCATCTCCGCGCCGATCTGGTCAAGCAGCTTTTGCAAATGCGGTGCCACCCGCGGCTCCTCCCTTTGCCTGAGCAGGAAATCTCGGGCATGGGGCAGGGCTTGTCAATCTGAGGAGACTGGCAAAGCCGCGAGGGATCGGGTAGCGGTTCCGGCAAGAGTTTAAGTGGGAGTGCAGGCAATGATCCCGGTGAAAGGGTTTGAAGGCGCCAGGGTGGCGGTTCTGGGTCTTGGGCGCTCGGGGGTGGCGACGGCGCGCGCGCTTAGGGCAGGCGGGGCGGAGCCCATCTGCTGGGACGATAACCCCGCCGCGCGTGAGGCCGCGGAAGGCGAGGGTTTTGCCTGCGCGGACCTTCTGCACCAGGGCGCGTTCGACGCGGTGGCAGCACTGATCGTCTCGCCCGGTATCCCGCATCTGTACCCCAAGCCGAACCCGGTGGTGCGGGCCGCGCTCGAGGCCGGGGTGCCGGTCGACAATGACATCGGACTGTTCTTCCGCTCCATCGCGGAAGGTGACTGGGGCATGATGGAGCAGCCGCCCAAGGTGGTGGCAGTGACCGGTTCCAACGGGAAATCGACCACGGTGGCGCTGTTGCACCACATCCTGCAGCAGGCGGGCCGGGAAAGCCAGCTGGCGGGCAACATCGGCCGCGGCGTGCTGGACATTGACCCGCCGGGCGAGGGCGGCGTGGTGGTGCTGGAGCTGTCGAGCTACCAGACCGAACTGGCCCGTGCGCTGACGCCCGATGTGGCGGTCTTCACCAATCTCTCGCCCGATCACCTCGACCGGCACGCCGGCATGGGCGGCTATTTCGCCGCCAAGCGCAGGCTGTTTGCCGAGGGCGGCCCGGACCGGGCGGTGATCGGCGTCGACGAGGACGAGGGGCTATTTCTCGCGGGGCAGCTTTCCGAAGGCGCGGGCGATGACCGGGTGATCCGCACGTCGGTGACCCGGAAGCTCACCGGCGCCGGCTGGCAGGTCTTTGCGCGGAAAGGGTTTTTGAGCGAATACCGCAAGGGCCGTCAGGCGGCCTCGATCGACCTGCGCGGGATGACCGGCCTGCCGGGCGCGCACAACCACCAGAACGCCTGCGCGGCCTATGCGGCGGCGCGCACCCTGGGGCTGGCGCCCCGGGTGATCGAGGCGGGGCTTGCGGGCTACCCTGGCTTGCCCCACCGCAGCCAGACCATCGCCGACGCCGGCGGGGTGCGCTACGTGAACGATAGCAAGGCCACCAACGTCGACAGCGCGGTGAAGGCTCTGAGCGCTTTCCCCCGCATCCGCTGGATCTGCGGCGGGCTGGAGAAGGACGGCGGACTCGACGCGCTCAAGGGGCAGACCGGCAACGTGGTGAAGGCCTACGTAATCGGGCGCGAGGCGGCGGGTTTTGCCATGCAGCTTGAGGTCGAGGCCGAGGTCTGCACCACCATGGCGGCCGCGGTGGAGCGGGCAATGGCCGAGGCAGAGCCGGGCGACACTGTGCTGCTGGCCCCGGCGGCAGCCAGTTTCGATCAATACGACAACTTCGAGCGCCGCGGCGAGGATTTTGCAGCAGAGGTGCGGAAGCGTCTGGAGTAGAGGCGGCAGGATAGGGAAAGGAGCTTCAGGCTCACTAAAGCGGACAATCCGCTCCGAAGCCGCCTTCACTTGTCCCCTGCCTGCCAAGGCCATCTCCCGCCCGCAAGCCCAATGGCCGTCTCCCGCCGGGGCGGGGCCCCTCGGCAATTCCGCTTGCGCCCATCGTCTGTATCCGGAAGCCGATGTCCAGGCGAAGGCGGCTCTGAAGCAGTTAATCCTGAAGGTGGGCGGGACGATCCTGTCAGATGGTGGCCGCGATGGCAGTGCCCGCCGCATAGCCGGAGGCCCAGGCCCATTGGAAGTTGTAGCCGCCGAGCCAGCCGGTCACGTCCACCGCCTCGCCGATCGCATAGAGCCCCGGGACGGTCTTGGCTTCCATGCTGCGCGACGACAGCGCATCGGTATTGATGCCGCCCAGCGTGACTTCGGCGGTGCGGTAGCCTTCGGTGCCCGCGGGCAGCAGCGCCCAGTCCTCCAGCCTGTCACAGAGCGCCCTGAGCGACGCGTCGGACTGGTCGGCAAGCCGGCCGCTGAGGCCCAGTTCCGGTGCAAGGAACTCGACCAGCCGGGCGGGCAGGTGGCGGGCGAGCTCGGTAGTGAAATCACGGCCGCCCCCGGCTCGGCGCTGCTCGCGCAGGAGGTCGTAGAGCGGGATGTCCGGGATCAGGTTGGCCCGGATCTCCTCGCCCTCGCGCCAGTAGGAGGAAAGTTGCAGCACAGATGGCCCCGAGAGGCCGCGATGGGTGAATAGCAGCGCCTCGTCAAAACTGGCCTGCGCGTTCGACAGCCGCGCGGGCAGAGCCACGCCCGAAAGCGGTTTGAAGCGGCCGTCAGGGAAGGTGAAGGGCACCAGGGCGGGGCGGGTCTCGGTGACCTCCAGCCCGAACTGGCGGGCGAGGTCATAGGCCAGCCCGGTGGCGCCCATCTTGGGGATCGACTTGCCGCCGGTGGCCAGCACCAGGTTGCGGCAGGTGACGGTCTGCGGCTTGCCCTCGCGCAGGAGGCTGACCTTGAAGCCGTCTCCGCTGCGCTCGACGCGCTCCACCGAGGTTTGCAGCCAGAGACCGGCGCCTGCGTTCGTCATCTCCTTCACCAGCATCTGGATGATCTGCTTGGCCGATCCGTCGCAGAACAGCTGGCCCAGGGTCTTTTCGTGCCAGGCAATACTGTGGCGGTCCACCAGTCCGATGAAATCCCACTGCGTATAGCGCGCCAGCGCCGACTTGCAGAAATGCGGGTTGGCGGAGAGGTAGTTCTCCGGGGCCGCATACATGTTGGTGAAGTTGCAGCGCCCGCCGCCGGAGATGCGGATCTTCTCGCCCGGGGCCTTGGCGTGGTCAATCACCAGGGTGCGGCCGCGGGTATGGGCGGCGCACATCATGCCGGCCGCGCCGGCGCCGAGAATCAGGGTATCCATCTGCATGGCGGGCATCGACCACGGAACGGGGAACGGCGCAAGCGGCCCCTGTGCGATTTCCCGCCGCGCGGGGCGGAAGAGGCTGGCTTGATTATCTCTTTCCGGTTAGGCTTTCGTTCATAGACCCCGGCAAAGGGGCGGAACGAGGCAGATAGTGGCGGTATTTCCATGACTGAGATGGTCTATGGCGCGGTTCCCGTGCAGACGGGCGAGCCGATTCTCCCGAAATGGTGGCGGACGCTCGACAAGTGGACGATGTCCTGCATCCTGCTGCTCTTCGTGCTCGGCCTGCTGCTGGGGCTTGCTGCCTCTGTGCCGCTGGCGGCGCGCAACGGGTTCGACAATTTCCACTATGTGCAGCGGCAGGCGGTCTTTGGCATCACCGCGCTGGTGGCGATGCTCATCACCTCGATGATGTCGCCCGTGCTGGTGCGGCGGCTGGCAGTGATCGGCTTTGCCGCGGCCTTTGTCGCGCTGGCCTTCCTGCCGGTCTTCGGCACAGATTTCGGAAAGGGTGCAACACGCTGGTACTCGCTTGGCTTCGCCTCGCTGCAGCCGTCGGAGTTCCTCAAGCCCGGTTTTGTGGTGGTAGCCGCCTGGATGATCGCTGCGAGCCAGCAAATCAACGGCCCCCCGGGCACAGCGATGTCGTTTGGCCTATGTGTGACGGTGGTGCTGATGCTGGTGATGCAGCCGGACTTCGGTCAGGCCTGCCTGATCCTGTTCGGCTGGGGGGTGATGTATTTCGTGGCCGGGGCGCCGATGCTGCTTCTGGTCTGCATGGCAGCGGTGGTGGTGCTGGGCGGCGTGCTGGCCTATTCCAATTCTGAGCATTTCGCCCGCCGCATCGACGGCTTCCTGAACCCGGACGTGGACCCGACCACCCAGCTTGGCTATGCCACCAACGCAATCCGCGAGGGCGGGCTGTTTGGCGTCGGTGTGGGTGAGGGGCAGGTGAAATGGTCGCTGCCGGATGCCCATACCGACTTCATCGTCGCCGTGGCTGCCGAGGAATACGGCCTGGTGCTCGTGGTGGTCTTGATCGCGCTTTATGCGATGATCGTGGTGCGCTCGCTGTTCCGGCTGATGCGCGAGCGCGATACCTTCATCCGCCTTGCGGGCACCGGGCTGGTCTGTGTCTTCGGGGTGCAGGCGATGATCAACATGGGGGTTGCTGTGCGGCTCCTGCCCGCCAAGGGCATGACGCTGCCGTTTGTGAGCTACGGCGGCTCCTCTCTGATTGCGACCGGCATCGCGGTGGGGATGCTGCTGGCCTTCACCCGGGCACGGCCGCAGGGCGAGATTGCCGACTTCCTGGGCGGGCGCTCCCGCAGGACCTGAATGCGCCGCCGCGCGGGTGGCAAGGGTAGCGAACGGAACGGAATACGGAAAATGCCACCTGAGCTGGAACCGGGGCGGTGCCGTCGCGGTTGAGCACAGGTGCAGGCAAACAAAGAAAGAGACCATCACGGATGGCACAAAAACTGCTCTTGATGGCGGCGGGCGGCACCGGCGGACACATGTTTCCGGCGCAGGCGCTCGCCGAGGCGATGCTGAAGCGCGGCTGGCGGGTGAAGCTCTCGACCGACGCACGCGGCGCGCGCTATACCGGCGGCTTCCCCCATACAACGGAGATCACCCAGGTTTCATCGGCCACCTTCGCCCGCGGCGGGCTGGCCGCGAAGGCGCTGGCGGGGCCGAAGATCGTGGCCGGCGTGCTGTCGATGGCGCGTCAGATGCGCAAGGACCGCCCGGATGCGGTGATCGGCTTTGGCGGCTATCCCACGATCCCGGCGCTGGGGGCGGCGGTGCTGTTGAAGCTGCCGCGGATGATCCACGAGCAGAACGGTGTTCTGGGCCGGGTGAACCAGCTTTTTGCCAAGCGCGTCTCGGGCGTGGCCTGCGGCACCTGGCCCACGGACCTGCCCGCGGGCGTCGCGCATGAGCACGTCGGCAACCCGGTGCGCGCCGCCGTGGCCGAGCGCGCAGGCGCGGCCTACATCCCGCCCGGGGACTATCCGATGTCGGTGCTGGTAATCGGCGGCAGCCAGGGCGCGCGGATCCTTTCGGATGTGGTGCCCGCGGCGATGGCGGCGCTGCCGGAGCGCATCCGCGGGCACCTGCGCGTTTCCCACCAGGCACGCGAGGAGGACCGGCCCAGGGTGGCGGAGTTCTACGCCAGCCACGGCATCGACGCCGATGTGCAGAGCTTCTTCACGGACGTGCCCGCCCGCATGTCGGAGGCACAGCTGGTGATCTCGCGCTCGGGCGCGTCCTCGGTTGCGGATATCGCCGCAATCGGGCGGCCTTCAATTCTGATCCCCTTCGCTGCGGCCGCCGGCGACCACCAGACCGCCAACGCCCGCGGGCTGGCCGAAGCCAATGCTGCCGTTATGATCCCGGAAAGCGCGCTTGATGTTCCGGTCCTGGCGGAGCATATGGGCGCAATTCTGAGTAACCCGCAGGCCGCCGCGCAGATGGCGGCTGCCGCACTGAGAGCCGGCGTGCCGGATGCCACCGAGAGGCTGGTGGCCCTGGTCGAACGACTGGCCGAGGAAGGATAAGAGTATGAACCCTGCAACCAAACTGCCCGGTGATGTTGGCCCAATCCATTTCGTGGGGATTGGCGGTATTGGCATGTCGGGCATCGCAGAGGTGCTCTTGAACCTGGGCTACACCGTGCAGGGCTCAGATCTGAAGGCTTCCAAGATCACTGGGCGCCTGGAGGAGCTGGGCGCGCGCATCTTCGTGGGTCAGCGGGCGGAGAATCTCGAGGGCGCCGCGGTTGTGGTGATCTCCTCGGCAATCAAGCCGGGCAACGCCGAGCTGGACGAGGCCCGCCGCCGTGGTCTGCCGGTGGTGCGCCGGGCGGAGATGCTGGCTGAGCTGATGCGGCTGAAATCGAACATCGCGATCGCCGGCACCCACGGCAAGACCACCACCACCACGATGATGGCCGAGCTGATGGTGGCCGGCGGTTTCGATCCGACCGTGGTCAACGGCGGCATCCTCCACGCCTACGGCTCGAACGCGCGCATGGGGCAGGGCGAGTGGATGGTGGTGGAGGCGGATGAGTCCGACGGCACCTTCAACCGCCTGCCCGCGACCATTGCGGTGGTCACCAATATCGACCCGGAGCACATGGAACACTGGGGCGATTTCGACCGGCTCCGCGACGGCTTCCTCGAATTTGTCTCCAACATCCCCTTCTATGGCATCGCGGTCTGCTGCACCGATCATGCCGAAGTGCAGGCGCTGGTGGGGCGGATCTCGGACCGCCGCGTCGTCACCTACGGCTTCAACGCGCAGGCCGATGTGCGGGCAGTTAACCTCGCCTACAAAGGCGGCATCGCGCATTTCGACATCGTGCTGCGCGCCGAGGACCGGGTGATCGAGGGCTGCACCCTGCCGATGCCGGGCGATCACAACGTCTCCAACGCGCTGTCCGCCGTCGCCGTGGCGCGGCATCTTGGTATGAACAGCAGTGAAATCCGCACCGCGCTGGCCGAGTTCCGCGGCGTGAACCGGCGCTTTACCAAGGTGGGCGAGGTCGATGGCGTCACCATCATCGACGACTACGGGCACCACCCGGTGGAAATCGCCGCGGTGCTCAAGGCAGCGCGCCAGGCCTGCGACGGGCGGGTGATCGCGGTGCACCAGCCGCACCGCTACTCGCGCCTGTCGAACCTGTTCGACGATTTCTGCGCGTGTTTTAACGAAGCCGACGTGGTTGCCATCGCCGAGGTGTTCCCGGCGGGCGAAGATCCGATTGAGGGCGCCGGGCGCGACGACCTGGTGGCAGGCCTGATCCGCCACGGCCACCGCCATGCCCGCGCGATTCTCAGTGAGGAGGATCTGGAGCGGCTGGTGCGCGAACAGGCGCGGCCGGGCGACATTGTGGTCTGTCTCGGCGCCGGCACCATCAGCGCCTGGGCAAACGCGCTGCCTGCGCGGCTGGAGGCCTGACGGTTGCGGCGCCGCCGGGCGGGACATTCCACTCAAGCCCGCGGGGCAGGGGAGGCGGCGCGATGACCGCGTCGCTTATTCTGGCTGCGGTCTGGGCGCTGGCGGCCAATGTGCTTGCGATTCTGCCAAGCCGCGACAATCACTGGACCCGTGCATATGTGCTGATCGCGTTCGGAATTCCGCTCCTGGGCTATGTAACCTATGAAAACGGCCCCTGGTGGGGGCTGGCACTGCTGCTTGCCGGCATGTCGATATTGCGCTGGCCACTCATCTACCTCGGCCGCTGGCTGCGCGACACCTTCAGCCGCTGAGCCACCCTTAGCGGCCCGCGGCGCTGGCGTGCGTTGCCCCTTTATCTTGGCGCCCGGCTCGGCTAGGGAATAGGGCCGCAGAGGCTCTGCAAAAGAGGGACAGACAATACGATGGCGGCAATCTCCGGCAAGGAGCTGCCAGACGTCCGCGGGCGGCTGGCAGCGGGCAAACAGCTTTCCGAATTGACTTGGCTGCGCGTCGGCGGTCCTGCCGACCATTTTTTCCAGCCTGCGGATACCGAAGACCTGGCGCAATTTCTGCGCCATCTGGATCCGGATGTGCCGGTTTTCCCGATCGGCGTCGGCTCCAATCTCATTGTGCGCGACGGCGGGTTGCGGGCGGTGGTGATCCGCCTGGGGCGGGGTTTCAACGGAATCGAGGCCGAAGGCGATACCGTTGTGGCGGGCGCGGCGGCGCTGGATGCCCACGTGGCGCGGCGCGCTGCGGATTCGGGCATCGACCTTACTTTCCTGCGGACCATCCCCGGCACCATTGGCGGCGCGGTGCGGATGAACGCAGGCTGCTACGGCAGCTACCTGGCCGATGTCTTCCAGTCCGCCACTATCGTCACCCGCCAGGGCGAGATCCGCGAGATCACGGCGGAGGAGTTGCGCTTCCGCTACCGGCAGACCGATTTCCCGGACGGCGCAGTACTGGTTTCGGCGGTTCTGCGCGGCCCCAAGGGCGCCCCGGAGGCGCTGCACGCGCGCATGCAGGCGCAGCTTGAGGCTCGCGACGCCAACCAGCCGACCCGCGAACGCTCGGCGGGTTCCACCTTCCGAAACCCGGCGGGCTTTTCCTCGACCGGGCGGACGGATGACGTGCATGACCTCAAGGCCTGGAAGGTGATCGACGATGCCGGCATGCGCGGCGCCCGCCGCGGCGGCGCCCAGATGAGCGAGAAACACTCAAACTTTCTCATCAATACCGGTGGTGCCAGCGCCGCGGATCTTGAGGGGCTGGGCGAAGATGTGCGAAAAAAGGTTTACGAAGATTCTGGCATCACGCTAGAGTGGGAAATCATGCGGATTGGCGATCCGCTTCCCGAATAAGTATTGGAAACCAAAGGCATCGGCCGGCCTTCGCCCTGCGGCGCGCGGGCCGGGATGCGCGGCGGGGCAGCGGCCGTCTTAATCTTGGTAAAGGCAGTGTTAACGCCCCGGTAAGGAATTCGGCGCTACTGTGCCGGAACCCGGGCGCAAAGCGGCCGGAGTGCTGCGGCGGAGGCTTCCAGATTGCCTGGCTGCGGCGCAGGGAACCAAGGGCGGGTCCGAGGATCTGCTCCAACAATCAGGGGCGTCAAAGCCCCTAGCAAGAAGGCGCGAGTGGTGAGTAAGTCGAGCAAGACACTCCCGAAAGTGGCGGTGCTGATGGGCGGCCCTTCGGCCGAGCGCGAGGTGTCGCTGTCAAGCGGCCGGGAATGTGCGGCCGCGCTGCGGGGCGAGGGATTCGAAACCGTTGAGATTGACGCGGGCAGGGACCTCTGTACGCGGCTGCAGGACGCGAAGCCGGATGTGGTCTTCAACGCGCTGCACGGGCGCTGGGGTGAGGACGGCTGCGTCCAGGGCATGCTGGAATGGCTCGGCCTGCCTTACACCCACTCCGGCGTGCTGGCCTCGGCGCTGGCGATGGACAAGCAGCGCTCCAAGGAGGTCTACCGTGCCGCCGGGCTTCCGGTGGTGGAGAGCGGGCTTTTCGCGAAGGAAGCGGTCAGCGCGGGCCACGTAATGCCGCCGCCGTATGTGGTGAAGCCCAACAACGAAGGCTCCAGCGTCGGCATTTACATCGTGCAGGAGGCCGCAAACGGCCCGCCGCAACTGTCGGACGACATGCCTGCGCAAGTCATGGTCGAGACCTACGCGCCAGGCCGCGAACTCACCACCACGGTGATTGGCGGCCGCGCGCTCACCGTGACCGACATCCTCACCGACGGCTGGTACGACTACGACGCCAAGTACAAACCCGGCGGCTCCCGCCATGTGCTGCCCGCGGATATCCCGCAGGAGATCCGCGACCTCTGCCTGGAGTATGCGCTGGCGGCGCACCGGGCACTGGGATGCCGGGGCGTAAGCCGTACCGATTTCCGCTGGGACGAGAGCCGCGGCGCGGGCGGGCTGATCCTCTTGGAGACCAACACCCAGCCGGGCATGACGCCGACTTCGCTGGTGCCCGAACAAGCCGCCCATTGCGGCATCAGCTTCGGCGAGCTCTGTGCCTGGATGGTGGAGGATGCTTCATGCAATCGCTGAAGCGGCGCCTGCGCGGCAGCAGCGGCGAGGGGCGTACGGACCCGGCGCCCTCGCGGCTGAAGTACCGGCTCCAGCGCTGGATGCTGACGCCCGGCATCCGCTTCGGCCTGCGTTTCGGGGTGCCGCTATGCCTGATGCTCGCAGCAGGCAGTGCCTACCTTGCCGACGAGGCGCGCCGGGACGGGCTGCAGCAGCTGGTCAACAGTGCCCGGGCCGCGATTGAGGAGCGGCCCGAGTTCATGGTCAAGGTGATGGCGGTGGACGGCGCCGGGACTAGCGTTGCTCAGGACATCCGCGAGGTTGTGCCGATCGATTTCCCCGTCAGCTCCTTCGATCTCGACCTCACGCAGATCCGCGACGTCATCACCGGGCTCGACCCGGTGAAGACCGCCAGCGTGCGCATCCGCCCCGGCGGCGTGTTGCAGATCGACGTGGAAGAGCGCAAGCCGGCTGTGATCTGGCGCAGCCGCGAGGGGCTGGCGCTCCTCGACGAAAACGGCATCCACGTGGCCGAGCTGGGCCGCCGCAGTCTGCACCCGGATTTGCCGCTGATCGCCGGGCGCGGCGCCAGCGCTGCAGTCCCAGAGGCCCTGCAGCTCTTTGCCGCGGCACAGCCGCTGGGGCCGCGCCTGCGCGGGCTGGTGCGCATCGGGGAGCGGCGCTGGGACGTGGTTTTGGACCGCAAGCAGCGCATCATGCTGCCCGCACGCGACCCGGTGCCGGCGCTGGAGCGGGTGCTGGCGGTCAGCGAGGTGCAGGACCTTCTGGAGCGGGACGTGGCGGCTGTCGACATGCGCCTGGCCGCCCGCCCGACCGTGCGGATGAGTGAAAACGCAGTGGAAAACTGGTGGCGCATCAGGCAGCTGAATGGGGGCGGGCAATAAGATGACGGATCTCTACCAATCTCAGCGGGCGATGCGTCAGATACGCCGTCAGGCCTTGCAGCGCGGCGTGGTGGCGATCCTCGACATTGGCAGCTCGAAGATTGCCTGCCTGGTTCTGCGCTTCGACGGCAGCGCCAAGCTGAGCGAGGACGGCTCCATCGGCTCACTTGCCGGGCAGTCCGGCTTCCGGGTGATCGGCGCCGCCACCACGCGTTCGCGCGGGGTGCAGTTCGGCGAGATCACCGCGATGCAGGAGACAGAACGCGCCATCCGCACCGCGGTGCAGGCGGCACAGAAGATGGCGGGCGTGCGGGTCGATCACGTGATTGCCTGTTTTGCCGGCGCCAACCCGCGCTCCTACGGGCTCGACGCCAAGGTGGAGTTGCAGGGCCAGGTGGTGTCGGAGAACGAGGTGGCCCAGGTGCTTGCCGCCTGCGAGGTGCCGGAATACGGCGCGGGCCGCGAGGTGCTGCACGCGCAGCCGGTGAACTTTGCGCTCGACAACCGGTCGGGACTTGCCGATCCGCGCGGCCAGATGGGGCAGACGCTGGCCGTTGACATGCACATGCTGACCGTCGATGCGATGGCGGTGCAGAATCTGGTGCGCTGCATCCAGCGCTGCGACCTCGAGCTCGCGGGGATTGCCTCCTCCGCCTATGCGGCGGGTTTCTCAGCGCTGGTGGAGGACGAGCAGGAGCTTGGTGCCGCCTGCATCGACATGGGCGGCGGCTCCACGTCGATCTCGATCTTCATGAAGAAACACATGATCTATGCCGACGCGGTGCGGCTTGGCGGCGACCACATCACCAGTGACATCTCGATGGGCCTCAGTGTGCCGATGGCAAGCGCTGAGCGGATCAAGACGATGCACGGCGGCGTGCATGCCACCGGCGCCGACGACCGCGAGATGATCGACATTGGCGGCGACACCGGCGACTGGGAGCACGACCGCCGCTCCGCCAGCCGGGCCGAGCTGATCGGCATTATGCGGCCGCGGGTGGAGGAGATCCTCGAGGAGGTGCGGGCGCGGCTCGACGCGGCTGGGTTCGAGTACCTGCCGAGCCAGCAGATCGTGCTGACTGGCGGCTCCAGCCAGATCCTCGGGCTCGACGGGCTGGCGAGCCGCATCCTGGGCCAGCAGGTGCGCCTGGGCCGCCCTTTGCGCGTGCATGGCCTGCCGCAATCGGTGACCGGCCCGGCCTTTGCCGCGGCAGTGGGGCTCAGTCTGTTTGCCGCGCATCCCCAGGATGAATGGTGGGATTTCGACATGCCGGTCGACCGCTACCCGGCCGGCACCCTGGGCCGGGCAATCAAGTGGTTCAGCGACAATTGGTAAGCTGCAGCCGGATTCGCGCGTAGCGCGCAATGAGGGCGTGACACTCCCCGCTCCAGGCGTTAGGGTGCCGTTAACGTCCGCGAAGTGCGGCGAGTCAGCAGGCCGGGCAGTGGCCAGCCAGAGATCAACATAACGGACCCCGCAGCAGGAGTGCAGCGGGCTGCGGTGTCATGTTGTGTGTGGGTTCGGCTAAAACCGCAATATCTGCTAGATTCGGCGAATTGCTGCAGGAGCCGTGTCAGAACATAGCTGTATTTTGTGGTTCCTTACGCTTTTTGGGATGACGCAACATCTGCGGCGCGGTAGGATTGAAGCGGACAGGACAGAAAAAAGCCCTTTGCGGGAGGGCACGCAAACACAGGCGGGAAGAGCATGACGTTGAACCTTTCGATGCCCGGGCATGAAGAACTGAAGCCGAAGATCACCGTATTTGGCGTGGGCGGCGCTGGCGGCAACGCCGTCAACAACATGATTGCCAAGGAACTGGACGGCGTGGAATTCGTCGTTGCCAACACGGACGCCCAGGCGCTGCAGCAGAGCGCTGCGAAAAGCCGCATCCAGCTTGGCATCAAGGTGACTGAAGGTTTGGGCGCAGGCGCCCGCCCGCAGGTGGGCTCTGCCGCCGCCGAAGAAAGCATCGAACAGATCGTCGACCACCTGGCGGGCGCGCATATGTGCTTCATCACTGCGGGCATGGGCGGCGGCACCGGCACCGGTGCGGCACCGATCATCGCACAGGCCGCACGCGAGCTGGGCGTGCTGACAGTGGGCGTGGTCACCAAGCCGTTCCAGTTCGAGGGCGTGAAGCGGATGCGCCAGGCGGAGTTCGGCGTCGAGAGCCTGCAGAAGGTCGTCGACACGCTGATTATCATCCCAAACCAGAACCTGTTCCGCCTGGCCAACGAGAAGACCACCTTCACCGAGGCGTTCTCGATGGCCGACGACGTGCTCTACCAGGGCGTGAAGGGCGTGACAGACCTGATGGTGCGCCCGGGCCTCATCAACCTCGACTTCGCCGACGTGCGCGCCGTGATGGATGAGATGGGCAAGGCGATGATGGGCACTGGCGAGGGCGAAGGCGAAGACCGCGCCATCCAGGCCGCCGAGAAGGCGATTGCTAACCCGCTGCTGGACGAAATCAGCCTCAAGGGCGCCAAGGGCGTGCTGATCAACATCACCGGCAGCCACGACCTCACCCTGTTCGAGCTGGACGAGGCCGCCAACCGCATCCGCGAGGAAGTGGACCCGGACGCCAACATCATCGTCGGCTCGACGCTGGATACCGACATGGATGGCCGGATGCGTGTCTCCGTCGTCGCCACCGGCATCGACGCAACCGACGTGAATACCGAAATGCCGGTGCCGCGCCGCCCGATGTCCTCGCCGCTGCGCCAGACCGTGAGCGCCGAGGAAACCCGCGCTGCGCCGCAGGACGCCGCCCCGCAGTCCCTGCAGCCGGCTGCCGCACAGGAAACGCCCGCGCCGGCTGCCCGGCCTGCGCCCGCGGCGCATTCCGCCCCGGCCCAGCCTGCCGCCGCAGCGCCCTCCGCTCCCGAAGAGCCGTCACTCTTTGCCGAAATGAACGTGCCGCAGGCGCAGGACGACGCAGGCGAAGTCTTCGAGGAGGCTGAGCCGCTTGCCGACGACGGCCTGCCGCCTCCGGCCTACCGCCCGCAGGTGCCCGAGTTCCGCCCGCAGGCGGATGTGGCGCCGCAGCAGCCTGAAACCTTCGTCGCTCCCAAGGCGCCAGCCCCGGGCACGCCGTCGCAGGATGCGATCGTTCGCCTGCAGGCCGCGACCCAGCGCGCTCAGACCCAGCACGCGCAGCCGCGCCAGGCGCCCGCCGCGCCTGTGCAGCAGGCGCAGCACCACCAGCAACAGCCGCAGCAGCAGGCTCAGCCGGAAGGCCAGCGCCGCTTTGGCCTGAACTCGCTGATCCATCGGATGACCGGCAGCGGCGCTGACGCTCAAGCCGCGAAGCCGCAGCAGCCGGTGCGCCAGCAGCCCTCTATGCAGGCTCCTGCGCAGCAGCAGCAGCAACAGCAGCAGCAACACCAGGCTGATCCGGACCAGGAACGCATCGAAATCCCTGCTTTCCTGCGCCGTCAGGCCAACTGAACATTCACGAATATGACCAGAACAGGCCGCCGCAAGGCGGCCTTTTTTCTTTCAAACCAATATGTTGTGCCGAGATGCGCGGGGAATTGCCACCAGCGTTTGCCCATGTTTCAAACCGTTACAAAGATTGAGTTGTGAGAATGTCGGCAAAATCTTACCTGTTTGTCGCAACACGGTCACATCAGGCCGGAAATAGCTCAAAGAGGCGCAAGGTGCAGAATACGCTCAAAGCAGCAGTCGCATTTGAAGGGGTCGGTCTCCATACCGGCAAGCCTGCGCGCATGGTCGTGAACCCGGCCCCGGCTGGACATGGCATCCGCTTCAAGCGCACTGACATCGCATTGGGCAACACCATTGTCCCGGCGCGCTGGGATATGGTGGAGCGCACCGCGCTCTGCACCCGGCTGGTCAATGCCGCCGGAGTCAGTGTCTCCACGGTCGAGCATATTATGGCCGCGCTGGCGGGCTGCGGCATCCACAATGCCCTGATCGACATTGACGGTCCGGAAGTGCCGATCCTCGACGGCTCCTCGGCGCATTTCGTGCGCGGCATCATGCAGCAGGGCGTGCAGCGTTTGGGCGTGCCTGCCACTGCTTTCGAGGTGCTGAAGCCGGTCACTGTGGAAAAGGACGGCGCCCGCGCAACGCTTCTGCCCTGCGACCGCCTAATGATCGAGTTTCACATCGAATTTGCCGAAGCCGCCATCGGCCGCCAGAGTAAGGTGCTGGACCTTCGCAACGGCGCCTTTGCGCGTGAGCTCTGCGACAGCCGCACGTTTTGCCGCCGCGCCGATGTAGAGGCGATGCAGGCCAATGGGCTGGCTCTCGGCGGTGTTCCCGGCGAAAACGCGGTTGTGTTCGACGGTGACCGCATCGAAAGCGGCGCCGGGCTGCGCCACGCAGATGAGCCGGTGCGCCACAAGATGCTCGACGCGCTGGGGGATCTTGCGCTGGCCGGGGGGCCGATCCTGGGCCGCTACGTTGGCGAGCGTGCGGGGCACGCGCTGACCAACACTCTGCTGCGGGCCTTGTTTGCGGAGCCGGGGGCGGTCCGCGAAGTCACCTGTAATGCAGCAATTGCGGCGCGGCTGCCGGGCCAAGGGCTGGTCTGGTCGGAAATTCCGGCGGAAAGCCGGCGCGTCGCCTAAGGCGGAGAACCTGGAACGAGCGGCAAACTGGCCCGGGACAATGTCCCGGGTCTTTTCCGCCGCAGGAGCGCCCGGCAATCTGGCGCGCGGCCAGCCGCGCCTCCGGGAGGACGCCAGCTGCCTTGACCCCGGCGCGCTTTCTCTGCCAATTGAGTGCGGACGCGTTTATGGCGTTTTGCAGGACTTTTGGATGTGCTAGACCCGGTGCAACCGGGGCGCACACCCGCAAGTCGAAGACGGTGAGGTTAGGCAAGATGAACGGCATCAGGGCAGCAGCCAAAACGCTGGGCACGGTTCTACTGGTGGCGGCCTTGGCGGGTTGCGGCGGCGCCGACGGCGACGCGGTCAGGCGGGCCGAGTCGCTGGAAACCTACTCGCCGGAACAGATCTACGAGCGCGGTGAGTTCGAACTCGCCCGCGACCGCACGAAGGACGCGGCCTATTTCTTCTCTGAGATTGAACGTCTCTACCCGTATTCCGAATGGGCCAAGCAGGCGCTGATCATGCAGGCCTTCGCCTATCACCAGGCGCGCGACTACGAGAACAGCCGCGCCGCCGCGCAGCGCTTCATCGACGTCTACCCGGCGGATGAGGACGCTGCCTATGCCCAGTACCTCCTGGCGCTCAGCTACTACGACCAGATTGACGAGGTTGGCCGCGACCAGGGCCTGACCTTCCAGGCGCTGCAGGCGCTGCGCACGGTGATCGAGGTCTACCCGGAAAGCCAGTATACGACCTCGGCGATCCTGAAATTCGACCTCGCTTTCGACCATCTGGCGGCGAAGGAGATGGAAATCGGCCGCTACTATCTGCGCCGCAAGCATTTCACTTCCGCCATAAACCGCTTCCGCGTCGTGGTGGAGGACTTCCAGACCACCAGCCACACGCCCGAGGCGCTGCACCGGCTGGTTGAGGCGTATCTGTCGCTGGGGCTTACCGATGAGGCCCAGACCGCGGGCGCTATTCTGGGCCATAATTATCAATCGACCGAATGGTATCGGGACAGCTACAAGCTGCTGACGGGCCAGGGGCTTGAGCTCAAGGACCGCGGCAACAACTGGCTGAGCCAGATTTACCGCCAGGCGATCAAGGGGCAGTGGCTGTAACAGCAGCCGTTGTGTAGGGGCGGGGCCATGCTGCGCGCGCTGGATATCCGGGATATTCTGATCATCGACCATCTGGAGCTGAACTTTCAGCCCGGACTGAACGTGCTGACCGGGGAAACCGGGGCGGGGAAATCGATCCTGCTCGACAGCCTGGGTTTTGTGCTCGGCTGGCGCGGCCGCGCCGAGCTTGTGCGCCAGGGTGCAGCCCAGGGCGAGGTAGTGGCCGAGTTCGATCTGCCCGAAGGCCACGCTGCGCACCGGGTGCTGGAGGAGGCGGGCCTGCCTGGCGGGCGCGAGCTGATCCTGCGCCGCGTAAACACTGCCGAGGGCCGCAAGACCGCCTGGGTCAACGACCGGCGCTGCTCGGGCGAGGTGCTGCGCGCGTTGTCGGAAACCCTGGTGGAACTGCATGGCCAGCACGACGACCGCGGCCTGTTGAACCCGCGCGGCCACCGCGCGCTGCTCGATGACTTCGCCCGTGCCGGCCCCGAGCTGGAGGCGGTGCGCACCGCCTGGACCGCGGCTGCCCGGGCCCGTAAGACGGTGGCGGAAACCCGCGCCGCCCTCGACGCCGTGCGCGCCGAGGAAGAGTTCCTGCGCCACGCAGTGGCGGAGCTCGATAAGCTCGATCCGCAGCCGGGCGAGGACGCCGAACTGGACGCGCGCCGCCGGGAGATGCAGGCCGCCGAACGCATCCGCGGCGACATCGCCCGCGCTTTTGCGCTGCTGGGCGAAGGTGCCGAAACCGCGATGGGCGAAGCGCAGCGCTGGCTCGAAAGCGTCGCCGGCCGCGAGGAGGATACCGGTCTGGACGAACCGCTTTCTGCCCTCAGCCGCGCGATGATCGAGCTGGGCGAGGCACAAAGCGGCGTCGAGGCGGTGCTGGAGCGGCTGGAATTCAATCCGGGCGATCTGGAGGACTGCGAGGAGCGCCTGTTTGAGATCCGGGCCCAGGCCCGCAAGCACGGGGTGCAGCCTGACGATCTGGGCGATTACGCCGACAGCCTGCGCCAAAAGCTCGCCGCGCTGGATGCGGGCGGGCAGAACCTGGCCGATCAGGAAGCTGCGCTCAAGGCGGCCGAGGATGCCTATACGGCCGCCGCCGGCGCGCTGAGCGATACCCGCCGAAAAAGCGCCGCCGCGCTCGATGCCGCGGTGATGGCCGAGCTTGCACCGCTGAAGATGGAGCGGGCGGTTTTCGAGACCCGTATCGAGGATGCAGAGCCCGGCCCGGAGGGCAAGGACGCGGTGGCTTTCACCGTCGCCACCAACCCCGGCGCCCCGGCAGGCCCCTTGAACAAGATTGCCTCCGGTGGTGAGCTCAGCCGCTTCCTGCTGGCGCTGAAGGTCTGCCTGCGCGGCGAGGAAGGCGGCAGGACGCTGATCTTCGACGAAATCGACCGCGGCGTCGGCGGCGCGACGGCCAACGCCGTGGGCCGCCGGCTGCGCGATCTGGCAGCGGGCGGCCAAGTGCTGGTGGTCACGCATTCGCCGCAGGTGGCGGCGCTTGGCGGCCATCACTGGCAGGTGCGCAAGCAGGTCGTCGAGGGCATGACGCTCTCGGAGGTGGTGCCGCTGGCCGCGTCCGAGCGGGTGGATGAGCTCGCGCGGATGGTCTCGGGCGACACTATCACCGAAGAAGCCCGCGCCGCCGCCCGCGCCTTGTTGGCGGGCTGAGCCACGGCAGGGGGGCTCGGGCCGGCGTTATGCCCCCCGCTTCGCGGAGCGTGCCGGGAGTGATGGATTATTAACTGCCGCGGTGGCAGTGTAATGATTTATAAGACGAAAAGACCATCGGCCCCATGGTGCAAGATCTGCGTTCCTTCCTCTCAGCCCAGCACGCGCAATGGCGTGCGGGGCTCAAAGACGTGTGGCGCATTCTGCGCAGCCGCGGCCCCAGCCAGTTCCAGTTCTGGCTGATCGCCTTGCTGATCGGCATCGCGGCGGGCTTTGCCGCACTGTTCTTCCGCAAGGGAATCGCCGCACTGCAAGCCTGGGTCTATGGCGCGCCGGACCTGCAATACCTGCACAGCTATGCGCAGGGCCTGCCCTGGTACGTGCTGGTCGGGATCGCCACCGGCGGCGGGCTGATCGTGGGGCTGATCCTTGACCGCTTCACTCCAGACGGGCGCGTCCGCTCGGTCGCGGATGTGATCGAAGGCGCGGCGCTGCACGACGGCAGGGTAGAGCAGAAGGAGGGGCTGGCCTCGGCCCTAGCCTCCTTCCTCACGCTGTCGACGGGCGGCTCGACTGGGCGGGAAGGGCCGGTGGTGCACATGGCGGGGGTGATCTCCACCTGGGTCAGCAACCGCATCAACGCCGACGGCATCACCGGGCGCGACCTCCTGGGCTGCGCGGTGGCGGCGGCCGTCTCTGCAAGCTTCAACGCGCCGATCGCGGGGGCGCTGTTTGCGCTGGAGGTGGTGCTGCGGCACTTCGCAGTCAACGCCTTTGCACCCATCGTCATTGCCTCCGTCGCGGGCACGGTGATCAACCGGCTGGAATATGGCGATGTTACCGAGTTCACCCTCAGCACCCCCGGCGCGCTGCAATTCTATGTCGAACTGCCGGCCTTCCTGCTGCTCGGGCTGATATGCGGGCTGGTGTCGGTTGTGGTGATCCGCTCAATCTTCCTGGCCGACCGTATCGGCACCACCGTGCAGGAGCGTATCCGCCTGCCGCGCTGGCTGCGCCCGGCGGTCTCCGGCGCGGTGCTGGGAGTTATCGCGGTCTGGTATCCGCATATCATCGGGGTCGGCTATGAAACCACGGTGCTGGCGCTCACCGGCGGGCTGCTGCTGGGGCAGGCGATAATCTTTGCGGTAATCAAGACCGCGGCGCTGGCGATCACTATGGGCGGACGCATGGGCGGCGGCGTGTTCTCGCCTTCGCTGATGATCGGTGCGCTGACTGGGCTGGCCTTCGGGCTGATTGCCACTTCGGTGCTGCCGGATGTGTCGGGGACCCATACGCTCTACGCCTTTGCCGGTATGGGGGCCGTGACCGCCGCGGTACTGGGCGCGCCGATTTCCACCACACTCATCGTGTTCGAGCTGACCGGCGACTGGCAGATCGGCCTGGCTGTGATGGTGTCGGTGTCGATGTCCACAGCGCTCGCTTCCCGGCTGGTGCACCGGTCCTTTTTCCTGTCCCAGCTGGAGCGGCGCAATATCCACTGTGCGGCCGGCCCGCAGGCCTACCTCCTGGCGCTGATCCGCACCGGAGCGGTGATGCGGCCTCTGGGCAGCAGCCGATGCGCCAGCCGGGAGGAGTGCGAGGCCCTGGTGAAAGAAGGGCTGTTCCTGCGCGGTGCAGGCTCCCTGGAAGCCGCGATGCCGGTATTCGACCGCGCCGAAGTCGCCTTCCTGCCGGTGCTGACAGCGGAGGCCGACGGCAGTGAACTGATCGGCGCGCTTTACCATGTGGATGCGCTCAAGGCCTATACCCGCGCTCTCGCCGCCACCGCCGCGGAAGAGCATCGCTGAAGCGGCAGGCGAACGCCGAAGCTCGCAAGCGGGCCCGCCGCCGATTTGCAGAATTCGTGCATTTTCTGCGCCGTGCAGATTCGCAGATCCGGGCTTTCCTCGTGCATCCGGCCGCTTTTGGGGGCCGTTAGGAAGCATTACCGAGGCGGCATCCGCCGCGGGTGCGGCGGCGCCGGCGGAAGAACGCCGCTTTTTTGCCACGGTTTTGCCCCAGATTTACCCGCTCCAGCCAGCGGTTGCAGATTCCAATTGATCGAAATCGCCCCGGCACCAAAAATGTTAAGCAGGCAATAATAAAGGTTAACAACCTTCGGCAGGAACATAATGCGCAATACCGCAGCTGGCCCGCAAGAGGCCGAAAACCAGAAGAAAGCGAACAAATCGGAGAACGAGCGCGCGGCCCTGATGGCCGTGATCGACTACACCCTGCAATGCGCACGCGACCGGGACGGGCTCGGCTGCGGCGAGGCGGTGGAAAAGGCGCGGCTCTATCTCAGCAACTCCGTTCTGGCCTGAACCGGGATCGGTTCTGACCCGAAACGAGCGCTCCGGCGCACCGGGACATGCCATGGCCGCCTCCGGGACGCGGCGGCCATGGCAGCAAACCGCAAAGATGCACGGTTTTAGATACGCCAGGGTTCAGGACACAGCCGCGGCTCTGTGCCGCGTAAGGGGTGAGCCCAATCCCAGAAGAAGGGCGCTTTCCCTGATCGCCTGTTGCGCTTTGGCGATCAAACACGAACTCTCTTTCGGGGTCATGGCCGACCTCAGCCACACCGCCGGCGCATCCGCTTGCGCGCGTTGGGGATGCAGGTCTCGCCGCTGGCCTTTCCGGAGTGGGTGGGTGCTTGCCTAGAGAGCCGGCACGGTTTGCGCATTCCTCCAAAGGAAACGGCGGCCCTCAAGCAGGCCGCCGTTGCAGGGTCTCGCCGCTCGCTGGCTCAGACCTGCTCGACCTTAACCGAGTCGCTGAGGCGGAAGGCCACGTGGTCCTTGATTGCCGCGGCTTCGCCGACCGGGTGCTCGTAGCTCCAGGCGGCGTCCGGCGTGATCGAAGACTTGTTCACGATCGAGAAATAGGTGGCATCGCCCTTCACCGGGCAGTGAGTGGTCTTCTTGCTGCGGTCGAGGAAGGCCATCGCGATATCGCCACGCGGGAAGTAGATTACTGGCGCGTGCCCGTCCTCCGTCAGCTCCAGCGCATTCCCGGTTTCGCCGAGAACGGCGCCGCCGGAGCGGACTACCCAGGTGCCTTCGGATTTACGGATTCGGATCGCGGTCATATCTTATCTTCCCATCATGTTCGTTCGTTTCGGACAGTAGCCGGGCAAAGTGACGCCCGGGTCTTAAATCGCGGCGGTCGCGGCATTGAGCCACGCCTTCGCCGGAGCGCTCACCCGGGGGGCGATCTGTGCCCGCACTTCCTGGTGATACGCGTTAAGCCAGCCTTCTTCTTCGGAGCTGAGCATTGCCACATCGATCAGCCGCCGGTCCACAGGGGCGAAGGTCAGTGTGCGCCAGCACATCATGTCGCGCTCTGGGTCGCCGGTGTCAAGGGCAGGGGCCTCTTCCACCACCAGAAGGTTCTCGATGCGGATGCCAAAGGCGCCTTCGCGGTAGTAGCCGGGCTCGTTCGACAGGATCATGCCGGGCTCCAGGGCGACGTGGCTGGTGCGGCTGAGCCGCTGCGGGCCTTCGTGCACGCTGAGATAGGCGCCGACGCCGTGGCCAAGCCCGTGATTGAAGTCCTGGCCTGCCAGCCAAAGGGGCATCCGGCCGACTGCTTCGATGTCGCGGCCCGCGAGCCCCTTGGGCCAGCGCAGGCGGGACATGGCGATCATGCCATTCAGGACGCGGGTGTAAGCAGCGCGCTCCTCGGGCCCTGGCGTGCCGATGGCGATGGTGCGGGTGATGTCGGTAGTGCCGTCCAGATACTGGCCGCCGCTGTCGAGCACCAGCAGGTGGCCGTCCTCCAGCCGCGCGTTGCTCTCGGTAGTGACGCGGTAGTGCATCACCGCGCCGTTCTCGCCGGTGCCTGCGATGGTTTCGAAGCTGATGTCGCGCAGCGCAGGGTCCTGCCGCCGCAAGCTCTCGAGCTTCTCCACCACCTCGATTTCCGTGAGGGTGCCAGCAGGCTGCGCGTCGAGCCAGGCCAGAAGTTCCACCACCGCGGCGCCGTCGCGCAAATGGGCGGCGGCGCTGCCTGCGATCTCGGCGGCATTCTTCCGGGCCTTCGGCAGCGCGCAGGGGTCGCCGGAGGCCTCCAACCGGTCCCCGAGCGCGTCCGCCACGATCTGCGGCAGGGTCTGCGCATCGGCGGCCACCCGGCCGTTGAGGCCGGCCACGGCGGCGAGGAAGGCCTCAGGCGGCTCGACCCGGACCGACTCCGCGAAATGGCTGCCGAGCCCTTCAAGCTTGGCCCTGGCCATGAACAGGTCCACACGGCCGTCGCAATGCAGGATGGCAAAGCCATGCGCCACCGGGTTGCGGGCGATATCGGCGCCGCGGATGTTCAGCAGCCACATGATGCTGTCTGGGAGGGTAATGACGGCCGCGCTTTGGCCCGCGTCCTGAAGCCCGCGCGCCAGGCGCGCGCATTTGCCGGCCGCGCTTTCGCCTGCGTATTCGATCGGGTGGGCCGAGACCGGCGCCATCGGCGGGGCGGGCTGGTCCGGCCAGATCCGGTCCACCAGGTTGGCGCATTGCACCAGAGTGATGCCGCTGTCCGTGAGCTCGCTGGCAAGACTTTTGATTTGCCCGGCAGAATGCAGCCATGCATCAAAGCCGACCTTGCCGCCTTCGGGGAGTTGTTCCTTCAGCCAGTCCGCGAGCGGTACCTCGGGCCAGGGCACGGGTGTGAAATCGGCTGCCACCTGGCGCTTCACCTGGGTGCGGTAACGGCCATCGACGAAGACTCCCGCGGCCTCCGCCAGCACCGCGCAGAAGCCGGCCGAGCCTGTGAAGCCGGTGAGCCAGGCCAGGCGCTCGTCCCGCGGTGCCACGTATTCGCCCTGATGCGCATCGGCGCGCGGCACCAGAAAGCCGTCCAGCCCTTCGGCCGCGATCTCTGCCCTGAGGGCGGCCAGCCGGGGCGGGCCCTGCTCCGGGCGGGCAGTCACGTCGAAACTCTGGAACATGGGCGTCTCTCCTGTCGGGATAGGCCGCTGCCTGCGCGCCCGCCATTAAGCGATGCACGCGGACGCGGCAGGGCTGCCGGCCTTTTGTTCCAAACTCCCGCGCTGGTGGCAAGTCCGCTGAAGGGCGCTCCATCCGGAAAGACAGGCGAGCGCCCTTCGGGCGCGGCCTCCGGCGGAGGTATTTGGGGTCAGAAAGTGGCTGAGGCGGAGGGTTTCGGTGGCCGAAAAGCAGCGCCCCCGCCAGAGGGGGCGGGGGCTGAATTTTCTGTTCGCGGGATTTTCGAGAAGGCGGCAGCTCAGACCGCGCGCTTCATGCCCATCACCCGGGCGCGGGCGCGCGGGTCGCTGTCGAAGAGCGCCGCGAGTTGTTCAGTCATCGCGCCCGCCAGCTGCTCGACATCGGTGATGGTCACCGCGCGGTCGTAGTAGCGGGTGACATCGTGGCCGATGCCGATGGCCAGGAGCTCCACCTGCTTGCGCTTCTCTACCATGGCGATCACGTCGCGCAGGTGTTTTTCCAGGTAGTTCGCCGGGTTCACCGAGAGTGTCGAGTCATCTACCGGGGCGCCGTCGGAGATCACCATCAGGATCTTGCGCGCCTCGCGCCGGCCCACCATGCGGCGGTGCGCCCATTCCAGCGCCTCGCCGTCGATGTTCTCCTTCAGGAGGCCCTCTTTCATCATCAGGCCGAGGTTGGTGCGGGTGCGGCGCATCGGGGCGTCGGCGCCCTTGTAGATGATGTGGCGCAGGTCGTTGAGGCGGCCAGGCTGCTGCGGGCGGCCCTCGTTCAGCCAGGCCTCGCGCGCGAGCCCGCCTTTCCAGGCGCGGGTGGTGAAACCGAGGATCTCGACCTTGACGTTGCAGCGTTCCAGCGTGCGGGCGAGCACGTCGGCGCAGATTGCAGCGATGGAGATCGGGCGGCCGCGCATTGAGCCGGAGTTGTCGAGCAGCAGCGTCACCACGGTGTCGCGGAACTCGGTGTCTTTTTCGACCTTGAAGCTGAGCGGCGTCGTTGGGTTGGCGACGACACGGGCGAGGCGGCCGGCATCCAGGATGCCCTCCTCGCGGTCGAACTCCCAGGAGCGGTTCTGCTGTGCCTGCAGGCGGCGCTGCAGCTTGTTGGCCAGCCGCGATACTGCGCCTTTCAGGGGCTCCAGCTGCTGGTCGAGATAGGCGCGCAGGCGTTCCAGCTCGGCAGGCTCCGCGAGCTCCTCGGCGCCGATTTCCTCGTCGTGGGTGTTGAGGAACACCTTGTAGTCCGGATCGGCCTCGGACGCCGGCGGCGGCGCGGGCGGCTCCAGCGGCGCCTCGCCGTCCGGCATCTCGGTTTCCTCGGCCAGATCGTCCTCGGCCATGTCGTCCATCGAGACCTGGGCCTGGCTTTCGTCCTGCTGCTGCTCCTGGCTCTGCTCGGGGCTGGCGTCGGCCTGCTCGTCCTCGTTGTCGTCCTGGCCGGTGCTGTCGGGATCGTCCTGCTCTTCGGCGCTGTCCTCGGCCTGGTCGTCCTGGTCGTCGTTCAGTTCGTCCGGGTCATCGCCGAGCTGGTCGCCGTAGCCGAGATCGGAGATCACCTGGCGGGCGAACCTGGCAAACTCGGCCTGGTCGGAAATCTTGTCCTGCAAGTCCTCCAGCGTGGCGCCGGCCTGGGCCTCGATGAAGCCGCGCCAGAGTTCCATGATGTTGGCAGCACCTTCCGGCAGCGGGCGGCCGGTGGCGAGGTGGCGGATCAGATAGCCGGCCGAGGCGGCAAGCGGCGCCTCCGAGGAGGATTTCATCTGGTCATAGCCGCGCCGGAGCGCCTCGTTGCGGATCTTCACGTCGATGTTGGACGCGGTGCCGGGCATGTGGCGCGCGCCCACCGCTTCGCAGCGGGCGGTTTCCATCGCCTCATAAAGGTCGCGGGCCATTTCGCCCTGCGGGACGTATTTGGCGTGGGTGGCGTCGTCGTGGAACTTGTGGCGCAGCGCCAGCGCATCCGCGGTGCCGCGGGCCAGCAGCACTTCCTCGCGGGTCATACGCCGGGAGACCTGCGGCAGCCGCATCGAGTCGCCCGACAGCCCCGAGGGGTCGACCGTGTAGCTGACCGAGAGTTCCGGGTCGTCGGCCATCACCTTGGTGGCTTCGGCCAGCGCCTTCTTGAACGGGTCGGCGGGGTTGTCGTTTGGCTTTTTCATGAATTTTAGTCCCCTCGCTTCGCCCATGACTTCTTGGCAGCGCGAATTGACTTCGATGATGCCCAATGTTCCCGCCCGAAAGAGTCGGTGAAACCGAACTTAACGACTTCCGAGTAGTTGTTTTCATCTGGGCGCAGAAACTGATCCATGCTCTCTCCAACTTCAAGTACTCGGGGCAACTGGAAGCCACCGACGAAGTGTTGGTTCAAATCGTAAGGCCACTCCCCGTAGGTCTTGAGGATGGCACCATTCGCCCTTCGAATGAAGGTCTTGCTCTTCAAGCGTCCAACCGTCTGTTGAATAGCTATCTGACCGGGGCCGTGGTTAACAGCGTGTAGTCGCAACACGTGCTGACAGACCGTTGAGGAGGCGCCAGCATCGAAAGCTAACGTATGACACAGGCTTACCTGTAGCTTCGGCTTCGGATACAGAAACTTGGACCAAATGTTCCAACCAAGAGAGAAGAGTGAAATAGCCGCGGAGCAAAGGCTGACTATCAAAGCATAATCAGCCGTTGTCCACGCTCCCTCCATCACCCCAGGCTCGCGCTGGCCGCGCTCTCCGGCAGCTCCTCGTCGAAGCAGCGCTGGTAGAACTCGGCCACGGTCTGGCGCTCCAGCTCGTCGCATTTGTTCAGGAACGACAGGCGGAAGGCATAGCCCACGTCGCGGAAGATCTCGGCGTTCTGGGCCCAGTTGATCACGGTCCGGGGCGACATCACGGTCGACAGGTCGCCGTTCATGAAGGCGGTGCGGGTGAGATCGGCAACCGAGACCATCTGGCTGATCGTCTTGCGGCCCTTCTCGGTGTTGTAGTGCGGCGCCTTCGACAGGACGATGGCGCTTTCGGCATCGTGGCTCAGGTAGTTCAGGGTGGAGACCAGCGACCAGCGGTCCATCTGCGCCTGGTTGATCTGCTGGGTGCCGTGATAGAGCCCGGTGGTGTCGCCAAGGCCCACGGTGTTGGCGGTCGCAAACAGGCGGAAGTAGGGGTTCGGGGTGATGATCTCGTTCTGATCCAGCAGGGTCAGCTTGCCGTCATGCTCCAGCACCCGCTGGATCACGAACATCACGTCGGCGCGGCCCGCGTCGTATTCGTCAAACACGATGGCAACCGGGTTGCGCAGGGCCCAGGGCAGGATGCCCTCGTGGAACTCGGTCACCTGCTTGCCGTCGCGCAGCTTGATCGCGTCTTTGCCGATCAGGTCGATGCGGGAAATGTGGCTGTCGAGGTTCACCCGGACCGCAGGCCAGTTCAGCCGCGACGCGACCTGTTCGATATGGGTCGACTTGCCGGTGCCGTGGTAGCCCTGGATCATCACCCGCCGGTTGTGGCTGAAGCCGGCCAGGATGGCGAGCGTGGTCTCGGGGTCAAACTTGTAGGTCGGATCCAGCGCCGGCACGCGCTCGGAGCCCTCGGCGAAGCCCTTGACCGTCATGTCGGTTTCGATGCCGAACACATCGCGGACCGAAATCGTTTCGGTCGGTTTCGCATTCATATCCACAAAGCCATCGGTCATCGCCGTCGATCCTTATCCTTCCGCCCTGCGTCCAGGGGCCAAATCTGGGGGGATTGGTGCCTGATCTGGGGCGCAAGGGCAAGGGGAACCGTGCCATGGAACCAGCTGACGCGGCGATTGGCGCAATCTGGAGCGGCAGAGGGAAGGGGGTGCCCGGCAGGCGCGGCGGAGGCGCGGGACACGGGGCAGGGCGCCCCGGCCTGAACCGGGGCGCCCCTCACACCGGACGGCAGTTGGATTTTGGGAATGCCGCCCGGTGTGCGTGGCAGCAGCGGCCTGCGCTGCCGCACCTAAAAAACTAAGGGAAAACCTGAATGGACGCGCGGGCGCGAAGGTATATGAAGGTATATCCGGCGGCCCGTGCGGCGCGCAGATGCTGCGGGTTGTGACCAAACGTATAGTCCGCCGCGACTTGGGTTCGCGCTGCGATCCGCTTTGGCGCTGCGGGCCTGCCCCGGACGCCTGCCAGAGCCGGAAAGCCGCGCTTCGACCGCGGGGCAGTCCGAACGGGCGTGCCGGGCAGCTTATCCCGGCCAAGTCCGGGCTTCTTTCCGATGGTGTGTCCAGCCTGAACCAAATTCGCCGCCCCGTGCCAAAGGGGCGGCAATGCGCGGCGCCTCTCGGCCTTGTTCCGCGATGTGTGGGGCAAAACGGCAAGGCGGGGCGCCCCGCCTTCACCGGGGCACCCCTTGCGCTGGGCAGCAGCTGCAGGCGGTCAGGCCGCAGCCTGGGCGTGAGTGGCGACAAAAGCCTCGGCTGCCTGTGCCTGCTGGGCCTCGCTGCCGGCGCCAGCCAGGACGGCGAAGCTCGTGCGGACCGCCGGGGCCAGGTAGGCCGGATTGGCATAGACAACGTTCAGCATGTCGAAGGCGCGCGCCTTGGCGGGGCGGGAGGAGATCACCCGGACCGAGGCAAAGCGGCCATCGGCGTGCAGCTGCTCCAGCATCCCGGTCAGAACGTCCTGAGGGCCTTCCAGCACTTGGTAGTAGCAGGCCCCGCCGCCGGTCATCATGCCGGTCACCCCGCAGGCCCGGGCGCGGGGGCGGGTGGCGGCGATGAGCTTGCCGATCTCCAGCGGGCGCAGGGGGGAGGCGGACTGGATGGCGATGACGAAACGGTGCATGTGAACTCTCCTGACTGGTCTGATGCCCGAGGCGGGCGCTGGAAGCGGATCCGGGTGGCGGACCGTGTCGATGTCCGTCTTCGGAGTAAGTTCAAATTAGCGGAAAATCCGCCGTGAGGCGCCGGCGCGAAGGTATGGGCAAGGACCTGGGCGGCGCGCAGATGCCGCGGGGTGTGACCGGAAGGATAGGCTTTCCGCGCCTTTCGTCAGTGCTTTGGTCTGCATTGGTGGTGCAGGGCAGGGCCAGGACGCTTTTCAGAGGCGGTTTCCGGACTTGTTCCGCGCTTGGGAAGATTAGGGCGGGGGGCATGGAACGTGCCGGATGGGAGTGCGCCGGGAGAGGCATGGAGGCGCCAGTTGCCTGCGGGGGCTGCGCGCGACGGATGGCTTCCCTTGAAGGAAGGCTCGCCGGACGCAAACAAAAGGGGCGGCCAGTGCCGCCCCCTGATCCAGTTTGCAAAGCCCGGGCCGCGCCCGCGGGGCTTCACTTGAAGCTGCGGCTGTCCTTCAGCTGGTCCCAGGCCCACATGACTTCCTGCAGCTGCTCCTCCTGACTGCGGTCGCCGCCGTTCATGTCGGGGTGCAGCACCTTGATCAGCTTCTTGTAGGCCTTGCGGATGTCTGCCTTGGACCAATCGTCCTTGGCTTCGAGGATCTCGATCGCGCGGCGCTCGGTCGGCGGCAGCCGGCGGCCTGCGGAGGCCGAGCGGCCGGGGTTGCGGGTGGCATTCGCGCCCAGCACCTGATGCGGGTCCTCGATGCCGAGCCGGGCCCAGGCGCGCGCTTCCGGATCGCCCAGCGGGCGGGTGGTGCGCTCCCACACCTTGTCCTTGGACTGCTGCGCGTTCAGCTCGGCCTCGGTGGTGCCTTCGAAGAAGTTCCACGAGTTGTTGTACTCGCGCACGTGGTCCTGGCAGAACCAGTAGTAATCATCCAGCACATCCGGCGCCTTAGGGGCGCGGAACTTGCCGGGCTCATTGCAGCCGTCCTTGTCGCAGATGCGGACGGAGGTCTCGGACGCGCCGGTGGCGGCCCGCCGCCCGCGCGGATTCTTCTTCTTCGCGGATCGGATGGACATATCGAAACCGAAGGGATCGGATTTGCTCATGGGGCGCACCTTCTAGACGCATCTGTTCGACTCGGAGGCAGCAGTTTAGTCTAAGGGGCGGGAGATAGAAGGGGGGCGGCGGCACTTTTTATGAGGATGAGCGGAAATGAACGTGAGCAGCGAAATCGAAGCGCGGCTGCAAAAGGCCTTTGCGCCGGCCGAGCTGGAGGTGGAAAACGAAAGCCACAAGCACGCAGGCCATGCGGGCGATGACGGCTCGGGAGAAAGCCACTTCCGGGTGCGAATCCGCGCCGGCGCCTTCGAGGGAATGAGCCGGGTGCAGCGGCACCGCGCGGTGCACAAGGCGCTGGGCGATATCGTCCCGCGCATCCATGCGCTGGCGCTCGACATCGGCGCTTAGGAGGCAGCCGGGCCGTTCAGTCCCTGTCTCGGGGCGCCCTGCGGAAAGCGTCAACACGGGGCTGGGCTTCCTGCGTATCCGGCAGGGCCTCTGCGGAGGGGCCGCCGGTACTGCTCTGGGCAGTCAGGTCCGGGGCCGTGCCGGCGTCCGGGGCCGTGCCGGCGTCCGGCGCCGCTGCTGCTGTGGCTGCACCGGCCGGCCGGGCCGGCTCGGCTTTGCGCAGCGGCGGTGCTTCCCGGGGCTCCCGCTCTGCCGTCAGCGGCGAAGCGGGCGCCTCGCTGTGACGGAAGGACACGGCTGGCGCCGTCGGTTCCTTGCGGCTGAAGCCCGCGTCTTCCGCGGAGACTTCCTCCGCCACGGGGCGCCGGAACACCAGGAGGTTGCGCCAGTTGGTGGTGGAGCCCGTGAGGCCCGCGCGCTCCTCGCTCGGCAGCAACTCGGCGCGCTGGAACTCCCAGCCCTCGGCCGCCATCTCGTTCAGCAAAAGCTCGACTGAATGGGCAAAGCGCGCCTCCGGGGCCTTGATCCCCTTTGCCTTGGTGCCCTTGGCGGGGGCGGGGACAACCTTGTACTCAAAAGCTTGCATTGCGGTCTCCTGGCTGGCTCCGTGAGGTTTAGCGGAATGGGGAGAGGGGTCAAGGCACGCGGAATTGCGCCAGGATTGCCAGATCGCCGTGCGTCAGAGATGAAAATGGCGTGGAAGAATGAAATTCCCCGGGTCGGTAGTTCCGCAAAACTGCGCCGCCACGGGGACTAGGTACCGGCCTCTTCCGCTGCCATCTGGACCAGCGTCAGGCAGACTTCCGTGGCCTTGGCCATATCCTGCACCGAAATCCATTCCAGCGGCCCGTGCACGTTCTGCATGCCGGTGAAGATATTGGGTGTTGGCACGCCGAGCTCCGTCAGCCGCGAGCCATCGGTGCCGCCGCGGATCGGGGCGGAAATGGGTTCGATCCCATGCGCCTTGCAGGCTGACAGCGCCAGTTCCACCGGGGTCATGTCGTTCTCCAGCCAGTAGCGCATGTTGCGGTATTGCGGGTAGATTTGGAAGGTGATCTCCGCCCGCGGCTCTGACGCCTGCACCGCGTCGCAGACCTTCTTCAGCAGCTCGCCCTTGGCTGCCAGCCCGTCCAGTTCGAAATCGCGCAGGATCAGCTTGATCTCCATCTCCGAGGAGCCGCCGTTCATGTCGGTGATATGAAGGAACCCCTCGCGGCCCCCGGTGGTCTCCGGCGTCATCGCCGCCTGCGGCAGGGTCTGCACGATCTTCGCCGCCAGGTGCGCGGCATTGACCATCTTGTCCTTGGCCCAGCCGGGGTGGATCGACACGCCCTTGACCGTCACCACTGCGCGGTCGGCAGAGAAACTCTCAAAGACGATCTCGCCCGCCTCGCCGCCATCGAGCGTATAGGCGAAGTTCACACCCAGGTCCCTGGGCAGCTGTTCGCCGACGCCGCGGCCGATTTCCTCGTCCGGGGTGAAGGCGAGGCGGATCTTCGGGTGCTTGATTTCCGGGTGTGCCAGCAGGTGCCGGGCAAGCGTCATCACGATGGCGACGCCCGCCTTGTCATCAGCCCCCAGCAAGGTGAGGCCTGAGGCGGTGATGAGGTCATCCCCCTGTTTGGAGGCGAGGTAGGCGGATTTCTCCGGTGACAGCACCAGCGCCGGGTTGTCGGGGTAGGTGATGTCACCGCCGCCGTAGCCTTTGATCACCCGCGGCTTGACGCCGGTGGCCCTGAACTGCGGCGCGGTGTCGACATGGGCGAGGAAGCCGATCGCCGGCCCCGGCGCGGTGGCCGGAACAGTGGCCAGCACCACGCCGTAGTCCGTCAGCTCCACATCCTGCGCGCCGATCCCGCGCAGCTCGCTCTCCAGCAGGCGCAGCATATCGAACTGGATCGCGGTGCTGGGCGTGGTGGGCGAGTTCTCGTCGCTCTGGCTGTCGATGGCGGCGTAGCGGACGAGCCGGTCCTCGAGTTCCTGATCGAAATTGTGTTGCATGGAGCCTCCTTGCCGTTTGGCCGGAGCAAAGCGGCTGGTGCGGGGAAGGTCAAGGCGGGCGTTGCTGCGCAACAGGGAGACGGCAGTTTGCAAGCCGCTAAGGGCGGCGCCTGACCGCGGGTGGGGGCAAAGCCCCCGCCCATGGGGGCGGTCGGGGGCTGCCCGGCGTGCCGCCGGGCGAAACCAACGACACGCCTTTCTGCCTCGCTTCCGGTCATTGCCTGGCTGGCGCGGGATAAGGCCGACGGCCGCCGCATCGCCGGCGCGCCCCCACGCGGCGCGATTTGGGGAGGCTTGGCGGTCCCTTGATAGGGCGTACGGGCTGGGCAGGGATAAACTGCCAGTCATGCCCGTTCGCATCACCACCGCGCGCGCCGCCGATGCGCGGCTCATCGCTTCGGGGCAGGCATTCGGCAGGTTGGGCGTACAGGGCAGCGGGCGCCCACCACGAAAAAGGGCGCCGCGAGGGGCACCCTTTTGAAATCAGCAATAGCAGTGATCAGCCGCCCAGTTTCTTGGCGACCAGTTCGTTTACTGCCTTGGGGTTAGCCTTGCCGCCGGTGGCCTTCATCACCTGGCCGACGAACCAGCCTGCCAGTTTCGGATTCACCTTGGCCTTTTCAACCTGCGCCGGGTTGGCGGCGATAATTTCGTCCAGGGCGGTCTCGATGGCGCCGGTATCGGTCACCTGCTTCATGCCGCGCTCTTCGACGATCTGCGCCGGGTCGCCGCCTTCGGTATAAACGATCTCGAACAGATCCTTGGCGATCTTGCCGGAGATAGCATCCGAGGCGATCAGGTCGATGATGCCGCCCAGCTGCGCGGGCGTTACCGGCGACTCGGTGATCGTGTGGTCTTCTTTCTTCAGGCGCCCGAACAGTTCGTTGATCACCCAGTTCGCAGCCAATTTGCCATTGCGGCCCTGGGCCACGGCCTCGAAATAGGCCGCCGATTCCACATCCGCGGTCAGCACCGAGGCGTCATAGTCGCTAAGGCCGAAGTCTTCGATGAAGCGTGCCTTCTTCTCGTCCGGCAGTTCCGGAAGGCTGGCTTTGATGCCGTCCACCCAATCCTGATCGATTTCCAGCGGCAGAAGATCCGGGTCAGGGAAATAGCGGTAGTCATGCGCCTCTTCCTTGGAGCGCATCGAGCGGGTTTCGCCCTTGTCCGGGTCGTACAGACGGGTTTCCTGCACGATTTCGCCGCCGCCTTCGAGGATGGCGATCTGACGCCGCGCCTCAACCTCGATAGCCTGCTGGATGAAGCGCATCGAGTTCATGTTCTTGATCTCGCAGCGGGTGCCGAGATGCGAGAAATCCTGGGTCTCCTGGTACTTCTCATAAGCGCCCGGGCGGCAAACCGAGACGTTCACGTCAGCCCGCAGGTTGCCGTTCTGCATGTTGCCGTCGCAGGTGCCGAGGTACTGCATGATCTGGCGCAGCTTGGCGATATAGGCCGCCGCTTCCTCCGGGCCGCGGATGTCGGGGCGGGAGACAATCTCCATCAGGCAGACGCCGGTGCGGTTCAGGTCGACGAAGGACATGTTGGGGTCCATGTCGTGGATCGACTTGCCCGCGTCCTGTTCCATGTGAATCCGTTCGATCCGCACCTTGCGCGCGGTGCCGTCGCCCAGTTCCACCAGCACTTCGCCCTCACCCACGATCGGGTGGTAGAGCTGCGAGATCTGGTAGCCCTGCGGCAGGTCCGGGTAGAAGTAGTTCTTGCGGTCGAAAGCCGACCACAGGTTGATCTCCGCCTTCAGCCCCAGCCCGGTGCGCACCGCCTGCTCGACGCAGTATTCGTTGATCACCGGCAGCATGCCCGGCATCGCCGCATCCACGAAGGCGACGTTGGAGTTCGGCTCGGCACCGAACTTGGTGGAGGCGCCGGAGAACAGCTTGGCATTGGAGCTGACCTGGGCATGCACTTCCATGCCGATGACCAGTTCCCAGTCATGCTTGGCGCCCGCGATCACCTTGGGCTTGGGGAGTTCATATGTCAGGTCGAGCATGGTTTTCCGCCGTATCCGAGTGTCTCTGTTTGGCAAGCGTTCTAGGCGCAGGCGCGCAAAGGGGCAAGGGGCAGTCGCGCCGGGCGGGGAGCAGCCTGCGCGCGGCCATGCGGTCCGGGCGTGCCGCCAGGCGCGGGCACCCGCCCACGGCAAAACAGGCTCTTGGCCGGTCCGGGCTGCCCCGCTAAGAAAGACCTCCGGACCAGAACAGGAGCCCGCCTTGGACACTTCCGCCCGCATCAATCAGACCATTGCCGGAGAAATCGGCGCCGCGGCCAAGCAGGTGAGCGCCGCCATCGCGCTCCTGGACGAGGGCGCCACCGTCCCCTTCGTCGCGCGCTACCGGAAGGAAGCAACGGGAGGGCTGGATGATACCCAGCTGCGCACCCTGTCGGAACGGCTTGACTACCTGCGCGAGATGGAAAAGCGCCGCGCCGCCATCCTCGAGTCGATCAAGTCCCAGGACAAGCTGACTGACGGTTTGGCCGCCGCGATTGCCAAGGCGGAGACCAAGGCGCAGCTCGAGGACATCTACCTCCCCTATAAGCCCAAGCGCCGCACCAAGGCGATCATCGCCCGCGAAAACGGGCTGGAGCCGCTGGCCGATGCCATTCTGGCTGACCGCAGTGCCGATCCGGAGAAACTGGCGGAAGGCTATATCACCGAGGCTGTTCCGGCAGTGAAGGACGCCCTGAACGGCGCCCGCGACATCCTGACCGAGCGGCTGACCGAGAACGCGGCGCTTCTGGGCCGCCTGCGGGAGTTCCTGCAGCGCGAGGCCGTGCTCACCGCCAAGGTGGTCGAGGGCAAGGAGCAGGAGGGCGCCAAGTTCTCTGACTATTTCGAACATTCCGAGCGTTGGCGCGATGTGCCCTCGCACCGCGCGCTGGCAATGCTGCGCGGCTCCAACGAAGGCGTGCTGACGCTGGACGTGGGACCGGAGCCCGAGGAAGGTGCCGCCAGGGCCGAAGCCATGGTCGCGGCAGAGCTCGGCGCCTCCGGCAAGGGACCGGGCGACGTCTGGCTGCGCAGGGTCGCGGGCTGGGCCTGGCGGGTGAAGCTGTCGCTGTCGATGATGCTGGAGCTGATGGGCGATCTGCGCGCACGCGCTCAAGAGGATGCCATTCAGGTCTTTGCCCGCAACCTCAAGGACCTCTTGTTTGCAGCACCCGCCGGTGCGCGGCCCACCCTGGGCCTGGACCCGGGAATCCGCACCGGCGTCAAGGCAGCAGTGGTTGATGCAACCGGGAAATTGGTGGCCACCGAGACCTTGTATCCGTTTCAGCCGAAGAACGATCTGCGCGGCGCGCAGGTTGCCATCGTCAAGCTGATCGCCGAGCACGGGGTGGAGCTGATCGCCATCGGCAACGGCACCGCCAGCCGCGAGACCGAGCGGATGGTGGCGGAGGTACTGAAGAACCTGCCCGCCAAGATTAAGGCGCCGACCAAGGTGGTGGTGAGCGAGGCCGGCGCCTCGGTCTATTCCGCCTCGGAACTTGCGGCGCGGGAGTTCCCGGACCTCGACGTTTCCCTCCGCGGCGCTGTTTCTATCGCCCGCCGCCTGCAGGACCCGCTGGCGGAGCTGGTGAAGATCGAGCCCAAGTCGATCGGCGTCGGCCAGTACCAGCACGACGTCGATCAGCACAAGCTGACCCGCGCGCTGGAAGCGGTGATCGAGGACGTGGTGAACGCGGTGGGCGTGGATCTCAACATGGCCTCTGCCCCGCTGCTTGCGCATGTCTCGGGCCTGGGCCCTGTGCTGGCCGAGGCGATCGTCGCGCACCGGGATCAGAACGGCGCCTTTGCCTCCCGCCGCGAGCTTCTGAAGGTGGCGCGTCTCGGTCCGAAGGCGTTTGAGCAATGCGCGGGCTTCCTGCGCATCCAGGGCGGCAAGGAGCCGCTGGATGCCTCGGCCGTGCACCCGGAATCCTACGCTGTCGCGCGCCGGATCGTGGCCGCCTGCGGCCGTGACATCCGCCAGATCATGGGCGGCGATGCGGCGCTGAAATCCCTGCGCCCGGCAGATTTCGTCTCCGACGATGCGGGCCTCCCCACGGTGCGCGATATCTTCGCAGAGCTGGAAAAACCCGGCCGCGACCCGCGCCCCTCCTTCGTGACCGCAAGTTTCACCGACGGGGTGGAGGACATCAGCGACCTGAAGCCCGGCATGGTGCTCGAAGGCACGGTGACCAATGTCGCGGCCTTCGGGGCCTTCGTCGACATCGGCGTGCACCAGGACGGGCTGGTGCATGTGAGCCAGCTTGCCGACCGCTTCGTGAAGGATCCGCATGAGGTGGTGAAGACCGGCCAGGTGGTGAAGGTTACGGTGGCCGAGGTCGATGTTCCGCGCAAACGCATCGGGCTGACCATGCGCAAGGACGGCGGCGCCTCGGCCCGCGAGGACCGCGCTGCGCGTGGGGCGGGACGGGACGGCGGCAAACCCAAAGCCGGCGGCCGCAGCGGCAGCGGCCCGCGCAATGGCCAGAACCGTGGCAGCAAAAGCCAAGCCAAGCAGCAGGAAACCGGCGCGCTGGGCGCTGCCCTGATGGACGCCTTCAAGAAGCGATGAGGCCGTGAACGGCAGGGTGGCACGTCTTGCTCCGCGAAGATCCGACCGCCGCTTCCTCTTGCCCCAAATATCCCGGGGGAGGCCCGTCAGGGCCGGGGGCAGAGCCCCCTGCCGCTGCCCGCGCCTTAGCCCGGCAGGACGGGCTGGCGGCCGGGTTTGAATGCCGCTTGCGTGCCTTCCGCCGCCCGGTCCCCTAACAGATCCGCCAGCGCGGCGCGCGCGACGGTCTCGCCGCGGCTGGCAAGGCGCGGGTCCGAGTGGACCCGGACGATATTGTCGAAGCCCCCGGCGGCATGAGCCCAGACCAGGGGGTGCAGTTCGGTCAAATGGTCCCGCACCAGCCAATGGGCAGCGCCGCAGATGCGCAGGCGCTCGGCGGTGCCCGTTTTCCCGGTGCCGGAGGGGAGGGCGACGGTGCAATAGGCCGCGAGCAGGTTCACCATGCCCTGCGAGGCGTCGGTTTGCAGGATGTTGCGCAGGCCCTCCAGGAAAAGCTCCGCATCCACATGGGCGCAGGCCTCTGGGTCCCGCGCCAGGGCGTCGAAATAGACCCAGGCATAGCCGCCGGCCCGCCAGGCGTGGGCAGTGGCGGCGGCGGTGCGGCGGGCGGCCTGTTCCAGCATGTCGTAAGAGCCGCCGGCGCGCGGCAGCAGCTGCGCTCCCAGCGCCCGCATCGGGCGCGGGTTTCGCGGATCGAGCGCGATAAGCCGTCCGTAGTTTTCCGCCGCTGCCGCGGCCGTGTCGGAACCGGCCGGGCGTCCGGCCAGCAGGGCGCAGTGTGCGGCTTGCAAGAATGGGCTGTCGAGGCAGCGTGCGTCGTCCCTAAATGGTGCGATAAGCGTTTCTGCCCGCGCGAAATGCGCTGCAGCGCTGCGCTTGGCGGCCGCGCCGCGGCGGCGCCAGGCCCAGGCGATATCGACGTGGGCCAGCGCCACCAGCGCGGTCAGGTAGGCGTCGCGGCAATGGCCTGCGCGCAGGGCTTCGAACTCCATCACGCCGCGGATCAGCCCGCGGCCCGCCGAGGAGGCATCGACACTCAGCGCATCTTCGGCGGCACCCACCACGTCGGCGCGCGCGCCATAGGCGATGAGATCGGCCAGCGGCAGGGCGCCGCGGGCGGCTTCACGGGCGGCATCGGCGGCGCGGATCAACCCGGAGAGATCCTCCCAGCGTTCCTGCCGCGCCAGGAACTGGCCGCGGTCCTGTGCCTGGGTGGCGGCCGGGTCGGCGGGTTCGGCACAGGGCGGAAGCGGAACAGGTGCGCCGGCCTCTGGTGCGGCGGCCGCGGATGCAGGGCGGCGGACCGTGCGGGGGATTGTCTGCAGAGGCCCCGGCAGGGCCCGGGGCGTCACGGGAGCGGCGGCGGCAGTTGCGGGGGCGGCCGCTCTGCCCTGGCTGGGCAGGAACTGGGATACAAGGGACATCAGGTCCCGCGCCCGGGGAGAGGTTTTCAGCATGCGCGCGTCCGGTAGTGTGGCGTTCTTTCTGGTTGAGTTCACGCTTGCGCGGCAATGGGGCGCAAAGATGGCGGCAGTGGGGAAGTTGCGGCCCCAATCGGCAAAATTGTACCGCTTCGGTTCCGCCTGGCGGAAAGCCGCCAAGCTGCTGCGCTGTCTCAGAAAATCACGAAATGATGGCGCTCGGTCCTGAGCCCGCGCCGGGACAGCTCGCGCTCCATCTCCCTATACGGCGGCGTGGCCTCCTGCGGCAACCGCAGCTGCTTGCCTCCGTGCATAACCAGCGTGGTCCGGACCGAGAAATCCCAGCGCGTGTCAAACCGCACCCGCTCGATCTCCGCCAGCGGGGCAGTATCCTCGAGGCTGCCGGAATACCAGGAAATCCGCTCCTCCGAGATGGTCAGCCCGGCGGAAGGATTGCGCATCAGGTCCAGCACCGCCGGGATGACCGGCAGAGCCAGCAGCGCCACCAGCCAGCCCGCGGCGCCCAGCCCGAACCACAAGCCGGCCAGCCCTGCGAGCCAGGCCGCCGTTGCCAGCAGGGCCGCGGTGGAGCGACCCTCGCGGGTGAAGCTGAAGCCGCCGCTGTCCGGCATGCCCGGGAAGGGGTCAGGCATTGAGAATACGGCTCACCATCTCGGTGGTGTCGCGGCTCAGCCCTTCGGCATCCGCGATACGGGTGAGCTGGGCGCGGATCAGCGACTGGCGCGCGGCATCGTAGCGCTTCCAGGTCTGGAAGGCCGCGCACATGCGGGCGGTGGTCTGCGGGTTCAGCTTGTCGAGCGCGATGAGGTTGTCTGCAAGCAGCCGGTATCCTTCTCCGCTGGCATGGTGGAAGCCCGCGTGATTGCCCGCCAGCGCGCCAAAGACCGCGCGGAAGCGGTTGGGATTCTTGATGCTGAACAGTGGATGCCCGGTCAGAGCCTTGGCCGCAGCCGCGGCCTTTGCCGGAGCGGCGCAGGCAATCTGCAAGGCAAACCACTTGTCCATCACCAGCCGGTCGTCTTGCCACTGGTCAAAGAACGCCTGTGACTGCACCTCGCCCTTCTCCGCCTTCATCAGGCAGGAAAGCGCGGCATATTGCTGGGTCATGTTGTCCGCCGCTTCGAACTGGCGCGCTGCTTGAGCGCCGCCGTCAAGCCGGGTGAGGAGCGACAGCACGCGGCCATTGAGCGCGCGTTTGCCCGCGCCCTCGGCATCCGGGACATAGGGGCCATCGACGGTGGTGGCGGCGTATAGACGGGGCAGGCTGTCTTCCAGCTGCTGCGCCAGGGTCTGGGCAAAGGTCTCTGCCGCGTCATAGATCTTTTGCGGATCGGGGGTGAAGCCACGCTCATGCAGGGTCTGGGCGATGTCGGGTTGGCTGGGCGGCGTCAGCACCAGCGCGCGGAAGGCCGGGTCCTGTTCGTCGTCGCGCACCAGCTTCTCCAGAGCGTCCAGATAGGCAGCATCGGGTGCGGTGCCATCCAGAACCATAGCCACGCGGGTCTCCTTGGCCAGCGTGTTGCCGGCCTCCCAGCGGTTGAACGGGTCGGTGTCGTGGGCCAGCAGGAAGGCGCGCTCGGCGTTGGTGGTCTCGCGTTCCAGGATCACAGGGGCGGAGAACTCGCGCAGGATCGACGGCACCGGTTTGGAGGCGAGGCCGCCAAAGGTAAAGCTCTGCTTGGCCTCGGTCAGTTCCAGAACTTCCGTGCCACGCACCTCGTCACCATTAGGCGACAACAGGCCGACCGCTACAGGGATCACCCGCGGGGCTTTGTCCGGCTGGCCGGGGGTGGGCGGCGTCGATTGCTCGAACGTCAGCGTGTAGGTGCCATCGGCATAATCTTCCGAGACCTTCACCCGCGGGGTGCCGGCCTGGCTGTACCAAAGCTTGAACTGGCTGAGATCGCGCCCGGTCGCATCCTCGAACACTTTCAGCCAGTCCTCGATCGTGCAGGCCTGGCCATCGTGGCGTTCGAAGTAGAGGTCCAGCGCCTTGTAGTAGTTGTCATCCCCCACCAACCGCTTCAGCATCCCGATCACCTCGGCGCCTTTTTCATAGACGGTTGCAGTGTAGAAGTTGTTGATCTCCTGGAATTGTTCGGGGCGCGGCGGGTGCGCAAGGGGGCCGTTGTCCTCTGGAAACTGGCGGGCCCGCAGGGCCATCACGTCCTCGATCCGCTTCACCGGCTCAGAGCGCATGTCGGCGGTGAATTGGGCGTCTCGGAAGACCGTCAGCCCCTCTTTCAGGCACAGCTGGAACCAGTCGCGGCAGGTGATGCGGTTGCCGGTCCAGTTGTGGAAATACTCATGCGCGATGATCGCCTCGATGCGTTCGAAATTGCCGTCGGTGGAGGTTTCGGGCGAGGCCAGCACGCAGGAGGAGTTGAAGATGTTCAGCCCCTTGTTCTCCATCGCGCCCATGTTGAAATCATCCACCGCAACGATGTTGAAGATGTCGAGGTCGTATTCCCGGCCATAGACATCCTCGTCCCATTTCATCGACTTCTTTAGCGCCTCCATTCCGAAGGCACATTTGCCCTTGTCCGGGCCGGGGCGGACCCAGATGTTCAGCTCCACCTCCTTGCCGGACTTGGTGGTGAAACTGCCGGGGTGGTTGACCAGATCGCCTGCGACCAGAGCAAAGAGGTAGGCCGGTTTCGGCCAGGGGTCGTGCCATTCGGCCCAGCCCTCGCCCTGGCCGGTGGGATTGCCGTTGGACAGCATCACCGGCTCATCGCCTTCGATGCGCACGGTGAAGGTTGACATCACGTCCGGGCGGTCCGGGTAGAAGGTGATCTTGCGGAAGCCTTCAGCCTCGCATTGGGTGCAGTACATGCGGTTGGACATATAAAGCCCCTCCAGCGCGGTATTGCCGGCCGGGTTGATCTCCACCTCGGCCTCCCAGGTGAAGGGCGCGCTGGGCACGCTGCATTCAAGGCCGCCCTTCACCAGCTCCGGCGTCACCTCCTTGCCGTCGATTTTCGCCCAGATCAGCTGCAGCTCCTCGCCATGCAGGAAGAAGCTTTTGTCTGCGGCATCCGGTTTCGGCGTAAAGCGGATCCTGCTGATGACCCGGGTGGTCTCCGGTGCCAGCCGGAAGGTCAGGTGGACCGATTCCACCGCGTAGCCGAACGGCGTGTAGTCTTTCAGGTAGAAGGTCTCGGGAGCGGTGGCGGGGGATGCGTCTTTCACGGCAGAACCTCGTTGTTGGGGAACCGGAGCGGGGTCCGATGCGTAGTTACCATAGTGGTAGGCAACAGCGGGCAGCGCGGCAAGCGCCCTGCCGGCAGCAACGATTCGAAAGGGAGGTCAGCGATGTCCGCACCGGATACCAACACCGAACGCCAGAAAAAGCGGCACCGGCCGGCACTGTTTGGCATCTGGGGGGTGGTGATCTTTGCGCTGATCCTTCTGGTAGGCTGGCTGATCCTGGTCTTCGCCCGCGGCGGCGAGCAGGACAAGGCCGAGGAACCAGCCAGCGCGGCCGAAGTGCAAACGGTAATCGAGGGCGCTTCGGATTGACCGCGGTGCTATCCGGGCGACCCGGCAGGGCGGGCAGGGCGGGCAGGGCAACCTGCGCGCCCTTTTTGTTGTTGTCCAGACCTTGGCCACTGGTCAGCCGCCGCCTCCGCATATTCGGAAATCCTTTCGGCACTTTCTTGGAAATCAAGAAATTGCGTTTGGTTTCAATTGGAGGCTGTTTTGTTGCTGACTGGAAACTTCTGCCCTAGTTAGGGGGTCAGCATGCAGTGGTGTACCGCCGGAAGGAGCAAGTCATGAACCGGGTCGAAAAACAGGGAATTCAGGTTGCGCCGGAGCTGGCGGACTTCGTCGAAAACCAGGCGCTGCCCGGCACCGGGATCGCGGCGGATGTTTTCTGGAATGGCCTTGCTGAGCTGGTGAACGGGTTCGGGCCGGAAAACCGGGCGCTGCTCGCCAAGCGCGCCGAAATGCAGCAGAAAATTGACGCCTGGCACATCGCCAACCGCGGCAGGCCGCATGATCACGAGGCCTACAAGGCTTTCCTGGGCGAAATCGGCTACCTGCTGCCCGAGGGCGGCGACTTCGAGATCGGGACGCAGAACGTCGACCCCGAGATCGCCTCGGTGCCTGGGCCGCAGCTGGTGGTGCCGATCACCAACGCGCGTTACGCATTGAACGCGGCGAATGCACGCTGGGGCAGCCTTTATGATAGTTTCTATGGCACCGACGCGATGGGCACGTCTTCGCCCAAGGGCGGCTACGACAAGGGCCGCGGCGCCCGGGTGGTGGCGCGTGCGCGGGTGTTCCTGGACGAGGCCTTCCCGATCAAGGGCGCAAGCCACGCCGACGTGCGTCGCTACCATGTGCAGGACGGCCAGCTGCTGATCGACGACCTGCCGCTGGCGCAGCCGGAGAAATTCGCAGGCTTCCGCGGCAACCCCAAGGCGCCGGAAGCCGTTCTGCTGCGCAACAACGGGCTGCATGTCGAACTGGTCTTCGACCGCGCCCATGCGATCGGCGCCCGCGATCAGGCCGGGCTTGCGGATGTGCGGCTGGAAAGCGCGATGTCGGCGATCATGGACTGCGAGGACTCGGTTGCCTGCGTCGATGCCGAGGACAAGGTGCAGGCCTATTCCAACTGGCTCGGCCTGATGAAAGGCGATCTGGAGGCCAAGCTGGAGAAGGGCGGCAAGACCGTCACCCGCCGCCTCAACCCCGACCGCGGCTACACCGCGCCCGACGGAAGCGCGCTGACGCTGAAGGGCCGAGCGCTCCTGTGGGTGCGCAACGTGGGCCATCTGATGACCAACCCCGCGGTGCTCGACAAGGACGGCAACGAGGCTTTCGAAGGCCTGCTCGACGCGCTGATCACCGTGATGATTGCGATGCATGACCTTAAGCGCGACGGCGGCAACTCCGCGCATGGCTCGGTCTACGTGGTGAAGCCCAAGATGCACGGGCCCGAGGAAGTCGCCTTTGCCGACCGTATCTTCGGCAAGGTCGAGGATATCCTCGGCCTGCCGCGCCACACCGTGAAGATCGGCATCATGGACGAGGAACGGCGCACCTCGGTGAACCTCAAAGAATGCATCCGCGCCGCCAAGCACCGGGTGGCTTTCATCAACACCGGCTTCCTCGACCGCACCGGCGACGAAATCCATACCTCGATGGAAGCGGGCCCGTTCTCCCGCAAGGACTTCATCAAGCGGAAGGCGTGGCTGGGCGCCTATGAGGCGCTGAACGTCGATATCGGGCTGGAGTGCGGGCTTTCGGGCAAGGCGCAGATCGGCAAGGGCATGTGGGCAATGCCGGACATGATGGCGGCGATGCTGGAGCAGAAGATCGAGCACCCGAAATCCGGGGCCAACTGCGCCTGGGTGCCGAGCCCGACCGCCGCCACCCTGCATGCGCTGCATTACCACAAGGTCGATGTGTTCGCGGTGCAGGAGAAGCTCAAGGCAGGCGGCCGTCGTGCCCATGTGGACGGCATCCTCGACATTCCGCTCGCGGCCTTCCGCAAGTGGACCCCCGAGCAGATCCGCCGCGAGGTGGAGAACAACGCCCAGGGCATCCTCGGCTACGTGGTGCGCTGGATCGATCAGGGCGTCGGCTGCTCCAAGGTGCCGGACATCAACAACGTCGGCCTGATGGAGGACCGCGCCACCTGCCGGATCAGCGCCCAGCACCTGGCCAACTGGCTGCACCACGGGGTGGTCTCGCAGGAGGACGTGATGGCTGCGATGCAGAAAATGGCCGCGGTGGTGGACGAGCAGAACGCGGGCGACCCGGCCTACCGGCCGATGGCGCCCGGCTTTGACAGCATCGCCTTCCAGGCCGCCTGCGACCTGGTCTTCAAGGGCCGCGAGCAGCCCTCCGGCTATACCGAGCCGGTGCTGCACGCCCGCCGCCTGGAATTGAAGGCCGCAGCTGCGGCGAACTGACCGGGAGGAAACAGTTTCCGCAATTTCGCGGGTAGTCAAAGGGGGCCGTTTGGCCTCCTTTTTCGTTCCGTTACGCAACGTCATGGAATCGGGAGGACAACCACGGATGGCGGAACTGACTTTGACACAAGCGCGCGGCATCATCCGCGCTGCCTTGGAGGCAGGCCGGGCTCAGGCACTGAAGCCTTTGTCGGTAGTGGTGCTGGACGGCGGCGGCCATGTGCTTGCCTTCGAGCGCGAGGACGGCGCCGCGCCGGGCCGCTTCGCCATAGCCCACGGCAAGGCTTATGGTGCGGTGATGCTCGGTATGGGCGGGGTGGCGCAGATGGCGCGCGCGGAAAGCCAGCCCTATTTCATGGCCGCGGTGAACGGAGTCTATGGCGGCCGGGTTGTACCAGTGCCGGGCGGTGTGCTGGTCCGCGGCCCGGAGGGGCAGGTGATCGGCGCGGTTGGGGTCACGGGCGATACCTCCGAAAATGACGCCAAGGCGGCTCTTGCCGGCATCGACTTTGCAGGCCTGCAGGGCGAGGCCTGAGAACTCACCCGCAGGCCGGCCAAGTATTGGCGGTGAACGTGCGGCGGCGCCGGTCCACCTGAAATCGGCGCCTGGCAGTGTGCCCGCGTGCGGCACGTGAATCCAAGTTTTCTACTTCAGAAGCCACATACGGCGGCTTGGCCGGGAAACACTGCAAAAAGCACAGCCCCCTCCCGCCCGGGCGGAAGGGGGCGCGGCCGGCCGGTGTGCGCTTGCGGGATAAATTTCGCAGACCGGCGGCTGGGCGGCGGCGGTTCCTGCCGGACCCCGGTCGCCCCAAGGGCAGCCAGGGCGTGGGGGAGAGATACCGGCTGGCCCTGCCTGCCTGCCGCCCCGTCCTCAGTCAGTCCCGGCCGCCGCTGCTCAGGGCAGAATCACTGAATCCACCACGTGGATCACGCCGTTCGAGGTTTCGATATCTGCCTGCACCACGTTGGCGTCATTCACCTTCACCCCGTCCGCGGTGTTGAAGGTCAAATCGTCGCCCATCACCGTGGCCGCGGTCATCCCGTCGCTGAGGTCGGAGGACATCACCTTGCCCGGCACCACGTGATAGGTGAGGATGCGCGTCAGCTGTTCCTTGTTTTCCGGCTTCAAGAGCGTGTCGAGCGTGCCTTCGGGAAGTTGGGCGAATGCCTCGTCCGTGGGCGCAAAGACGGTGAACGGGCCTTCGCCCTTCAGGGTTTCCACCAGACCGGCCGCGGTCAGCGCCGCGGCGAGCGTGTCGAACTGCCCGGCCTCGGCGGCGGTGTCGACGATATCCATGGACTCCGCCTGCGCCGCGCCGGAGAAGGTCAGGCTGGCGGCAAGCGCGGCGGCTGCCAGGGAAAGACGTTTGGTGAACATTTAACTTCCTTTCTGTCAGAGCCAGAGAAGAGAACAAAAGCTGGCACACCGAGCTTGCGGTGCAAAAATTTTGCATGTTATGCACGTTTGCGTGATGTGCATGTTTTTTGCACAATGCTAAATTTGGCGCGCGCTCGTTTCCTCTGGAGGCAAAACTATGAGCAAGGCCGGCTTGTCGGACACGTTGCAGGAAGGGCTGGAGGCCTATCGAATCGGCCCCAAGCTGCGCGCCCTGCGCACCGCAAAGGCGATGGGTCTGGCGCAGCTGGGCGAGCACACCGGCCTTTCCGCGGCGATGCTGTCGCGGCTCGAGCGCGGGCAGGTGTTCCCGACGCTGGCAACGCTCCTGCGCATCGCGATGGTGTTCGGTGTCGGGCTCGACCATTTCTTCGGCCCCGGCGAGGACGCGCCGGTGCTGGAAGTAACGCGCGCCCGGGACCGGATGAAGCTGGGTAATACACCGGACGGGCCGGTCTCCTACCTGTTCGAGAGCCTGGACTTCCCGGTGACCGGGGGCCGCTTCCAGGCCTATCTCGCGGAGTTCACCGGCCGGGCCCCGGCCAGCCCGGCGCATACGCATCCAGGCGCCGAGATGATCTATGTGATCGACGGCCAGCTGGAACTGCTGATCCACGGCCGCGCGGAACTGTTGGGCAAGGGCGACAGCATTTATTTCGACGCCGGTTTCGAGCACAGCTACCGCGCAACTGGCGGCGCACGCTGCCAGGTGGTCGTGGTGGTCTCCCCTACACAGGAGCAGGGCGGGACGGAGCCCTGAAGCCAGCCCCCGCCACCTCAGGCGCAGTCTGTGTGCAGGCAAACAAGCGCCTGTGTTGCAGCGCAGTTGAACCGGCGTCCGCGCGCGGCTAGGTTTTCAGAATAAAAACAAGCGAGAGTGGATCATGGCGCGCCCGAAGGTTGGCATTATTGGCAATTCCTATCTGATCGACGATCAATACCCGGTGCATGCGGGCGGGACGATGAACTCGGAAGCGGTCGCCGAAGTTGCGGGCTGCATGCCGCTGATGATCCCTTCCGATCCGCGCTTTGTCACGGTGGGGGAACTGCTTGAGACGTTCGATGGCTTCCTGCTGACCGGCGGCCGTCCCAACGTGCATCCGAATGAGTACGGCGAGGACGAGACCGCAGCGCATGGTGCCTTCGACCGCGCCCGCGATGCGGTGACATTGCCGCTGGTGCGCGCCTGCGTCGAGCGGGGGCAGCCTTTCCTGGGCATCTGCCGGGGCTTTCAGGAGGTGAACGTGGCGATGGGCGGCGCGCTGCACCCGGAAATCCGCGACCTGCCGGGCCGGATGAACCACCGGATGCCGCCCGATGGCACGCTGGAGGAGAAATTCGCACTGCGCCACCCGGTGAGCTTCACCCCGAATGGCCCCTTCCACCAGCTGTTCGGTGCGCGGGAGGTGATGACCAACACACTGCACGGCCAGGGCATCAAGCGGCCCGGCGCGCGGGTGGTGATCGACGGCCACGCGCCGGACGGCACGCCGGAGGCGATTTATATCAAGGACGCGCCGGGCTTCACACTCGCGGTGCAATGGCATCCGGAGTGGGATGCGGTCAACGATCCGGTCTCGCGCCCTCTGTTCGAGGCCTTTGGCAATGCGGTACGCGCCTGGTCCGCAGGCGCACCGCGCGGGGATCTGCAGAAGACGGCCTGAACGCTTAGAGCTGCAGCGCCGGCGAACCGGTGGTCAGGGCAAGGTTTTGGCGTGGGCGTCCAGCTGGTCCGCCACGACGCCCCAGCCTGCTTGGAAGCCCATCTGCTCGTGCCGCTCCCGCGCCTCGGCGGAGCGGTGGCGGGCAATGATCGTGAGGCTGGTGCCGCGGGCCACGGCCGGCTCGAACAGCACGATGGCGGTCATGAACGGATCCGGCGCGGGCTTCCAGCCTTCGCTGTAGGCATCGGTGAAGACCAGTTTCCGCTCCTCCTCCACCTCGAGGAAAACCCCTTTGTTGCGGATTTCGCGGCCTTCGACGTCGAAGGTGGTGTTGAAGCGGCCGCCCGGGCGCAGGTCGATCTCGCAGGCGGTGATGGCGTGCGGCGCGGGGATGAAGAAGGCGCGCAGATGCAAAGGCGTGGTCCAGCAAGTCCAGAGCTGGGCCGGGTCCGCGCCGAGCTGGCGGGTGAAGCTGAGGTCGGTTTCCGGGTCAAGCGTGATACCTGCCCGCTGTGCCGCCGCGCTGCCATCCGTGCCCCTGTTGTCCTGCGCCATTCCCCGTGCCCTCCCTGCAGCTGCAAGCAGCCGCCCGCGCAAGGCGGGCGGTCCGTGCAGGCGATGGGAGCACGGGCTAGACCATCAAGTCAAACGAATGCATCAGCGGCAGCTCCCGCGCCCGCTGCCCGGTGAGGTCGAAGAGCGCATTGGCCAGCGCCGGAGCGGCCGGCGGCGTGCCGGGCTCGCCCGCGCCGCCCAGATGCGTCTGCACCTCAAGCACCTCGACCTCGGTCCGCGGCATCGTATGCATCCGCAGCGCGTCGTAGTCGGGGAAGTTGCCCTGTTCCGCCATGCCATCGGCAAAGGTGATTTCGCCAAAGCAGGCGGCCGAGAGCCCGTAGGCCATGCCCCCGGACATCTGCGCCTTGACGTTTTCCGGGTCGATCGCCTGGCCCATGTCGCAGGCGATCCAGGCCTTGGCGATGCGGATGCCCGGGTCCTCCTGCTGCACTTCGATCACCTGGGCGACCGGCGTGCCGAAGCTGTAGCACATGGCTACCCCGCGGCCCATGCCCTCGGGCGTCTTGCCGGTCCACCCGGACATGTCGCGCACCGTTTCCAGCACCTTGGCCGCGGGTGCCCATTCGCGCCGCGCAAGCTCCAGCCGGAAGGTGAGCGGATCGGCGCCCGCGGCATGGGCCATCTCGTCGAGGAAGCTTTCCACGAAGAAGGCGTTGAAGCTGTTGCCGACCGAGCGCCAGAAGCCGACCGGCACCGCCACGTCGGCCAGATGCCCCGCCATGCGGAAGTTGGGAATGGCGTAAGGCGCATTGAAGAAACCCTCCACATGCACCTTGTCCGGCCCCGCGGGCGAAAGCCCTGCCAGGCGCTGCATCGCCTGCGCTACAGGGGAGGCGGCGGCGACCTTGCCGTCCATCACCACCGCCGCACCGTCCTTCACCGCGCCGCGCATCCGGGCCATCGCGCCGGGGCGGTACATGTCGTGGCGCATGTCCTCCTCGCGCGACCAGGTGAGCTGCACCGGCACGCCCGGCATCTGCCGGGCCACGCGGGTGGCAAGCACCGCGTAGTCGACCTCCGCCCGGCGCCCGAAACCGCCGCCGAGGTAGGTGGTGCGGATGTCCACCTGCTCGCTGTCGAGCCCGGCCTCTTCGGCGCATTTCATCTGGGTGAAGAGCGGCATCTGGTTGCCGCACCAGACCGTCAGCTTACCGTCCTCCAGCAGCGCGGTGGCGTTCATCGGCTCCATCGTGGCGTGGGCGAGGTAAGGCACGCGGTAGTCCGCAGTGATTTCCTGCGCGCCCTCCGGCAGGGCGTCGGCATCGCCATCGTCACGCATCACCGAGTTCGGCTTGGCCTCGAATGCCTGTTCGATCTCGGCAAAGATGCCTTCGGTTGTGGCCGGGTAGGGAGCGGCTTCCCAGCCGATCTCCACCGCCTCCGCCGCCTGCATCGCGATCCAGGTGTTGCGCGCCACCACGGCGATGCCGTTGCCGAGGTCCAGCACCTGCTCCACCCCCGGCATCGCCAGCGCCGCGCTGGCGTCGAAGCCGGCCATGCCGCCGCCCTGGCGCGGGTTCATCCTGAGGCTTGCGAATTTCATTCCCGGCAGCCGCACGTCGATGCCGAACTCCGCGGTGCCGGTGGCCTTCGCCACCATGTCGAGCCGCGGCTGGGTCTTGCCGATCAGCCGCCATTCGGACTTGGGGCGCAGGTCTGCCTGCACCGGGTCGAGCCGGGCGGCCTCTTCCGCGAGTTCGGTGTAGGGGATGCGGGCGCCGTCCGGCGTAATCACCGCGCCGCCCTTCGTCGTAAGCGCGGCCCGGTCCACTCCAAGGCGCGCGGCAGCGGCCTGTTTCAGCGACTCCCGCGCGCTGGCGCCGGCACGGCGCATCCGCTCATACCCGTCCTTCATCGAGGTCGACCCGCCGGTGCCATGCAGCCGCAGCGGCTTGCCGAGATGGCCAAGCGCCTCGCCCACCGCATGGGCGAAATTGCCGCTGTCATAGCCCTTGCCGGGCAGCGCATCGCCGATAAAGGCGGAGTTGTAATAAGCCTTGGCAGCGGGGCCATGCAGCACGCGGATCTGGTCCAGCTCCACGTCCAGCTCCTCGGCGATCAGCACAGCCCAGCTGGTCTGCACGCCCTGGCCCATCTCGGCGCGCGGCGCGATCAGGGTGACGCCCTCGGCGTCGATCAGCACGAAGGGGTTGAGGGCTGCTCCGCCCGCGCCCGGGCGCAGCGGGTTGGGCGCGGGGCGGGAGACGGCATAGGCGCCGAAGGCCACCCCGCCGACGATGGCGGCAGAGCCGATGAGGAAGCTGCGGCGGGCGATCTTTCCGATGCTTGCCATGGCTCAGGCCTCCTGCATCTTGCGGGCGGTGTCGTGGATGGCGGCGCGGATGCGGGTGTAGGTGCCGCAGCGGCAGAGGTTGCCCCGCATCGCCTCGTCGATCTCGGCATCGCTGGGGGCGGGGTTTTCCGCCAAGAGCCCCGCGGCCTGCATGATCTGGCCGGACTGGCAGTAGCCGCATTGCGCCACCTGGTGGTCCACCCAAGCCTGCTGCAGCGCGCTCATCGCCTCCGGCGTGCCGTGCCCCTCGATCGTGGTCACCTCGCCCCAAACATCCGCAAGCGCCACCTGGCACGAGCGCACCGGCTCGCCATCGATCTGCACCGTGCAGGCGCCGCAGGCGGCGACGCCGCAGCCATACTTGGTACCGGTGAGGCCGATCTCATCGCGCAGCACCCACAGAAGGGGCACGTCGTCCGGCAGATCGACCTGGTGGGATGTTCCGTTGATACGCAGCGTGGCGGGCATGAGGGCTCTCCCTTGGCTTGGCTGCTCTGACATATGCAATCAATTGTGTCAGTGTGTCAATTGACAAAATCGTGCTATGCTGTCAGAAGCGTTTCATGAACATGGCAGGCATCGACTCGAAACAGCAGGCAATCCTTACTTCCGCCTGGGCGGCGTTCTCGGCCTATGGCTTCCGCAAGACTTCAATGGATGACATCGCAAAAGGCGCGGGCGTGTCGCGCCCGGCGCTGTATCTGCATTTCAAGAACAAGGAAGCGATCTTCCGCGCGCTGGTGCAGGTCTACTACGGCGCGGCGCTGGCGGATGTGCGGGCGGCGCTGGCCGGGGAGGGGACTCTGGTGGAGCGGCTGGAGGCGGCGTTTGCCGCCCAGGGCGGGGAGGCGATGGAGGCAATGCTGTCGTCACCGCACGGGTTGGAGCTGTTCGAGGCGGGGATGAGCGTTGCGGCGGAGGAGATCTCCGCGGGCGAAGAAGGGCTGCGGGATATCTATGCCCGGTGGCTGGAGGATGAGGCATGCGAAGGCCGCGCGGTGCTGAGCAGCTCCGCGGAGGAGATCGCTGCCGCCTTCTGTGCTGCGATGAAGGGGGTGAAGCACACGGCGTCCGGTTTCCCGGCCTACCGCTCCGGCGTGCGCCAGCTGGCCCGTCTGTTCGGCGCCGGGCTGACCCCGAAGTAGCGGGGTGTCCAAGGCGTTTTCAAACGCCTTGGACGGCAAACTCAGAACTTAGAGTTCAGTGCGCAGGTGCCAGAGTTCGGGGAACAGCTCCACTTCCAGCATCCGCTTGAGGTAGCTCACCCCGCCGGTGCCGCCGGTGCCGCGCTTGAAGCCGATCACGCGCTCCACCGTGGTCACGTGGTTGAAGCGCCAGCGGCGGAAGTAGTCCTCGAAATCCACCAGCTTTTCGGCGAGTTCGTAGAGCTCCCAGTTGGCTTCCGGCGCGCGGTAGACCTCGGTCCAAGCCGCCTGCACCGCGCCGCTCGGCTGGTAGTGGGCCGAGACATCGCGGTTCAGCACCTCCTCCGGCAGCGGAAAGGATCGGGACAGCGCCCGCAGCGCCACGTCGTAGAGCGAGGGCTGCGCCAGTTCCTCCTCCAAGAGTGCCACCAGGTCCGGCCGGTGGGCGTGCGGCTTAAGCATCGCCTTGTTGCGGTTCCCGAGCATGAATTCGATCAGCCGGTACTGGTGCGACTGGAATCCCGAGCTCTGCCCCAGCGCATCGCGGAAACGGGTGTAATCCGACGGCGTCATGGTGCGCAGCACGTCCCAGGCCGAATTGAGCTGTTCAAAAATGCGCGCCACGCGGGCGAGCATCTTGAACGCCTGCCGCGCCTCGCCCTCCAGAAGCCGCTGGCGCGCCGCCTTCAGCTCGTGAATGGCCAGCCGCATCCACAGCTCCGAGGTCTGGTGCTGGATGATGAACAGCATCTCGTCGTGGGTATCGCTCCAGAGCTTCTGGGCGTTCAGCAGCGTGTCGAGACACAGGTAGTCGCCATAGGACATGCGCCCGTCAAAAGACATCTGGGCGCCTTCGCCGGCGGGATCATAAGGTTGGGTCATCGCGTCTTTCCTTTTCCTAAGTATAGCATGGGTCAGGGAAAGGAGGCGCGCCTCCGGTTGAGGGTGCCGCATTGGGCCAGACGGCGCCAGTGCGCGACCCAGCCCGCCGGGCGGCAGAGCGGCACGTGATATGAGCGGGTGAGCCGCATCAGGTGACGGCGTTGCGCCGCTTGTATTCGGGGCGGTCCCAGAGCGCGCTTCCGATCACCTCGGCGAGGATGTCCACCGCCGCGCGCACGTCATCTTCGCCGATGTAAAGCGGGGTGAAGCCGAAGCGCATGATGTCGGGGGCGCGGAAATCGCCGATCACGCCGCGGTCGATCAGCGCCTGCATCGCGGCATAGCCTTCGGCGAACTTGAAGGAGACCTGGCTGCCGCGGTAGGCCGCATCACGGGGCGAGGCGAGTTCCAGCTGCGGGCATTTTGCCTCGACCAGCTCGATGAACAGATCGCAGAGCTCCACGGACTTGGCGCGCACATCGGCCATGTCCACCATGTCCCAGACATCCATCGCCGCCTCCAGCGCGGTAAGCTGCAGGATCGGCGGGGTGCCGACGCGCATCCGCTCCACCCCGCGGCCCGGCCGGTAGTCGAGGTCGAAGGCAAAGGGCGCCTCATGCCCCAGCCAGCCGGACAGAGCCGGGCGGGCGGTCTCCGCGTGGCGGGGCGAGACGTAAATGAAGGCCGGCGCGCCAGGGCCGCCATTAAGGTATTTGTAGGTGCACCCAACCGCAAAGTCGGCCTTGCATCCGGCCAGATCGACCGGAATGGCGCCGGCGGAGTGGGCGAGATCCCAGACCGTCAGCACGCCGTGGGCATGGGCCTTGTCCGTAAGCGCCTTCATGTCGTGCTTACGGCCGGTGCGGTAGTCGACCTCTGTGATCATCAGCACCGCGATCTCATCCGTGATGCTGTCAGCCACCGCTTCGGGGTCGACCACGCGTAGCTCGTACCCCGCGCCCAGAGATTTCAGGAGCCCCTCAGCCATGTAAAGGTCGGTCGGGAAGTTGCCGTTGTCCGAGAGCACTACCTTGCGGGAGGGATTCAGCTCCAGCGCCGAGGCGACGGCCTGGTAGACCTTGATCGACAGCGTGTCGCCCATCACCACATGGCCCGGCTCGGCGCCGATCAGCCGCCCGATCCGGTTCCCCAGCGCCGAGGGCTTGTCCATCCAGCCGGCCTTGTTCCAGCCGGTGATCAGCATCTGGCCCCACTCGTCCTCGATCATCGCCCCAACCCGCTCCTTGGCGGCGCGGGGCAGGGGGCCGAGCGAGTTTCCGTCCAGGTAGATCACCCCCTCGGGCAGGTCGAACATCGCCTTGGTTGCGGCAAAATCGGTCATGGCGGCCTCGCATGTCATGAGGTATTTCAAGCTTAAAGCTTTTGCCGTGCTACCGCATCCGCGGCGTTCTGTCCAGAGCTTAGCGCTTGGCTGGCTGCGGGTCGGGTATCCCCAGTTCCGCCCGCTTGCGCCTGGACAGGCCCGCGGTTGCCAAGGCGTAGGACAGGGTGATCTGGTCCCGCAGTTCCGCGCCTGTCAGTCCGGGCTCCGCGTAGTGCTGCAGCCACTTCATGCCGCGGGAAGCATGATAGGGCGCCGGGCGGACGCCGGGACGTTCCTGCAGCACTTCAAAGGCGATGTCGCCAGCCTTGAAGGTGAAGGCATCCCGGCCATCGGCCCAGCCGCAGACGGCAAACAACTTGCCGCCCGCTTTCCAGACGTCCGAGTTGCCCCATTGGACCACGTGCTCTGCCGCCGGGAACGTCCCGCAGAACGCGTTGAACGCCTCCCGGTTCATCAGGCCTGGCCGCCCGCGATCTCGATGCACTGGCCGTTGACCGAGCCCGACCCCGGCCCGCAGAGCCAGAGCGCTGCCGCTGCGACCTCTTCCGGTGCGATCAGCCGCTTGTGGCGGTTGGCGTTCACCATCACACCCATCGCCTGCTCCGGGCTCATGCCCGCGCGCTCGGAAATCGCGGTGACATTTCGCTCCACGATCGGCGTGTCGACGTAGCCGGGGGAGAGCGCATTGAAGGTGAAGGGGCTGCCGAGGTAATCCTCGCTCAGCGCGCGGGTGAGGCCGATCATGCCGTGCTTGCTGGCGGTGTAGCAGGCGCCGCCCTTCAAGCCCCGCAGCCCCGCGATCGATGAAACGGTGATGACCCGCCCCCAATCGGTCTCCCGCATCGAGGAAAAGCACTCGCGGATGGTCAGGAAGGCGCCGTCCAGATTGGTCGCCATCATGCTGCGCCAGAACTCCATCGAGGTCTTGTGCAGCGCCATGCCCTCGGCAACGCCTGCGTTGGCGACGCAGATCTGCACTGGACCGCGCGCCTCAACCGCGGATTTGACCTTGGCCGCCACGTCAGCCTCGTCGCGCACATCCATCACCATCGGGTGCAGCCGTCCCGCCGCGGCCTCCTCCAGTACCTCCAGACGGCGGCCGGTGATGGTGACCTCCGCGCCCTGATCCGCCAGCGCTTTGGCGATGGCAAGGCCAATGCCGGTTCCGCCGCCGGTGACGAGCGCGTGTTTGCCCTGCAGTGTCATTGTCCCAGTCTCCTTCCCTGTGTGCAGGCTCAGCCTAGCCCCGGCGGCGGGGCAAGCAAGCGCGCCGTGCCGTCACGCTGCGCAGGCCGGGCCGGCTGCGCAAAGACCAGTACGCAGACGGTGGCCATACCGGGAAACCGGCGTAAAGCTACCGCGGGGTGCGCGAAATTGTCCACGTTGCAAAATAGACTTAGCCAATCCGGGCGAATTGTGCAGGATCTTGCCGCATCCTGGGAAGGATTCGCCGTTTCCGGGTTGGACAGTAGCAATCTGTCCTTTTCTTTCGCCCCGGGCCCTGCGGGTCTGGACGCTCCGGCCGGATGAGGAAAAACTGCCCGCGATGCGCGTGATCACAGAAAATACATTCGGACGGGCCGGCGCATGAAGCGCTGGCTGGATATCCCGCCCGCCTGGCTTCTGGGCTTTGCCGCCCTGGCCTGGCTGCAAGCGGAATTTCTCCCCGCCGGTCTGAGCTTTGGCGGCGCCTGGGCCGATTTCCTTGGCGGGGTTCTGGTTGGCGGCGGGTTTCTGCTGGCGGTGCTGGGGGTCATCGAAATGCGCCGTCACAAAACCACCGTGCTGCCGCACGAGACGCCGGAGCATCTGGTGCAGACGGGCATCTTCAGCCGCAGCCGCAACCCGATCTACTTGGGCGACGTGCTGATCCTCGCGGGGCTGGTCCTGTGGTTCGATGCAGTGCTGTCCCTGGTGTTGGTACCGCTGTTCCTGTGGATCCTGGAACGGCGTTTCGTCCTGCCCGAGGAGGACCGCATGCGGCGGGCCTTCCGTGCGGACTGGGCGCGCTACGAACGAAAGGTGCGGCGCTGGGTGTGACGGCTTTGCGGCAATGCAGCGGGATGGTTGCGGCGACGCAGCGAAATTCTTGCGCAACAAAATTGCGCAAGATAACAGAGATCTTTGTGATCCGTGCCTGCACAGCGCGGGCGCGAGCAAGTCTAGGGGGACCGATGCGGTGAAGATAGGTACACCAAAAGAAGTAATGCCGGGCGAAAACCGGGTCGCAATGACGCCGGATTCGGCGCGGCAGCTGCAGAAGCTGGGCTATTCCTGCGCGATCGAGAGCGGCGCCGGGGCGGGGGCGGGGTTTTCCGATGCCGCCTATGAGGCCGCGGGCGTGGAGATCGTCAAGACCGCCGCGGCGCTGTGGAAGAGCGCCGATATCATCGCCAAGGTGCGGGTGCCG